>NZ_CP024628.1:1231227-1539034 GCF_024449095.1 Vibrio coralliilyticus
ACCTTCGATGCTGAACCCGCTTCGTTAGCTTTATGCGTCAGCTGAGCCGTATTCGCCGCATCTGTTGCCATCGCTTCAGCGGTAGAGTTCATTTCTTCTATCGCCGTCACCACTTGCTCTGTTTCCTGTACATGGCTTTGGAGAATGGAGGAGTTACGCTGACTCTGATCACGCATACGATCTACACTGCCGTTCAACTGGTTAGTCGCTTCGCTGATTTCCAACATCATGGTTTGCAAACTAGCAATAAACTTATTCACACCTTCCGAAATTTGGCCTAAATCGTCATTCGTAGTCACTGTGATACGTTGTGTTAAGTCGCCATTACCTTCACTCAGCCCTGCGATGGTTTCTTTTAACACCAAAATAGGACGATACAGTACCTGCATGACAAGTAACGCAACAACAATACTGATCACCGTCGCAATCACTGCAGTAAAGATGGCCGCTTGCTTAGCGGACGCAAGATCAGCAAAGGCGATGTCTTTGTCCAGACCGACCACAAAGTACCACTTCTTGCCCGCAATATTGATTTCATGGGAAAAGAACAGTTTTTCGATCTCTCCTTCATGGCCATCGTAAACAACATCCGTCTTCCCTATTGTTTTATTGGCGACAGTATTAAGCCAAGGGTATTTGTCTGTCTTGTTACCGGCCTCCACATCATCCATTGATGAAGCCAGAATGGTAGTATCACTATTTAGTATGACAGCAACCGCTCCAGGAATGTTGTTTGCACTCTTAGCAATCTCATTAAGGAAACCCAGCTGCATATCCACAGAAATCATGCCACTTAATGTCTTACGGACAATCGACACCCAATACTCACTGCCCTCACTGCCTTTATAAGGTTCAGTAATCGATGTCGTGGTACTTTGCCGCCCTGCCTGATACCAGCCCCGAGTGGTCACATCCCCATCAAACTTGTGGTTAGGCCATGAGCTGGCTTCTTGGTTCCAATACGCGTCACCATTAGTAAAGGCAACGACAGAGCTATTCAAATTAGTGGCATTAGCAATGACATGAGTGAGCTCAATAAAATCGTCAGGCGTACCCGTTATTTCTTTACTTTCAAAGTGCTTACCCAACTTCTCTAAACCACCAACCTTCTCTCCTAGTTGATCCGCTATCTTTTGTGCTTGCCCTTTCACGTAGCTTTGGTTTGAGGCGGTAATTAACTCCACCAGCGTCTCTTCCTGCTTCACATAAGCGACATAACTTGAAACAGATACAGATATGACCACCAGCGCAATAATGGAAATGAGCAATAGCTTTTTAAAACCTAGATTTCTCATCTCTTTTCATCCTATACACATTAATTTCATTATTCATAAGCTTTTCATACACCACTTCACTAGAGGCAACCGCAATCTAATAAATAGGTTTATTAATAGATTGTGGTAGGAATATGACCAAACACCAAATTCAATAACTCATTGAAACGACATTAATGCATTCACAGCAACGATATAATCGCAATATGTGAACCTATGCATCAAACAAAATGATTCTCCGTTGCTTTACCTTGATCCAGCTCACCACTCATTAAGCAACCAAATGAATATTATTTATTCATGACAAGAATCAATTTTCATCTCCAAAACATTGAATAGCCTTTCTGTTCACCTTCAAAATGAAAACACAAACTATAAAAATGGCTTAACAATGAAACTCAGCGACCTCACTATCAAATATAAACTGGCGACCATAGTGGCTCTGGCAATAATTTTTATCGCTATGGCCTGTATCTATAATTTGATCCAGCAAAGGGAATCTTCCATGAACGAGCGAGAAGACAAGCTCAGTGCTCAAGTGGAAGCGACTATCAGCCTAGTTCAGTACTATTACGATCAGAGACAAGAGATCGGAGAAGAAATCGCTAAACAGCAAGCGTTAAATGCCATCAAGGCATTGCGTTACGACGAATCAAACTATTTTTGGATTCTAAACCAACAAATGCAAATTGTTATGCATCCAATTAAACCTGCATTAAATGGGCAAAATGCCAAGAGCTTCACAGACGGAGCGGGAAAGTTCCACTGGCGAGAAATGGTCTCTATTTCTCAAACCAGTGCACAAAAAGGGTTTCTTGACTATCAATGGAAAAGCCCCCAAGGCAAGCTTAAGGATAAGATCTCCTATGTTCAGCTGTTCCCAGAATGGGGGTGGATTGTCGGTTCGGGTTTACTAGTTTCTGATATTCAGGAGGCTTTTTATGCCCTTGCTCTGAAAGAAGCGTTTGTCGCTGCTATCCTTTCAGCCATCTTACTCGGCATGGGCTATACCATTTCAAACAATATTATTACGCCTTTATATCGGTTGATCGATAACACTCATAAAATTGCCGATGGTGATTTACGAGTTCGTATGAGTATGTCGAGAAAAGATGAATTGGGAGAGATGAGCCAACAAATCGACAAGATGCTCAGCAAACTGCAAGAGACATTGCGCACCGCACACCAGTCAGCAGAACAATCCAGTGCCATGGCCTGCAATATTGCTCAAGCCAGTGAAGAAGCAGCGACCAGCGTTAATTCTCAGCATGCCCAGTTAGAACTACTTTCTACCGCGATGACTGAGATGAGCGCGACTATTTCAGATGTGGCGACCAATGCAGAAAACACCTCGGTAAGCACCAATAAAGTGGTCGAACATGCTCACCGTAATGATCAAACCATGCAAACCACTTCACACACTATCGCAGAAGTCTCTCGCAATATTTCCACCGCTCACGATTTGGTAACGGACCTGCAAACTGGCGTTAATGAGATCAGTAATGTAGTTGGGGTTATTCGCGATGTCTCAGAGCAAACCAACTTATTGGCATTAAACGCCGCCATTGAAGCAGCACGAGCGGGTGAACAAGGCCGAGGATTTGCGGTTGTCGCCGATGAAGTACGTAATCTTGCCAGCCGAACACAAAACTCGACCAATGAAGTTCAAATGACCATTGAAAAACTCATCGAGCAAGCAGGCAGAACCTTTACGGCAATGCAAAGCAGTAATGAAAAAGTCGACGAAAGTGTTGCGGCATCAACGAAAACACGTGAACAGCTTGATGTCATCGTCAATGAGATGCAAAACGCAAATGATATGGTCGCTCAAATTGCCGCAGCGTCTGAGCAGCAAAGTACCGTTGCAACAGAAATGAACGAAAATGTGTCCGGTATTCATCTGGCAGCGAATGAAGTGCTTCAAGCGTCCCAGTCACTCGCAGAAGATAGCCAACTGATGGCGAATACAGCAGAACATCTCACAGCTCAGCTCAGGTACTTTAAAGTCTAACCCCTGCTCGAAAAATCCGCAGCCAGACGCCTCTAGCTGCGGCTTTTTAAACCATTATTTTTTACTTCTTCGCGTTTACCGCTTTGACGAAAATTTCTTGTGCACCTTCAACATTTAGTGCTTTTGCTTCTTCTAGCAAACTAATGGCTTTGTTTAAATCATTCGACTCTACCGCAGCGGTAATCGCCTGATGGTAGTATTGTTGAGTTTCTGGAACAGGCACCAATATTTGTGCTGAAGGCGATTTCTTCGTGTCTGAACTTATCTTTTGCTCGACGAGTTTCTTTTGGTTATATCCACTCAAAGTTAACGTTTTAACATTCACGCTAAAAGAGCCAAAATTCGCAGCGTAGTACGTGGGATCCGTAACAATTGGCATAGGATCTCCTGTTTCTTGTGCTCTCAACTTCGCCGGATGAGGAACCATTATTCTTTCACCCAGATCAGAGTTGTCTGAATATATCACCATATAAGGGGTTTGAATCGTGTCTACACTTATCTGTAATTCAAATCTATTTCTCGCAAAAGCATCTGAAAATTTTATTTGGAAATCATCACGTTTAAGCGTTTTTACGGTATTAAAATCTTGATCGAGCAACTCTATGACTGGGATAGCAACACGGTTATCTTCCATATTGCTTCGTATCACTAGCTCAACAGCACCAGACTGAGAGTCAAACGCAAACGGAGCGAAATAACTTTTCCCCGTATTAAAATCAAACACTGGGGAAGCGGTATCTATGGTAAATTCCAGCTCTTCATTCTGTTTTAAGAAAATCCATGGGAATTCTTGACTTGTTCCACAACAAACTTGAGCTTGCACTGGAGAAAGGCTTTGCTCCATTAGTTGAGCATTTTCACTAGAAGCAGAACATCCAAATAATCCGATACCAGATAGCAGCAATATGAGGCTATTTCTCATTTGATTTTCCTTATTCTCGAAAGCACAAAAGGCAGTCTAACGACCGCCTTCCAATTACATATTACCAAGTAATGGCCAATGGTTAGAACCAAATTTCTGCTTCAATACCAACGCGTGTTTCTGAATCATCTCCCCCATTACTCCATTTATAACCGCTATCGCTAGATGACATATAGGATACATAAGGCTTGATTTGTGGACGTCCCCAATAATCAGCATTGACAGTCATAACTGGTGCAAGGGTTGCGGTGTAGAAGCTCGTATCTGCTTTTTCACGTCCCCAAGTACCATCAGAGCCCAAACGTTCAAGAGCGTAGGTAAATGTCGCTTCCATACGGAAGTTTTCGTTCACTTTATAAGAAGGAGTCGCACCAACAATTAAGCGAGATAAACCATCCTGAGAGCCCCATACTTGGTTCGTCTCATCATTTGAAAGATCCCAATATGTCACTTCTGTGCCTAACTGTAGTTTATCCGTAATATTTGCAACACCGTAAGAAGTTAAGAAGATTGATTCATCATCTTTTTGCCAGTTACCACTCCACTGACCAAAGTTCACCCCACGGTTTGCTGCAACACCTTGACCATAAGTCAAAGCTGTTAGAGACCAGCCATCAAAGCCATAGTAATCTCGAGAGTACGTCACCGAAAGACCAAATCCATCTTCTGCAGTGTTAGCAGAGTCAACATTGGTACGAGTCATCAGTTTAGCGTCGAAGTCAAAACGACCACCTAATGCTTCAAATCCGTAGTAGTAAAAGTCTACTGACGTCATCGTCGTACTACTTTGCTGATCGTCTAGACCATCATTTTTACAGCTGTAGTCATCACCAGTACTCGCATCTAGGCAGCTACCCTCACCTGAGTCAGCAGACACAACAGCAAGACCCATGTCATTGTACTGGATACCACCACCAACACCTGATGATTGTTTCCAAAACTCTTTAGTAATAATACCAGCTTGACGGTTAAGGTAACGCTTACCAGCCCAAACACTAGTACCTTCTTTAAAGTAAGATAAATCGCCTAATTCAACGTAGGCTTCTTTAAATTCTAGCTGCCCGGTTTCAAAGTGACCTTCATTACCTGATGAAGAGCCATAGAATCCACGACCATTTCCACCTTCGTTGTTTCCATACTCTGTTTTAAGAACATATTTAGACCAAGAACCGCTCTCATAATTATCACCACGAGTAACAGTGAACTCCACTTGGTTTGGGTTACCAGAGAAAGGAGCGCCGGCCGCACGGTAGTCACGTCGGTGTTCGTACGATTCGTTTAGCGCCAGAGACTGACCAACGTTATACAAAAGATGACCATAACCGTTAACTTGCCATCCTTGCTGAACTTTGTCTTCTGCGAAAGCAGAACCCGCTGCTAATGTCGCAGCCACTGCGGCAGCAATTACACTTACTTTTTTCATTTTTAACTCCATTTAGGGTTTATTATTCTTTTAGCTCACTCGTTGAATCGCTCTGAAAAGGCAGGAACAGAACCCATCAAAAAGAGAGGTAAGATGGGCCAAGCTATATCGCCTAAACCCCATTTGCTTCAACTGCTGACAAGATTACCGATAAGGCTCAAGGCTGACTTCCTCCACCTAACACTTATTTTGGGGGGATGAGAAGGGATGAGAAGAATAACCGAACGCCGTACATTAGGCTTATGTCACAAATATAAGGGGGAGGAGGTATAAGATTCTTTTATAGCTTCCTCACAAAACGTCACATAGCTCACCTTTTACACAAAAAGGCACCTTCAATTTGAAATAAAATTACATTTTTATTTTATACATAAGGTTCTTGACGTCTTAACAACAAAGCTATTTACTTAGTTCCAGTTACTAAATTACAAGCGTATAAAGCGATTAACCATGCCGTTCTCTCGCCCCTATCCTCTTGGCGCTACATTAAATCACGAAGGTTGTAACTTCGCGGTTTATGCTCCTAAGAATAAAGATCTCTTGCTGGCTCTGTTTGATGAAAGCAATCATTACCAAACCTATCCGTTGGAAAATGAATATGCAGGAATAAAACACACCTTCGTTCCCGGTATAAAAGCCGGTCAGAAATACGGATTCATTATTGTTGAAAAAGGAAAAGCGCACTTAATTTCAGATCCTTATGCAAAATCGCTGGATAAACCTCTTTTTTATTCCATTCCCTTTAATTCAGCGAAAAGTTTTGAATTATCAAAATGTGTGGTGACCGATGACCAGTTCGACTGGCAAGGTGTCAATAGACCACATCGTCCACGTGAAGAAATGGTGCTGTTTGAAACCCACGTGAAAGGGGTGACTAAACTCCACCCAGACGTACAACCAGAGCACCAAGGCCGATACCTTGGACTAGTCAGTGAAGCGATGCTTGCGTTTTATAAGCAGCAAAACATCAATACTTTGCAATTACTTCCTATTGCAGCTTGTATGCATGAAGCTCACTTACTCAAGATGGATAAGGTGAATTATTGGGGCTATAACCCTTACGTGTTTATGGCGCCCGATCCACGCTACGCCGCCCAAGATGCAGTAACTGAGCTAAAAACAACGATTAGAGAGCTGCACCGACATGGTATCGAGGTCATTCTCGATGTGGTGTACAACCATACTGCTGAAGGGGATGCGCAAGGCCCAGTCTTTAATCTAAAAGCGCTAGATGAGCATTATTACGTTAAACATGCGGGGCATTACGCCAACTATACCGGCTGTGGGAATACCCTCGATTTGTCATATCAACCGACTCTCAATTTGGTCATGGATACACTCAGATACTGGGTTGAAGAGTATCAAATTGATGGTTTTCGTTTCGATCTTGCCGCGACGTTAGGTCGGGAAGGAGAACACTTCAATGCCAATTCAGGGTTCTTCAAGGCAGTAGCTCAAGACCCAGTTCTTAAAGAGGTGAAACTGATCGCTGAGCCCTGGGATATCGGCCCAAATGGTTATCAGGTGGGCAATTTCCCATTGGGTTGGAATGAGTGTAACGATAGATTACGCGATATTACCCGCAGTTTTTGGCGTGGTGATCAAGGCTACCTCAAAGAATTTGCCACCCGTCTAATGGGCTCTCGTGATCTTTACAGTGCGGCTAACTGGCCGTACAAACTCACCGTGAACTACATTACTTATCATGACGGTTTCTCTATGCAAGATCTGGTGTCTTACCGCCAAAAACACAATGAAGCTAATGGAGAACAGAACCGTGACGGCCATGGCGATAATCGCTCTGACAACTATGGTGTAGAAGGTGAAACCGAGAACCCTATCATCACAGAAAAAAGAGAAAAGCAAAAACGCAATTTTATGGCCAGCTTGCTGTTTGCTTTCGGCATTCCGCATATCCTGACAGCTGACGTGCTCTCGCATAGCCAAAAAGGCAACAATAATGCCTATTGTCAGGATAACGAATTAAGTTGGTTGAATTGGCAAACTTCGCCCGAAAAAGACGAATTCAAAGCTTGGTTAGCCAACATGGTTCAAGCCCGCCAAACTTATATGGTGCCATTTATCCGCGCATTCAGTGGTGAGAACAGAAATGATAACCGAATCCACTGGCGTCGTATTGACGGTACTTTCATGGAACACGATGATTGGAATCAGCTCAGCTCCGTTGCCTTGCAGCTCGGTATTGGACAACATGGCGACGAGTTGTTCTATTGCATCAACCAAACCAACGCTCCGGCACGATTAACACTACCAAGCGACAATGGACAGCAATGGACCATGGTCTGCAATACTGACAACCATGATCTCCACCAGACGATTGATCACAAGCAGGTACTTATTGCACCGGCTTCAATGGCTATCTTCCACGCAAAAGCTTAATTGGACGCAGTTCTGATGATCATTTATCAGAACTGCAACTATCTGCTTGAATAGATTTCCTTTTTCTCAAAGAATAACCTTACGCTAGTCAAACTGGCTGAGGAGGAAATAGAGTGAACAAAATCTCAACCACAGCTCTTGCAAAATTACGAGAGATCGAGCCAAAACAGTTGTTTCAAGATCTCAAGCTGGCGGGCTATATCAATCGTTCTGATGAAGCATGGGTATTGACGGAGCTCGGTCGAACGTTTGGTGGTGAATATGCTCAGCATCAAAAGTTTGGCCAATTCATTATATGGCCAGAAAACCTCCTGATTAATACAGTAGCCACTAGTGGTAAACCTCTCAGCGCGACTCAAATCGGGGAGCGATTCTCGCTCAGCGCTAAGAAAATCAACCAGCTTCTTCAGGAATTAGGCTGGCTGCAAAAAATGGATACGGGTTGGGAGGTAACGGCAAATGGCCTCAAAGTCGGTGGATATCAACGCCATGACAAAGAAAGTGGAAATCATTTTGCTGTTTGGCATGACTCAATTGTCCGCAACAAGCGTCTCAAACAATCAGTCATCGAGTTTTCAGGTCTGGATGCTGAAGCGCATGCTACCGATAAATCAATATCCAGCTTCCGGCAGAAATTCGAAGCCAAACACCGAACGCTAGATGGACATTATGTGCGATCTAAGGGAGAGCTCAAGATCGACAACTGGCTTTATATGAATGGCATCGTGCATGCGTATGATCGCCAATTACCGATTGATGAAGATGTGCTAAGCGATTTTTACTTACCGACTGGCAAAGTCTATTTACAATTTTGGGGACGCGATAATGGCGATTTCCCTGAGAATAAGAAAGCCGATATCAAGCGTATATATCACGAGCACCAATTTGACTTAATTGAAGTGATGCCTGAAGACATCGACCACCTTGATGATGTGCTTCCCGCGAAATTAAGAGAGTTTGGCATTACTGCCTATTAAAAAAACGCCTCACATGTGTGAGGCGTTTTCATCAAACTATCAGTTCAATTCAAACTGAATAGCGTCAATCAGCCAACCTGCAGTCCATGCATTGATGGCTTTAATTTGCTTCCCTTGAGGGACCTCGAATGTTTCAACCTTGATTGGCGATGCATAACCTTTCGAGCCCATCATGACTGAAGAGCCATCTTTGAACTTAAATTTAAGTGCAACGATATGGTTACCTCCCCAATAGTAATGACCTGAAGACACTTCAATACTCTTAACTTTGCTCAGATCAACGGGGTGACGTAGTGCTCCACCATGTCCACCAATAAGCGCATTAAGTTCTGTACCAACAGCATCAATCGCAAGACCAGAACGTACGTAAAGTACATCACTTGTCGTCACTTCCGCTTTTTGAACATCACCATTCGGATAACCAAAGATCGGAGAGAATTCCGTTTTACCCGCACGTAGCGTGCTTGAGCGGTAAGTGTTGTGGCTTAACCAACTTGGCTGATACGTCTCAGGAATTTGTCCAGCCTGAGTGATATTAGTCAGGTTGAACGAGTGCTGGTTCCAAATACGTGTCGCGTTTGTCCATGGCTTATCAGCTTGAGCAGACTGATACACATATACGCCCTTGTTAATGTTGTATTTGCTGTCGTAGTTGTTGGCTACCACAATCAGTTCAGCATTATCGTCACCCTCTAGGTCTGCAACGATTGGGTATTCCCACAAGGTTCCAGTCGAGTTATCGATCACAGCAAGCTCTTTACCTGTCTGACCATCAAGGATACGCACTTTGAAATGGTCCTGAACAAGCACTTCATCGATGCCATCAGCATCAAAGTCGTAAGCAGATACCCCTATCTTGCCACTACCGATATCATCGTTTTCAACCGACCAAACCAGCTCACCTTTTGCGTTGTACATGTCTACGGCTTTATAGCCTGCGTACACGATACCGATGCTGTCAGTACCTACTGACGTAGCCGTCTCAAACTGAACGCCTTCTACCAGCCAACCTTGTGACCACACATTCACACCCGTAACACTCTCACCTTCAGGAAGAACAAAGCGTTTCGTTTGCAGATGGTAGCCATAGTTTTTCGATCCCAACATGACTGAGGAGCCATTCTTCAGAGAAAACTCCATGGCCAGAAGGTGGCGACCACCCCAGAAGTACTTACCGTAAGTGACGTCAATAGCTGTCACTTGCGAAAGATCGATAGGATCGCGAAGCGCTCCACCGTTACCGCCGATCGTGTTATGGGCTTCAGTACCAATCGCATCGATAGCCGCGCCAGAACGAACATAGAGCAAGTTTTCATCGCTAACTTGTGCCGACTCCATATTGCCTTTCTCATAACCAAAGACTTCTGATTGCTGAGTCACTGACTCACTGTAAGCCGCTAGGAAACTTGAAACCGCTTGAACACCACCGCCAGGATTGTTCTCATTGGTTATTTCCCACTTGGTTGAACCATCATGTTCCAATACCGCCAGAGAGCTCTTTTGTGCAGACGAGTAGCTTGCCGGAACAGAAACCACCAATTCTGGATGCTTGTCTGAATCTAGATTCACCAATGAAGAGAACCAAACTTTGTCAGCAGCACTGTACTGCCAGTCAACAGCGCCTGAGCTTTGGAATAAAGTGCCGTCGGCAAAGACTTCCTGACTATTATCACCATCAAAGTCACCACTGATTGACGCTGGAGACCAGTTATGACTAAACACTGGCTGACCAGATTCATAATCGTAAACGCCATCAGCAGACAGAATTTCGATATCACCATCACCATCCAAATCGGCTAAAGCGATGTCACCCACCGTTTTCCAGCCAGATTCAACCGTCGCAATCTGCTTCTTCACATTACCATGATTATCAAGCACCTGGATGAAATCGCTGCCAGTACTGGTTGTGACAATTTCCACGATACCATCGTGATCTAAGTCTGCAACTGCAGGACTGTAACGAGCATCAGCAACAACACCGCCGTTATCATAGCTCCATAGCTCTGAGCCATCCACACCGCTCAGCGCACGAACTAAACCACCACGTGAGTAATTGCGACCTTCAAACGATACAATAATCACATCAGCGACATCTTGGTTATCGATTCGGCCGTCACCATTGTCGTCGTTAAGCTGACCGGTTACTGGCGTGACCATTACCTGATCTGACTCAGGCTTAAAGCTGCTGCCTTGCCAAGACCATTTCAGTTCAGTTTCAATTTTTTTATCTGGTTCTGAATAAGCAAGAACTCGCATCGAACGAGGGTTAGAAAAATCTAGGATCTCACCGTTGTAAGCCTTCACTGACTCAAGCTGAGTATTTGACTTGTAACCGCCAAACACCGCTAAGCGATTGTAAGAAAGGTTATCCCAGTCACTTAGCATCACACCAAGTCCCTCTGGAGCACGCACCTCTACTTCATGACCTTTGATGTACTCTGGTAATGAGTAACCAGAACGTTGACCTTCTTTTAGACAGTAACGTTCATTATTCTCTAGGCTGACAATACACGCCTCTGGGTATTGCTCAGACGCCAATACTCGCATCGAACGAGGCTTAGAAAAGTCTAAGTAACGACCATTATACGCTTTCACATTTTTAAGTTGTTCGTTTGACGTATAAGTGTCAAAAACGGCAAGTCTGTTGTATGACAGGTTATCCCAGTCACTCAACATAACGGAAACACCACTCGGTGCGAGTACATCGACCGGGTGCGCATAAATCCAATTTGGAAGTGAATAACCTGAGCGCTCTCCCGCTTTAAGGCAATACTTCTCCCCCGACTGCTGACTGATAATGCATCCCATAGGTTCGGAAGCATAGGCAGGCAAGCTTATGTTGGCTAAGGCAAATGAGCCAAATACCACTGCTAATAATTTACGTTCCATTTAGAACACCCTTCGCTGATTTGTTGCCAAATTAATGTATTGCTCAAGACTGGCGTAATTCTCCCGTTACGTTGCTTCACCCAGAAATAAGCGGTTAGATTGTTTCGCGCAGATTATCTGTATGTAATTTGCTCTGTTCAACAATTCAGCGAGAAGAACATGACTCAATAATGAGACATCTTAGAAACGAGACATTTAAAGTGGGATATCGCTTCATTTAACAGACAAAAGATAAAAACTTTTATCTCAGTATCCAACGACGTATAGAATGGCAACCATAATTCGAGAAAACGTACCGACGCCTAAGCTAGGTCAGTTTATTATGCAAATACCGTTATTTATCATTGCCGTCCTTTTCGCACTACCCGCCCTATCTCAGGATAAAGTGTATCGGCTGGATCACTTTGGTGCGATTAGCAATGACTCCCAAGACGATAGCCAAGCGATTCAAACTGCTCTATCTTCTCTCAATCCTGGAGATATTTTGGTTATACCTGAAGGCATCTATGATGTGTGTCAAACCCTGTATTTAACGAATACCAAACAAATTTCTTTAATTGGCAGCCAAGGGGCAATCTTACGTAAATGTTCTGACTTTAGTGGCGAATATTTACTGTACATCAAAGAGACTCAAAAGGTGTTCATTGGGGGGATTCATTTCATCGGCCTCAATAACGGCAATATAACACAAGTCTGGGGAGAGCAAGGGGTTTACCTTGCCAGTACCTCCGACTCTCACCTATCCAATAATACTTTTGAAAATTTTGGCGACGCTGCATTAAGGGTGACAACCGGGCCTAACCCAACGGACTCACTATCACAAAACGCCACCTTATTCGCCAATACATTTCGCAACTGCAGTCAGGTAACCACGACTCAAGCGACTCAAGGTTCTAGCGCTCCAGGTACGCAAAACATCACTTTCGAATATAACTTGTTTCAGGCTTGTACCCTCAAGTTATCAAGCCGGAAAGAGGTTCAAGGCGCCCTTGTTTATCACAATACTTTTAAGGAGATAAACAGTACCGCATTAGAGTTAAGTTATTACTCGAATGTATCAGTAAAAGATAATAATTTTGACGATATTACAGGGTTTATTATGAACGTTTACCCTAATACACGAGCAGAACAACCAGTATATTGGGGGAATATTGAATTTCACAATAATGACATATCAAATAGTACAATGGGGATCAGGCTACAAAGCTTTACATCTAATGAGTCTCCAACCAAATCAGTAGAAAACATTTCTATTTCTTACAATCGATTCAGCAATGTAACTTGTGAAAATATAAGCGAAGAAAAGTATAAAAAAATAATCAGAACTTATAGCCAGAATAGTAGTTACTCATTTGATAACATCAATATTATTGGTAACGAATATGATGAAGAGTCCGGTTGTGATTTTTTATCTATTGATATGTCATCTGAAAATATCAATATTGAAGAGAACAAGAAAAAAATAATAGTCGGTGAGAATTAAGCCCTGAAAATCAGGGCTTAGTAAGATAAAGGTTAGTCAATAATAGCAGTATCACCTTTGTATACTTTAATAGCGCCTTCGACACGTTTGCCACTGTCTACATCATACAGTTGAGGCACGATAGTATATTCACCATCTGGGTAACTAGCATCTAAAGTAAATCCACGGATAATGCTCAGCTCATCAAAAGCTGGCACTGACTTAAGTATGCGAGCATGGACAGGGATAGCCAAACCATCAGGACCGATTGCGGTTACCCAAAACTCAATATTCGCGGCTTCTTCTCTGGTATTTTGAGCTTGTAGATCAAGAATCAAATAACCGCCTTCGCTTGGGTACACGGTGTCGTTCACAGCAAATGCTTCAAGTATTAAGCCATCAATAGCCGCTGGCTGTTCAAGGCTCACACCCTTGGCAAAGGTCTCTGATTTAGAGAAACTTTTTCCTGTTTCGACATTTACACCTTCAACAGAAACTTGATACAAACCATCGTCCATATATTCTCGAACCCAAATACCGCGTTCAATATGAAGAGCTGAGCCTTCTTCAATATTTTCACTATCGAATTCAGAACTACTTAAACCAACAACTGACTTAGCAGGAAATACAATACCTTTAGGTCCTTTAACCGAAACCCAGTATTTAAGGTCAGCGTCATCTCCACCAATATTGGTTAAGTCAATACTTGCAGATAAATAACCACCTTCTGTTGGTACTTGGCTTTTAGAAAGTTGAATTTGTGCATCAAGAAGAAATTCTTCATTCTCTGATTGATTATCTGCAGCAAATACAGACAAAGAAGTGCTCAACGCTATACTACCCGAAAGTAGAGCGGCAATTAGTTTTTTCATTTTCACACCAGAATGTTAGTAAAAAGGATTATTAGTACAACAGAACAAAGCGTAACAACTGAGTGTTTTACATTCAATTTAAAAACTAAGTATATTTATAGTATTCATTATACTTATTAATCAAAGACAAAGTTTTCAGTTGTTACACAAAAAGAGTGATACAAGTCACAAGACAAAGAGAGAGGGGGAGATTGATTATTTACCCCAACGCTCTTTCAATAATAAAAAAGCAAATTTTGAGTTTGTGACCAAATAACGTTTCCACATCCTTCTCGGTTCCTGAATAACACGGTATAACCACTCAAGCCCTGCATTTTGCATCCATGCTGGAGCTCGATTGACTTTGCCCGCCACGACATCAAATGTGCCGCCAACACCCATAACGAAATCAACACCCAGCTCATCTTGCCACTTATTAATAAAGTTTTCCTTCTTAGGTGATGTAATGGCGACAAACAGCAACTTTGCTCCTGAGTCTTTAACCTTCTTCACCAGAGCGGCTTCGTCATCCCAAAAATACCCATGGTGGTATCCCGCAATATTAAGATTTGGATGATTGCTTTTCATAATCTGAGCGGTTTTTTCGACCACCTCTTGCTTGGCACCAAGGAAAAAAACTGGAAACGCCTCTTTCTCCGCCATAGCATTCAACTCATAAAATAAATCAACGCCAGCCACTCGTTCTGGGATCTGATGTCCAACAAACCTAGCTCCCCAGACAACACCCATCCCATCGATATTGATGATGTCACACTCAGTCACCGATTGAGCCAGTTCTTGATCCTTCTTCATGTTCACCAATTTAGCGACATTAACGACTACATGCTGAGTAAATTCACCGGTTTCAATACGACCTTTAATCGCTTCAACCGTTTCAGACATAGTCATGGTGTCCATTGGGCTGCCTAGAAAAGTTACTCGGCTCACGATTTATCTCCTTTGTGATTCTTTAAATAAACACTCATCGACAGGTACATCCAAGCCTGAGTCCAACGTACATAATTAATTGCGTTGGTTGCACGTGCACTCTTTTGATAAACGAATTGTTTCTTGTCTGAAAGGTAAAGCTCTGCAATTGACCAATTGAGCACTTTGCCTGCCATGTCTACATCTTCCTGCTCTCCTCCAACCTTGATCAAAGTGATCACCGCCTGCGCGACTGAGTGTGGATCAAGAGGGTAACGATTATTGTGGTAATACTTTGCCGTCCCATCAGCTTCAAAAAGATGCGTTTTGTAGTAAGCCATGCCATGATCAATTGACTCGTCAAATTCATCGGTTTGCAACGCGCACTTAAGCTCGTACAAAGCTTCCAAATTGTAACCAGTATGAAAGCCATCAATAAATTGGTGATGGCTACGTGCGCCATACACCCAACTGCCATCAGGTGACTGCTCTTTCACACTTTGCCAAGCAACCGATCGAGCTAACTCACGATATTCATTGTTCTCGGTCTCGGATGCGACAAAGCCAACCCAAGCAGCGGCCCACAAGCTCGCGTTGTGAACAAATGCTTTTTCTCCAGGAATATAAGCAAAAAACTGTCTTTGCTGATCTTTTGTATAAAGGTGTTCAACAATAAATTTGGCGCTGGAACAGGCGGTATCCACGTATTTTTGCTTATTGGTCAATTTACCGAGATCAAATAATGCTCGGCTGACGTAAATTGTCGATATAACGTTGGGTTTGCCTTTAGGTACGAAAAATGCCCTCGCTTTCCAATCAAAGTGATATCCCCAACATGATGCTCCCCATGTCTCGCGACAACATTGATTCTCTAGCAACCAATCAGCCAGTTTCTCAGCCTCTTTAAGCAAATGCTTCTCCTGGGTCACTTGGTACTGCTCCAACATCCCAGAAATAAACAATGCAACCCCTTTAGGGTTACGCTTCTTAGGTACCCCAAGAAGATGGCGCATATTGATGTTCGAGCGTTTGAACATCTGAATCCATGCAAGGCCAAATAGCGAATTGCGCAAACGTGGAAACACATCAAAGAGACGAGCGTTTAGACCATCAAATGGATCATAACCCGCAAAATCATTGCTTGAAGCATCAGCTAACAAGCAACGCTGAATATCAGTGATCATGCGCGACTCCTTTGGATAAGCACGGCATCATAAATACGTTGCACTTGAGGAATAATGGCTTGAACAGAAAAATGCTCATCGAATTTCTGTTTTGCGTTCTGGGTATAGTATTGGTTCATTTCTTGGTTGTTCAGTAGTTCAATAAGTGCATCGGCTAAGGCGTCTACATCACCCGCATCGACAAGAAGACCTTCCTTGCCGTTGGCAATTGCATCCGGAATACCACCTGCATACGTCGATACCACGGCAATTCCAGCCGACATGGCCTCCAATACGCCCATTGGAAAACCTTCGTTGTAGCTCGGCAAACAGTAGATTTGGGTCCGCTGCAGCACATCGAGTTTGTGTTGACCCGAGACCCAACCTAAGAATTCCACTTGTGCTTCCAATCCCAAATCCCGTGCCATTGCGCGGTACTTCTCAACCTCACCATCTCCCCCAATCAATAGCTTGACGTTAGGGCATTGCTGTTTGACTCGCACCATCGCGGTTAGCAGATCTTGGATCCCTTTTCGCTCACCCACTCTGCCAAGGAAGCTAATCACAGGTGAAGGGTTAGCTTTAGCGGGAAGTTCAAGTGATGGAACAGCGTTGTATACCAATTGGAAATGCTCTGAGCGGGTAAAAGTCGCTCGCGCCCAATCTATCCATTGAGAAGAAAGGACAATCACCACATCCGCCATTTCAAATGTGTCACGTATGTGTTTCTGCCTCTTCTCATCGCATTCATTGGCGTAAAAATCACGAAACTCTGCACCGTGCAAATGCAAAATCACTTTACCGCCGAGGACTTTAATCAACCTAACTAGTAATGCTTTTCGTAAGTAGCTACCTCGTGAAGCAACATGAATATGTGCCAACCCCACTCGGTAAAAAACAAAGTAATAAATGACTTTAACTAGCGCGCTGAGATAACGCATCAGTGCGCCCAAAGAACCAAAACGATTGTTAGTAGAATGCGTTGCGATCAAACGAACGGCATTATCAGACAGAAAGCCTGCTTGTTGATAAACATTCAGCACAGTAGCAATGCCACCTTGTCCTTTAATGTCAGTCGCAATAGTTAGATTGATGTTCTTTTTCAACTCTGGCTCTCCACACTGCATATCGCCTGACGCACCTTGCCATTTTTCGTTCTCGGTAATGCACTCACTTGATGCACCTCGACTTGTAGGCTTTGTCCAACTCGTTCCTGAGTATTAAGGATCAATTGCTGCTCCTGCTGAACTGTAAATTTAGTTTGATCAACCACAGCGAGCACTTTGATTAAATGCGCTTTGTCTTGAACAAATTGGCAACTGATTAACCCTTCTACCCCTTTAGGAATATGGTTGAGAATATGAATTTTCTGACCATCTTCTCCAAGCAGATAGTCACCAACCCGCCCTTCAATTTTTTTAATTACAGGGTAAGTTCTGCCACATGAGCAACGTTGATTTTCGGCCAAAACAACGTGGTCACCTGTACGGTAGCGAACCAGAGGATAGAGGGCATTATTGTAGTTAGTGCCCACGATCTCATGTTTACCCTCTTCCGTTTGTAGGAATTCAACATGAGAGTAATCTGAAATGAGGTGGTAATGACCGTACTCACAGCTGCCTATCGCAGCAACACGCTCAAATAGCCCATACCAATCAAAGACCTTGCATCGAAAACGTTTTTCTATCACTTGGCGATCTTCATCAGACAAAGATTCAGAGGAAGTGACAATCGACTTTAACTGACCTTTGTAATACTCATCTTTGCTATCCAGAAACTTGGCTAACGTAGCAATAGAAGATGGGTATGCTTGGATTATGTCTACGCCATAATCCTCCATCGCTTTGAGATAACTCGGAATCGCATCTGACGTGAGGTGGAACGACGACATGACAATCATGTTTTCAAAGATAGAATAACGCCAATAAGGCCCCTCTTTCTGCGATAACGGCACAACCATATCGCCTCGGATCCAAGCTCGCTTATCGCCTTTCTGGTATCCTGCCCACTCTAGGTGACGAGAGACAAAAGCTTGTTCTCTGAGAACTGAGTCGAGGTCTTGAGGGATAGAAAGAGGTGTCCCAGTCGTACCACTGGTGCTGCCTTTCACCGTCACTTTAGGGTTCAAACTTGTGTTAAGGAAGGCATTCGGTGAGGCTTTGACATCTTGTTTATCAATAAAATCAAACTGGTCTAATTGCTGCTTGTCTCCATAAGCACTCACATCTTTTGCACGCTCTAGAACGGCTTCCAGTTGCTTGTCACAAAATACCTTTAGTGCATCATGAGAATACTCATTTTCTCTCAATTGCTGCTTTAAGCCAGCAATACGACTTTCACTACGAATGGCTCCACGAACTAAGTCACGCAGAGACACCATAATATTTTGAACAAAGACAGGAGACTTCTTGTAAATGGACGAAGTATACACATCAACGCCCTCTAACCACGGGTATCTTGCAAGAAGGGGGCTGTTCCTTCAACATCAGCGCGGTTATCGTGAATGTCATAATCATTATCTTTAACCCAACCGATGATCTTGGCCGGAATCCCCCCAACAATGGCCCCCTCAGGAACACTTTTCGTCACCACACTATTTGCACCGATGATGGCATTATCACCCACAATAATCGGGCCAATTAAAACGGCTCCAGGGCCAATAAATACACGGTCACCCACTCTAGGGACTTCTTTAAATGGTCCTTTACCGACCGTTTTGCATCCAATGCCGATGCTGCACTGCTCACCAATAACCGTTTTGTCATGCAGTGATACGCCGATACCTTTAACGACAAAAAAGCTGCCTTTACCGATATGACATTTAACAGGTACTCGACAGTTATAAAACATGAAAATAAATAACTGGAAAAGCTTGGGAATCAGCGGGACTTTTTTCAGATAAAACCAGCGCGCAATTCGATAAATAGCAATAGCATTAGGCATGTGTGTAACCCGAGTTTAATTGAGAATTCTGAGAATCTACCCACTTTTCACGCAATGATTTGCTTAAATACAGACAGGTGAAAAGTAGTAATAAAGTTGGTGTTTTAGTCGTCAGGGAGTTGTTGGTAATACTGATTACCGCAAACGAAAAAACACTCATTCTTTCAATGAGGTTTCCTGTGACTGCGAAATAGGTTAGTGGCACATACACCACTAAAAACAAAGGAATAGTCCCCACCAAGCCAAAAGTGAATATCCAGCCAATGAGGTAGTTTTCGATCACATTGATACCAATATAAAGCTCAATCGATTCCATCAAGCGATGACTTGCACCTAATAACCACTCTCGGAAACTAAGCTGGTCAATCAGATAGAACACATTTAATCGCGCAGACGCACTACCATCGATATAGAGTTTTGAGGCAATGCGCTCCGTGATACCCGAAGACACCAGCAAATATGCACCAACCCAAAATGCGAAATACCCGATCAGCATAAACAAGGCAATTTTTTGTTTATTGTCTGGAATCCCTTGGGTAATGGCTCTCCACAACATTGGTGCCATGGAAACCGATACCGCACAAATAAAGATAGCCAGCGCCGCTCTCCCTCCAAATGCGAATAATGCGAGCGACACAATCAACATATAAACAAAACTAGGTAGCTTAGTTCTACTTGCCACCAATAGAGCAATGCTGACTGTTACCAAGGCGTTGTTGAGCGGGTGGGTCAAAAAGGCCGTCGAGCGAAAGAATGAAAACTCTTGGAACTCAACATTAACCAGACGGAAATGAAGCATGTACTCCATTACAGCGACAAACGAATTGAGCAATATCAGATAGGCAATCAATTTAAGCAATAAGGATTTTTGATTGTCAGTAAGATAAGCAAGCAATGGGACAATCAAAACTGGCGCCAAAAAAGTATTGATCAGATATGCCATCCCAGATGTGCCGTGTATAGCAAAACCGTAGAGGATCACAAACACATTACACGCCAGCGCCATCAGCCAAAAACGGTAGTAGTTACCCAGCCTCAGTGCAATTCCTTTAATGCCATCAAGCAGAAAAACCAACCCAAAGCCCAAAAGAATTAAGTAAGAGTACAAATGAATCTTAAAGAGAGGTGATCCCCCCTGAGAAACGTAAGGTACCCCAAGGTCCTCTAGCAAGTAACCACCAAGAAGAATTGATGAAGCGATAGCAACAAAGGGCAACAGGTAAATCCTAGACAGCACGCTGACGCCCCCTTAACTTAAGTAGCGAGGTTCTGATCTGGAAACTGTTCAAAAGCAGATGCGTTAAACCATACGCGACTAAAGCAGTCATCACTAAAAGGGCCAAAGTCAACACACTGCTATCCAGCTCAATATATTGCTTAGCTTGAAGTATTGCCAGTGCCATAACCGCTGTCGCAATCATTGTTCGCAACAAGGCTTTAGGTACCGGATAATGATAACCAGCTTTCCAACCTATCCATGCTGTCAGCAACAGTCCAACAAACATAGCTATCACAATACCTATCGCTGCACCTAATGCACCAAATTGTGGAATCAAAGCAAATGCGGCCAAAACTTGGACCAACAAAACAAACGCCATGATCAAAGGCACATACTTGGTCTTCAATGTAAACTGCAAACCATGATCGAAGAAATGTGCACGTAAGTTAAAAAGTAAGGCAGCAGCGGCCACCAAGTAAAACGTCGTCAGATCAACATTCCCATAGGCGTCACCGAGAAAAATACCGACAAGCATCGGCGCTAATAAACACAGACCCGTATACGCCGGTAGACTCAAAGCAATCAGGAACCCACTGTATACTTTGTGTTTAGCGATTAAACGTGTTCGATCTTGAGTAAGCTTGGTGAGTTCTGGATAAAGAGGCAATGCAATAGCCATAAAAACCAGAGCCATAATGCCAAACAAAAGATTCGCAATTGCGGCATATTGTCCCGCTTGCTCAAGCCCGGTGAGGTTAGCAATAAAAATACGATCACTTCTTGCTGCCAATATACCCAGTAAACCAGACAACATAAGCGGTGCGCCGTAAGAAAATAGCGCTTTCTTAGTTTCAGTGTTGGTCGCTACTCTGAGGTGCCACTCTCCAGCTCGAAGGCTGATAACGGCTGCTACCGAATAGCTCATCACTAAAGCAAGTAAAGCCATTTCTAATGCAGGTATAAAAGAGAGCAATACTACTGTCATGACGATTGAGAGGACAGCTTGAGTCATAACAGAACGACGGTAATACCCTGACTCTTGGTTCACGCGTGCATATTCGATCACAAACAAATAGATGACTTTTGCGACGAAAAAAGCATACACAGCAAAAAAGACACGCCACTCAAACACACTCAACAACGCCACTAAGGCAGCAATGACAAAACATGACAAGAGCGTGTTACCGATTAACCAACGCACAAGCGTCGCGCTGATTTGTATCTGTTGGTCCTGTTCAGCGCTTGGGTAAAAACGAATGAGACAGTTGTTTATCCATTGAACTAACACTGAACGTGACGCTTCCACAATGACCATCAACACGGCGAGAAAGCCGTATTCTTCGGGTAACAGAAAACGCGTCTGTATCGCAATAAGTGCGAACAGACTTAAAGCTGAAAGGATCTGAACAGGTGCATAAGTGAGCAGTTTTTTAATCACAACAGCTCTCCATACAGTCTTTGATAGTCATCGACCACTGCCTGTGGTGAAAACTTAGCACTCAGAGACTTTGTATCAACAGCGGGCAAGTTATCTAAAAACTGTAAAACGTTTTGAGCTTCTGATGCCGAGCCATCCGCTAAGGTATAGTGGACACCAGCGTTACGAAAAAACGCCTGCTCCTCCTGTAAAATACCGACTGCAGTAGCGATAACGGGTAAGCCTGACGCTAGCATCTCTAAGGGTACAAGACCGAAAGTCTCTTCACGTGAAAGAAATACCCCGACATCGGACTCAGCGTAGATTTGCTTAATTTGCTCAACATTCATTGGACCCAGCCATGAGATTTTATCCGCTACATTAAGCTCTTCAGCCAACTTGTTTAGCTCTGACACATAGCTCTCATCAACGGGACCAATGATCTTCAGGGCAGCATCAAGACTGGTATTTAGCTGAGCAACTAACTTGATGATCTGATCCACCTGTTTACGTGGAGTAATTAACGAACAAGTCACCAAACGCAGTGAATCTAACTGGAGTCGGTTGGTTTGCTTAAAGTAAACATCATTGACTGGATTCCCTACCTTACGTGCTTTATGGCGCATAGCGTTTGGTAGAGAGTCAAACAAGATATCACCGACATAGGTTAATCGATCAGCAGATCGTAAACTGATAGCAGGTAGCAGGGTTTCAAAAATCAAATCATTTAACCAGCCGCGACTTTTTCTGGCTACCTTTCCTAATGAGTGGAGAGTAATCACTGAACGGTGATTGCGGCTTGGTAGCAGTGGAAGACTCGGTAAATGACTATGGACCACATCGGGCTGGAAACGACGAGCCAACTTACTTAACATCACGTTTTGGAAGACAAATCCAGGTACAGGTACTCCTAATACTTTCCCTTTCTTAGCAATAAAAGTGACATGCGTTTGTTCATTAAGTTGGATTCTTTTATTCAACTCTTGTTTAGAGGCACCCACTTTAATTGCCAGTATTTCATACTGATAACCTTCAGGAGCGTCTAACTCAAGTGACTGAACAACTTGCTGGCAGACAGAATCAACGCCGCCTGCGTTATCGCTTCCCCATTTAAGGGTACTCAATGGCATCACAAGCAGGACTTTTTTCATCATCGAACCTTAGACGAGTTAATTCAGAGAGCGAATGACTTATTTCTTCCGCTCTCTGAAATAGGTCACGCCAAAACACCTCTTGTATCGATTACCACTTTCTTGCTGAATGCGATTTTATCTGCCGCTTTAAACTGCTTGTGATCCACTAACACGACAACTACATTTGCAATTTCAAGCGCGCGCTCTAAGTCCATAAATTCAACACCCGCATCAATCAGATGTTCAGGCAAAGAGGAAATATTTGGTTCAACGGCAATCACTTGTCCAACATCTTCATGCGCCAACTGAGTAGTGATGTCTAGTGCAGGGCTTTCACGCAAATCGTCAATGTCGGCTTTAAAGGCTAGACCTAAACAAGCAATCACAGGCTTCTTAAATTCGTCTGCCGCTTGTTTGACTTGATCAACGACCCAATGAGGCTTGCCGTCATTGACTTGACGAGCTGTCGCAATCACCTTCGCTTCATCAGGACAGCTGTTGACAATAAACCATGGGTCAACAGCGATACAGTGTCCACCAACACCTGGGCCTGGATTAAGGATGTTGACACGAGGGTGGCGGTTAGATAGCTTGATCAATTCCCAAACATTGATCTTAAGCTTTTCACAAATGAGAGAGAGTTCGTTGGCGAAAGCAATGTTTACATCACGGAATGAGTTTTCAGTCAGTTTTGCCATTTCCGCCGTGCGAGAATTCGTGAGAATGCATTCACCGCGCACAAAAGTCTGATAAAGTTCAACTGCACGTTTGTTACAAGCGTCGCTCATACCGCCAATCACACGATCGTTACTGACCAGTTCCTGAAGAACGTAACCCGGTAATACTCGCTCAGGACAATGCGCCACTTTAATATCTGCCGCATCACCACTTTGCTGTGGAAACGTCAGATCAGGTCGCGCTTCTGCAAGCCATCCAGCCATTTTTTCTGTTGCACCGACTGGAGACGTACTTTCTAAAACCACTAAGTTACCTTTCTCTAATACCGGGGCAATTGCCTTTGCTGCACTCTCAATATAGCTAAGATCAGGCTCGTGGTTGTCACCTTTAAACGGTGTAGGTACCGCGACCATAAATGCATCCGCCGCTTCAGGAACGGTTGTCGCCTTAAGCTTGCCTGTCATTACCGCACTACGAACCACGATATCAAGATCTGGCTCTACAATGTGGATTTCACCTTTATTGATGGTATCTACAGCATGCTGGTTGACATCAATACCGATCACTTCAATTCCGCGAGAAGCAATCACCGCAGCCGTTGGCAAACCGATATAGCCTAAACCTACAACTGAAACCTTGTTAAACATCTTGTGTTCCTTAATCTTTAAAGCGCTAAAATATCTGCTATTCTTTGGCAAGCTAGGCCATCACCATACGGATTATGAGCTTGACTCATAGATTCGTATGCGGTCTTATCCGTCAAAAGCTGAGTTAATTCACGGCAAATTAGGTCACTGTCTGTACCGACCAGTTTGACGGTTCCCGCCTCGACAGCTTCTGGCCTTTCTGTGGTATCTCGCATCACTAAAACAGGTTTACCAAGAGATGGTGCTTCTTCTTGTATGCCGCCTGAATCTGTCAAAATGATGTGAGCTTTATTCATCAGATAGACAAACGGGAGATACTGTTGAGGCTCAACTAAATGAATGTTTGGAATGTTCTTAAGCAGGCGATTGACAGGCTCTTGAACGTTAGGATTAAGATGCACAGGATACAAAATTTGGCAGTCTGGGTGGCGTTTAGCTGTGTCGGACAGTGCCTGACAAATACGTTCGAACCCGCCACCAAAGCTTTCTCGCCTGTGACCTGTTACCAAAATCAGCTTCTTGTCTGCTTCCAGCATTGGAAATACGCTGTCTAGCGTGGCTCTGAGATCCGAATCGTTTTCAATCTTATCGCGGATCATAAACAAAGCATCAATAACCGTATTCCCTGTCACGTGAATATCCGTGTCAGCCACATTCTCGTCTACAAGGTTTTGTCGCGAAGTTTTGGTTGGAGCAAAATGGAAATTCGTCAAACAGCCTGTGAGTTTTCGATTGCCTTCTTCAGGCCAAGGAGAGTATATATTTCCTGTACGAAGGCCCGCTTCAACATGGCCAACCTGAATTTGCTGATAATACGAGGCTAGCGTTGCGCCTAAGGTTGTTGCCGTGTCACCGTGAACCAAAACAACATCAGGTTTAAACTCACTAAGTACTCGTTCCATACCAGTTAAGATCTTGGTGGTTACCGTCGTCAGTGTCTGACCCGGCTCCATAATATCGAGATCATAATCAGGCTCGACATGAAAGAGCTCTAACACCTGATGCAGCATTTCTCTGTGCTGACCCGTCACACATACTTTGGTTTCGAATCGAGCGTCACCTTTCATTTGGTGAACCAAAGGCGCCATTTTGATCGCTTCTGGTCGAGTACCAAACGTAATTAAAACCTTTTTCACAACACTTGTTCCCTGAATTAAGCCAAGCATCATTTATCGTCATCGATAAATTTCAATCAATAGCTATCCGACCGAGTCTAAGCTCGGCAAGAAATAAACAAAAATAAATAAAAAATAAGAAGTCAGTCTTTTTGGTAAGAAAGACTCTGTTTCAACGAATAAACACTGCCTCGGAGCGTCTCACTTCTAATACACTTTCAACAAAGCTTACGCTTGTATTGACGTTATAAAATTAAGCACCCCGTCACTGCCTTTCTCAATTAGTTCAAACGCTTTTTGATGACGTGCACGACTACCTTGATAAGGATCAGGGATTTCCTTTTCTTCAATGTCCGAGTAAGAGAGGAACAAAGCCAGCTTACTCCTGTGCTCTCTAGGACATAGGTCATGTAGAGAGGCCAAATTGGCTCTATCTGCCGCTAAGACCATGTCATAATTGGAAAAATCTTCTTCCTTAACCTGAGTTGCCGTCAAACCACTTAGGTTATAACCATGCTGACTCGCCAGCGTTTGAACGTGCCTATCTGGTGAATTCCCGACCTGATCCCGGAGGGTTCCAGCACTAGCAATATCCAGTGCTAGGCCTCGCTGGTCTGCTTTTGTTTTCAGAACAACCTCAGCGAGTGGCGAACGGCAAATATTACCCATACAAACAATAAGGATAGAAGGCATACTTTCCATAATTACTTACCAAATTTATATAGGTTTCGTGCAAACCATAAATCGGCTATAGGGTATCTCATTGGTGTTGGCGAAGTTGTCTCAATTTTGAGTATATAAAATAATTTGCCGAATAAAATTTGAGTAATTATTCAAACAACCATTGAAAGTCATTGCACATTGAATGACTGCAAGCTGGTAAACCTACGCCTTCCGTTTAAAAGATCAACATCCTAAACCCACCGCCCATTTAGGTTCCAATAGTGTGAAACTATTGTTAAGAGTCAGTAAGTTGTATTGATATCTCTGTGAGCAGTATCTTAGAAAGCACTTTCCATTTTTACTCATCCGTATTGTGTGACCACCAACGAAGAAATTTATTCGTTAGCTTCTGACAATGTCTTTATCCACAATATATTTAAGGAATTGCTCTATGTTGTATTTTGAGTTTCTTTTCCTGTTACTTATGCTCTATATCGGCTCTCGCTACGGCGGTATCGGTTTAGGTGTCGTTTCAGGAATTGGTTTGGTGATTGAAGTCTTCATATTTAAGATGCCACCGACATCACCGCCAGTCACCGTCATGCTGATCATTCTCGCCGTTGTCACTTGTGCATCTATCTTAGAAGCGGCTGGAGGACTGAAATATATGCTGCAAGTGGCTGAGCGGCTTCTGCGCAAGAACCCTAAACGCGTCACACTCATTGCTCCATTCGTCACTTACTCCATGACGTTTCTTTTGGGGACAGGTCATGCTGTGTATTCCATCATGCCTATTATCGGCGATGTAGCACTGAAAAATGGTATTCGTCCTGAGCGGCCAATGGCAGCCTCTTCAGTCGCTTCACAGATAGCGATCACTGCGTCACCAATATCTGCTGCAGTAGTCTATTACCTCGCTCAGCTTGCCGATATTCAACACGATATCACTTTAGTTTCTATCTTGATGGTTACGGTACCCGCAACGCTATTTGGCACGCTTTTGATGTCTCTATACAGCCTTAAACGTGGTAAAGAGTTAAGCGAAGATCCTGAGTATCAAGCGAGGCTTAAAGATCCTGAGTGGAAAAAACGTATCGAAAGTACCACTGCAACTTCTCTCGACGAAGTCTTACCGGCATCCGCGCGTAATGCAGTGCTGATCTTCCTTGCCTCGATTATCACTATTGTGATCATCGCGATGGTGCCAGAAATTCGCACCGTCGTTGAAGGGGATAAGCCGATTAAGATGTCGGTCATCATTCAAATGATGATGTTGTGTTTCGGTGGTGTGATCTTATTGGCGACCAAAACTGACCCCCGCGATGTTCCCAACGGCGTGGTATTTAAGTCAGGTATGGTCGCAGCGATTGCCATCTTTGGTATTGCATGGATGTCCGACACTTATTTTCAATATGCCATGCCACAGTTTCGCTCTGGTATCGTTGAAATGGTGACAAACTACCCTTGGACTTTCGCCTTGGCTTTATTCATCGTCTCTGTTGTGGTCAATTCGCAAGCAGCAACAGCTCGTATGATGCTCCCTGTTGGTCTGGGGCTCGGCTTAGATCCTGCCCTATTGATTGGTTTGATGCCTGCCGTTTACGGCTATTTCTTCATCCCGAATTACCCTTCAGATATTGCCACGGTGAACTTTGATACTTCCGGTACAACCAAAATCGGTAAGTGGTATTTCAACCACTCATTTATGTCGGTCGGCTTGATAGGTGTGATTGGTGCATGCTGCCTAGGATACGTGCTAGGTCAGGTTGTTATAGGCTAAGAGTATGAAATAAAACAAAGCGCCCTCAACCTAGCCTGAACGAGGTTGAGGGCGCTTTTCTATCCAGAATTACTGATCGTGGACGATAATATGCTGCTCAAGCAAGGTCGATATAATTTGCGATGAATCCATGCTGTTGAAGTCAATTTGTTGACCTAAATCCTCCACCAGAATGGTTTGCTCGCCATTTCCATTGCCATCAGGGTGCACTTTAAGTTCAATATCATCCCCATCTACTAACTTGGCATCCAAATGGGACAATAAAGTATCCATATCCACATTAGCTTGTTTCAGTTCAGGTAACACTTCACGCAGGTCAATCTGATCTCCTTCAGCGATACTGAAATCGGTAATAGTGTCCGTCGTACCATCATCAATTTCATGCCAAGTAAAGATATCTTCACCAGTACCGCCTGTCAGGATGTCTGAACCTAAACCACCATCAAGAATGTCGTTACCAGCACCACCCAGTAAGGTGTCATCGCCAGCACCACCAATCAAAGTATCATTGCCAGTGCCTCCTTCGATTCGATCGTCACCGGAACCGGTCTGCAACTCGATACCTTCGTCACTTCCCAATAGCTGGTTATCTTGGCTAGAGGAAGAAACATCAATATCGGAGACATCATTGGTCACGTTAAGGTTGATATCAATAGGTGCTGATTCAGCCGAAGAGCTATCCGTTTCAGTCGACACCGCAGTCAATTGAATGGTATGTGACCCTTCTTGAGCACCAACAATAGAGACGCTATCAATATCATCTGCTGGCACGACAACTTTACCGTCCACTGGAACCAGTGTTCCTGACGATGTTTCCACCGTTGATCCAGCAGGAAGCCCCGACAACTCCATAGATAGAACTTCATGCACATCCGTGAGTGCCGCAACGATCCCCAGTAGAGCGATACCATTATTGCTTGCTGTTAGGCTGGCATTAATGTTCTTCACATAATTGTTATCTGGCGTAATCGATAGAGTTGGCGCGTTGGCAACAGGCGTAATCGTGATCGGTTTTTGCGTTGTCTCCGACATCACCATGCCTGAAGGGTTACCTGAATCCGTCGCAGTAATGGTGAGCATCACGCTGTCAGATGGGGCGTGAGTCGCATCAAAGGTTACACCAGTGCCAGCAGATGGAGAATCCAGCAGGGTATTCAGTTCACCAATGGTGCCCGTCAATGTAATTGAACTGCCCGACGACGGAGTTGCTGTGATTGAAGAACCCGTAGGTATGGTTACATTCAGCTGTCCAAAATCGACCGTGAGCGTGACTGTCATAGCATCATCAGCAAATGCGTCAACATAGTCTGCATCACTAACGGAGATTCCACTGATCAACTGACCCGAAGACTCATTGATGATGGTCGTAATGTCGTCCACATCAATCTCAGGCTTATCATTTACCCCTATCACAGACAATGAAACCGTACCTGTATCTTGAAGGAAGTCATTGACCCCGTTCGTTGTACCATTGTCCTCTATGGTATAGCTGATGGACACATCACCATTAAAGTCATCTGCTGCCGTAAACGTCCAAGAAACACCATCAGGGTTAAGAGTCAGTGTACCTTGCTCTGCAGGGACGGAGATGGACTTAACCACCAAATCATCACTATCAATGTCGTTGCTAGCGGCAATCAGTTGCGCAGCGGTAATCTGAATACTGCCTTCTTCAAGAATATCCCCTAGGTCAAGATCACCAGCTTGAGGTTCGTCATTCACTTCAGAGACATGAATAACGAATGACGTTTCGTTGGTGTTTGAGGTATCTGGGTTTACAGCATCCACCGAACCCACATTACCTTGATCGTCGATGTGGGCCGTCACTTTAACGCCATCAGTGTCGATCAAATCATTGCTGTTTTCATCCGGCTTGAATGTGACAAGGTCTTGAGCAAGAGCCGTATTGATGTCAGCAACTTTACCCGTAATTGTCACAGTCTGACCTGAGGCATCCACCAAAACGGTCAGCCCATTGTTAGCTGCTATCGTGGTGTTTTGGAATAGCTCGCCGCTGTCCACATTTAAAGTCAAGGTGTATTCTGCATCAGGCTCATCAAGGCTAGAATCCACATCAGACACCGTGAAGCCTTTAATCGCCACGACAGTATCTTCTGCGGTCTGGATATCAGCAATATTGTTAAACTCTGGGCGGTCATTCACCGCTTCAACATCAACAGCGACATCAAAGACCTGATTCGTTGTCGGGCCAAGATACTCATTGCCATCTGCATCTTTATCCACCGACTGGACGGTAATTTTCAGGCTGTCTTGATTCCAAGTACCTTTGTTGTGATCCCCAGAATTAAACACAATCTTGTCGACTTCCTGAGTATCGACACGTAGCTCCCATTTACCATTACCTAAATTGGTCGCAGGTGTCACCCCATCTGGATAGTAAATCGTCGCACCGTCCGGTACTTGCTCAACAGTAATCAACAATGTCTCTGGCTGATCCTGAGCAGAATCACCCGGTAACAGATCGGTTTTATCAACAATACTCGCGTTGATAGCAATGTCGATGTTCTCACCTTCATTACCTGTCACACGGCTTATTGGGTCAATGTCTACCACATCGCCAACAGGGGTAACATCAATGGTGAATTGCCCTTGATGTGCAGTCGGCTCTTGTAACAGTTGCTCTTGAGTAAACACGGTAATGCCAATATCGGCGGTGCCACTGAAGTGCTCTGCTGGGCGAATAGCAATCGCTGACAGATCAATTTCTGTAACGCTCGGGTCAGTCAATTGAATAACCCATTCACCACCACCACTATTCTTCACTACAAAGTCAGACGAAGTACTGGTTATTATAAAGTCATCAGGCACACCCGTTAATTTGGCTGAAAGGAATTGCTCTGAGCCATCCGTGTCATTCAAGGCGATCGACAATCCAGAACCACCTGAAGTGAGCGAAATGTCGGTATCTTCATCGCCAACCACAACGATATTGTCCGCTGCGGTTGGCATAGTGACAGGATCTAGGACCGGCGTGATATCAATGTCCACGTTCTGCGTGAAGGTGCGCTCACTACTCGTATTGGAAACTTGCGTCGTACCTGTGGTATCAAAAGTGGTTTGGTCGACCACCGTACCTTTCACAGTAAAGGAGATTGAATTACCACTGCTGTCCGTCGGATAATTTTCTTTAGGCACAAAGTACAAACCATCCAATGCCGCCTGAATGACCGCAGGATCGTTAGAATCAACGACAAACACACTGCTGTCTGGCTGAATCGGGTCACCATTTACATCAGCGAAATAACCCAAGCTAGAATCAGGTAACGTGATTTCAACTCTCGTCAGTGTTTCTTGGCCTTGGTGACTATCGTTGCGAACATCTGCCAAATCAATATCAAGATCTAACTTAATAAGATTATCTTCCAGTGCATTAGCGTCCAACTGAGTACCCGTGCCTTTTTCCACTGAAGTCGCGCTCAGGCTTATTTCAGGAGTGACATCGCTGTCGAGAGGCTGACCCTGCTCGCCCGCTCCCGCCGCTATATCAGCTACCGGTGTCACAGCGACAGGGATATTTAGTTCGACGCGATTCTCATCACCTGATGCTTTATCCGTGGTGACAAAGGTAATCGGCAGATTGAAGTCACCTGCATAATCTTCAGGCAGTTCTAATTTTAGGCCATCAGGAATAGAAATACTGCCGTCAGGGTTGATGGTTGCTTCAAACAGATAAAGGTTATTAGCAAAATCGTACTCAGCCCCGATGACCTTAAGACCACTTACTTCTGCCGGAATGTCGCTTGGGTCAATCACAATGGTGAACTGGTCAGCGACACTATCAGCAGTGCTCACATTGCTACCATCGACACCAATTTGGACAACATTGCTTATTTGACTACTAAGGTCAATGTAGTTGTCTTCGACTCCCGTGATAATGGCGTCTGGAGTTGTTATTTGCTCAATCACAGCTGCTTCACTGTTTTGGCCAACAACACTACTTGGGAAAGTCAAATCTATCGTGGTTGATTTTTCACTAACCGAACCACTTTCGTTTTCATCACCTTTATCGTAAACCTGAGCGACAAACTCAACGGTCAAGGTACTGCTCGGTAATCCATTACTATCGGTGTAATTTAGGCCATCAGGCGCAACGATACTGAAGTTTTCTTCGTCAGTGACTGTCCAAGAGCCGTCACCATTATTAACCGCGCCTGTAACAAACAGCTGATCCAAATCATCGCCTGAAATGCCGACAAAACGCACCACCACTTCTTTGACTAGTTCGTCCGAGCTCGGATCAAAGTCTTCAAAGGCAATAACATTCGCATCACCATTCTGATCGTTGATAGTGAAGTCTATACGACCATCATCATCTGTATCGTCAATCGTGGTCACAACAGCATTATTCGATTTGACCTGAAGATCACCATCACTCTCAACAATTGGCCTAACAACAACGGTGAGTGAACCAGTCACTTCTTTCGTGGCAACACTGTCGCCATTATTATCAGCATCATGCTCTTCGATGACCAATTTGGTCTGTAAGTTCATATCAACGCTAGAGTCTTCTGGCGGCTTAACCCGAACGACAGGTTGGCTGGAGTTTTCATCCAGTCCTGTGATCGTCAACGTATTGCTGACGTCATCATACATCGCGGTGCCGCCTGTGTAGTTAGCTACTGGAACGCCATCAATCGTAATCTCAACATCTTCAGGGAAACCTGAAATAGTAATGGATGAGACGAACTCATAATCACGATCATTGGCATCTGGTGCTCTGTCAGGATTCTCTGCATTTTGCAGATTCCAAGGGACGACAATAAAGCTGTCTTCGTTACCTGTAGAAGTCCTGCTGTAAGCATCATCACTCCCACCAGCATCAATCACAGGCACAACTTTAACCAGAATGCTGCCATCCACTTCTCTGATGTGGCCATCGTTCTCCGTAACGATAACTTTCGTCGTGATATTGATGTCTTCGGTCGAATGTTTTGGCGGTTCAACCGTAATACCTGAACTGTATTGCTCTTGAGTAATATTGGCCTGATAAATAGGACCGTTAGCGTCACTACCTGCGTATACCAAATCAATAACACCGCCATTGCTGTCGTACAATTGCACGCCATCGGGGATATCTGAAAGCAGCACAGTGATCGATTCAGAGTTATCATTGACACCATCTTTTTCTTCACCCGATAGGACAGCAAAACTCAACTCAATACTTGAGTTTTCGTTAATAACAACCTGAGCACCTGCATTACCATTGCCGTCTGTATAGCTGTACCAAGTATCAAGTTCAGCACCTGTGATAGGCACATCAGGAACATCGGGAAGATAAGGAATATCAGCAACACCTTTGACAGATACATGGACTGTTTTACCAGCACTCATTTCAGTCACATCGGTGACCTGAGAGCCATCACCAAGTGTTGCGGTATCTTTCACCACACCCGTTGCCTCAAAGGTGAAGTCCTCGTTGGAATGCAGCGGTGGCTGAATCTCGACCTTGTCTAAGTCAGATTGTGCAATCTCATAGTAGCTACCACTACCATCAGTAATCAATGGTAGCGGATCACCGGAACTCACCCAACGCACTTCAAAGCCAGCCAGCGGCTGACCATTTTCGTCAGTAAAATCAGACAGACGAACGTAGAGTACTTCAGACGTATCTCCCGGAGTATCAATATCGGCAGTCGAGTTGAGCGTAATGACTTTGTCGAGTGTCAACGGCTCATGATCCGTGTCAGGATCGACCGTATTTTGACTCGCTGCATTATCCTCAAAAATGGCAATACGATTAACGGAGAAACTACTTTCATCGGCTTGCGGTGTAACATTAAATACCAGCTCTTGCACCACAGATTCTGCGATTTCTTTACCCGAGACAGCATTAGAGTCTTCTTCAGTTAATGCTTTCGCGTCAAACTTAATCGCACCAGAGAAGTTATCCCTCGGATTTAACTGAACACTGTTGATGTCATCAGAGCTTATCAGATACACACCTGACGAAGACTCTGAAATAACGTTTCCTGACGCATCCAGTAACTCAAACTCGCCTTGACCTTGAGTCACCTCAAGACGGTACGTAATCGTCTCTGGATTGCTGGTATCTTGTGTCACTGCACTCAAGTTGAGCGTCTGATGAGCGCCATCTTCTGTTAAGGTGTACTCGTAAGTGCTATTAGCATCATCCCAAGTGGCAATATCGGCGACACTTTCCACTTCAATTCTGAAACTAGAGTTCAACCGATGATCCAATACTCCATCGTTATCAATTTCAAGCTGGTACCTGATTCGGATACCTGACTCATTGGTCGAGTAGTTTCTATCTGGCACAAAATACAGGTTAGTGATTGTGGTGATTTGATCGCCATCGCCATTCACACTCGATGTCTGATCAATCAAAGCTCCATCAATGTAAATTTTGCCTCTGTTGTCTGGCTCAAGTTCGACGTATTGGCTGCCGTCATAGTAATAGAAGGTACCGTGGTGATCTCCCGCCTTGATCGTCATGCCACCGATAGATTCGTTGTTATCCGCATCATACAAATTCGCTTGAAGCAAAATCTGTGTTGGGGAGTCAAGACCCGTAATGTCGCTCTGGTTATCCTGAACGTTAGCAGTATCAAGGGTATTCGGATTATTTGGATCGTAGTCAATCGACGGATCACGCCCCGACTCTTCGAAAGTCGTAACTTTGAGAGCGATTGCTGACGCTTTCCTATCGACGATGGTCAGATCCAATTGCGCCGTTGAGGTATCTTTGTCTCCATCCATCGCAGTCACGTCAATACTAAAATCAAACGTATCACCGTCATGTTCTAGGTTATCGTACGCTTTGAAACGGATGTCACCATTAGAGTTGACTCTCAACTCACCCAGTTCGCGGATATCTCTTGTTCCGCTACCAGTATCGTATTCTTCGTAAACTTTGATCGTTTGATTGCCAGACTGAATATCGACACTATCGACATAGGTACCATTTTCACCGCCAAATTTAATCACCGAAGTACCATCTGTAGTCCCTTCAATCATCGTAATAGCAGCGTCATCAGCCCCTTTATCAGTGGAGGCTTCAAACATATTCACTCTCTTGAAACCACTGCCTTCAACTCTAGAAATCGAGTGGTCAGTCAACAATGGAACATCATCGACGACGGTAATTGGTAGAGTAATCTCAGCGGACTCATCTCCATCAAAATCTGTCGCTTTGATTGTAAAGTCTATTTGGACGCTGTTTTCACCCGCACCGTCTGGATGATCAAGAGGTTTAAGTAATTCAAATTGATAGCTGTTGTCTGATGTGTCAAAAACAATTCTAAATACTGGCTCATGACCATTTTCAGTCATTGCTGTATAAGTGAACGTCGTACCACTGGTTTGGACAGCAGCCCACTCAAGCGCTTCGCCGTCAGCAGACAAGCCATCTAACGTATCATCTGCATTAGTTAACTCATATTCCACAACACTGTCAGCGCCTTCAGCGATAATGAAGTTACCATCAATCGTGGTGTCTTCAGAGCGATCCGAGCCAATACTCGCTAGGTCATCTTCGTCGACAGATGTTTCCCCTGTCGTCCCAGTTAGTACAGGTTGATCATCAATGACTTCAATTGGCAAGCGGACAGCTGGTGAAGTGTCGTTGTCTTTATCGATCGCAACCACATCAAACGGAATGGTCAACGTATCACTGTTTTGTGCATGATCCAGAGCTTTGAATTGGGTGTAAGTATAATCACCGTTGTCAGACAGCACTAAAGTGAAGACCACTTGACCGCCAGCCACACCTTGATAAGTGGTCGCGCCGGTAACGCCATTAACCCCGGAAATCGTAACGGCTTGCCCATTAGACGTTAGACCATTTTGTGTATCAGCTATATTCACCAACTCATAAGCAACAACACCATCAGCCCCTTGTGAGGTGACAAAACTGCCTGTCGCAACGGCGACTACACCAGACGAATCAGAACCTGCTGCCGTGTCATCTTCATCAATGACAAACGTGCTTGATGGATCAATAGATCGAATTGTCGGGCTGTCATCGCCAATCGTCACCGGCAGTGTAATGCGGTCAGTGTCGCCATCGGTATCGGTCGCCACCACCGTAAAATCAAGGCGTTCACTGTCGCTGTTGGCGTCATGGTCAATCGGACCTTTTAGCTCAAAGGTGTAGCTACCATCAGGGCGCAACGTCAGTACAAACACATCGCCATCTACGCTGGAAGCCGTGTACGTGGCCACACCATCGGTATCGATAGATTCAGAGAGCGTCACCGCTTTGCCCTGAGACGTCAGGCCATCAATCGGGTTGCTGGTCAGGTCAAGCTGGTAGCTCACGACCTTATCCGCCCCTTCAAGCGTAGTGAAATCTCCGTCTTTGCTCACGCGTGTTGCGTCTGGGCTAGTGCCACTGGCTAAGTCATTCTCATTGAGGATTAACACCTCGGCCGAGGCGATGTTCGGGCTATCATCGCCAATGGTCACAGGTAGAGTAATGCGGTCAGTGTCGCCATCGGTGTCGGTCGCCACCACCGTGAAATCAAGGCGTTCACTGTCGCTATTAGCGTCATGGTCAATCGGACCTTTCAGCTCAAAGGTGTAGCTGCCATCAGGGCGCAGCGTCAGTACAAACACGTCGCCATCAGTGCTGGAAGCTGTGTACGTGGCCACACCATCGGCATCGATGGACTCAGAGAGCGCCACCGCTTTGCCCTGAGACGTCAGGCCATCAATCGGGTTAGTGGTCAGGTCAAGCTGATAGCTCACGACCTTATCCGCCCCTTCAAGCGTGGTGAAGTCTCCGTCTTTGCTCACGCGTGTCGCGTCTGGGCTGGTGCCACTGGCTAAGTCATTCTCATTGAGGATTAACGCCTCGGCCGAGGCGATGTTCGGGCTATCATCGCCAATCGTCACCGGCAGGGTAATGCGGTCGGTGTCACCATCGGTGTCAGTCGCCACCACGGTGAAATCAAGGCGTTCACTGTCGCTGTTAGCGCCATGGTCAATCGGACCTTTCAGCTCAAAGGTGTAGCTGCCATCAGGGCGCAGCGTCAGTACAAACACGTCGCCATCAGTGCTGGAAGCTGTGTACGTGGCCACACCATCGGCATCGATGGACTCAGAGAGCGCCACCGCTTTGCCCTGAGACGTCAGGCCATCAATCGGGTTAGTGGTCAGGTCAAGCTGATAGCTCACGACCTTATCCGCCCCTTCAAGCGTGGTGAAGTCTCCGTCTTTGCTCACGCGTGTTGCGTCTGGGCTAGTGCCACTGGCTAAGTCATTCTCATTGAGGATTAACGCCTCGGCCGATGCGATGTTCGGGCTATCATCGCCAATGGTCACAGGCAGGGTAATGCGGTCGGTGTCGCCATCGGTATCGGTCGCCACCACCGTGAAATCAAAGCGTTCACTGTCGCTGTTGGCGTCATGGTCAATCGGACCTTTCAGCTCAAAGGTGTAGCTGCCATCAGGGCGCAGCGTCAGTACAAACACGTCGCCATCAGTGCTGGAAGCTGTGTACGTGGCCACACCATCGGCATCGATGGACTCAGAGAGCGCCACCGCTTTGCCCTGAGACGTCAGGCCATCAATCGGGTTAGTGGTCAGGTCAAGCTGATAGCTCACGACCTTATCCGCCCCTTCAAGCGTGGTGAAGTCTCCGTCTTTGCTCACGCGTGTCGCGTCTGGGCTGGTGCCACTGGCTAAGTCATTCTCATTGAGGATTAACGCCTCGGCCGAGGCGATGTTCGGGCTATCATCGCCAATCGTCATAGGCAGCGTAATGCGGTCAGTGTCGCCATCGGTGTCGGTCGCCACCACCGTGAAATCAAGGCGTTCACTGTCGCTATTAGCGCCATGGTCAATCGGACCTTTCAGCTCAAAGGTGTAGCTGCCATCAGGGCGCAGCGTCAGTACAAACACGTCGCCATCAGTGCTGGAAGCCGTGTACGTCGCCACACCATCGGCATCGATGGATTCAGAGAGCGCCACCGCTTTGCCCTGAGACGTCAGGCCATCAATCGGGTTGCTGGTCAGGTCAAGCTGGTAGCTCACGACCTTATCCGCCCCTTCAAGCGTGGTGAAGTCTCCGTCTTTGCTCACGCGTGTCGCGTCTGGGCTAGTGCCACTGGCTAAGTCATTCTCATTGAGGATTAACGCCTCCGCCGAGGCGATGTTCGGGCTATCATCGCCAATCGTCACCGGCAGGGTAATGCGGTCAGTGTCACCATCGGTGTCAGTCGCCACCACGGTGAAATCAAGGCGTTCACTGTCGCTGTTAGCGCCATGGTCAATCGGACCTTTCAGCTCAAAGGTGTAGCTGCCATCAGGGCGTAACGTCAGTACAAACACATCGCCATCCACGCTGGAAGCCGTGTACGTGGCCACACCATTCGCATCAATGGATTCAGAGAGCGTCACCGCTTTGCCCTGAGACGTCAGGCCATCAATCGGGTTGCTGGTCAGGTCAAGCTGGTAGCTCACGACCTTATCCGCCCCTTCAAGCGTGGTGAAATCTCCGTCTTGACTCACACGTGTTGCGTCTGGGCTGGTGCCACTGGCTAAGTCATTCTCATTGAGGATTAACGCCTCGGCCGATGCGATGTTCGGGCTATCATCGCCAATGGTCACAGGCAGGGTAATGCGGTCGGTGTCGCCATCGGTATCGGTCGCCACCACCGTGAAATCAAAGCGTTCACTGTCGCTGTTGGCGTCATGGTCAATCGGACCTTTCAGCTCAAAGGTGTAGCTGCCATCAGGGCGCAACGTCAGCACAAACACATCGCCATCAGTGCTTGAAGCCGTGTAGGTGGCCACACCATTCGCATCGATGGATTCAGAGAGCGTCACCGCTTTGCCCTGAGAAGTCAGGCCATCAATCGGGTTGGTGGTCAGGTCAAGCTCGTAGCTCACGACCTTATCCGCCCCTTCAAGCGTGGTGAAGTCTCCGTCTTTGCTCACGCGTGTCGCGTCCGGGCTAGTGCCACTGGCTAAGTCATTCTCATTGAGGGTCAACGCCTCAGCATGGGTTATCGAAGGAGCATCATCGACAATATTGACAGAAATATTTTGGGCAGCAGTATCACCATCATTATCTTTGGCAATAACCGAGAAATTCAATGTTTGATCATCAGCATTCGCAGCATGATCAATCGGTCCTTTCAACTCAAATGAGTAGGTGCCATCTCCTTTTATCGTCAGGACAAATACATCCTGAGCAGACGTCGAAGCGGTATAGGTATAAGTATTTGTTGCGCTGTCATAGATTTCACTGAGTGATACCGCCAAGCCATCAGACTTCAAACCCGCTACTGGATTAGAGTTCGTATCGAGTCGGTATTCAACTACCGTATCTGCACCTTCAGTTACAGTAAACTGACCGTTTGCCGTCAAAGAAGCTGCGTCTGGTGAGGAACCTGAAGCGAGATCATCTTCGTCAAGAGACAAAGCATCAGCACCGCTAATCGTCGGTGCATCGTCTTTCACTTGGATGAGAATCTTGCCTGCTTCCTCGGAACCCGTACCGCCCGCTAATTCAGAACGGTCACCATCCGCATCAACCGCGTAAACTGGGAGTTCAATCGTCAATGACTCATCATTCGCACCTAAATGATCAAGCTGTTCAAACAACGTGAACTCATAATCACCTTGCGCAGGTGAATCCACCTTAATTTCGAACACTGTGACACGGCTGCCGTTGAGATCAATCACACCTTCATACGTTCGAACACCGTTCTCATTAGCCGTTAGCTCAAGGGTGACCTGCTGCCCCTGTGAAGTCAGTGAGCCGTCAGTATTAAATTCGCTTGGTTCCAGCTCAAAGTGATCGATGATATCACTGCCTGCGGTGGCTGTAATAGAACCACTACCCGAGACTGCTACTGTGCCGACTTGCGAACCACCAACTACACCTGATTCATCAAGGCTCAACCCATCAACATTGGTAATAACAGGGTTGTCGCCGTCAGTAATCTCAATATTAATGTCATTAGTTACCGTATCCTGATCGTAATCTACGATAGTGGTAGGCAGCGAAAGAGAAATCGTATCAGAGCCATTGTGTTCCAGAGGTTTAAACTGCTGGTACTCATACTGCCCTTGCGTATCAACGCTAACCGTCAGTACGGTATCTCCTGAACCATCAGCCGTTAATGTTATTGTTGTCCCGTCATCTGACAGCGTTGCCGTCGTGGTTTGATTGTCACTGAGTAAGCCATCAAATTGCTGAAGTGCAGAACTGTCAAACGTTACTGAGGCCAGTGCATCACTGCCAATTGCAGCGAGTTCACCTTGGATTAACGTTGAACCAGATTCGACGTTCTGAACATTCGTCGCTTGAGGTGTTGGATTAACGCCATCGCCAATTGAAACCTGAGCATCGATGGGAGCTCGAATAGCGTTACCACCTGAATCAGCACCTGTGATATCAAAGCTGACTGAAATCTGATCATCGCTGATTGCGACTTGTCCACCACCAACAGAGTCTACGTGATCAATAGGCTGGCTTACTGTTGTGGTCAGCTCTAGGCTGACATCTTTGCCGACCAAAGTCGTATCAATATCAATGCGCAACACTTCACCTTGAGCGTTGACACCAATAATAGCGTTTTCGGCCGAATCATAAGTAAACGTAACGGCTTCACCTGAAGATGTGATATCAGAATTGAGTTCAGCCAATAAACTAGCGAGTGAAGCAGGTTCAGGGACAAAACTATCAGCATCTAAGGGAAGGTCACCGGCAAAAATAGTCACTGTTGCTGTTTCTGACTGGGGGTAAGTACCTGCTGATAGAGAGCCCTCAACAAGCGCTTCTGAAATGCTTTCACCACCAGCAGCAAATACTAACGTTCTTCGCTCATCTTCTGTCTCTTCTGCATCGTCCTGTGCTTGCGCAGATGTTTCGAAGAAAGTGCTTGCTAACACTTCGGTGCCATTGTATTCGATGGTCACAAAACCACCGTTCGCAGAGCCTGCACCGCCTGCGCCTGCTGCTGTAGCCTCTAGGATTTGAGTCGGGTCAGCACCATCTAAAATAGCACCTTGAATTGCCGCAATGTCATCTTCACTTAATGCGCCTTCACCAAGCTGGGCAAGATCAAACTCAACATCGCCGTTCACTTGCGCAGAATGCCAAGCATTACCATCAACACTCTCTAATCCTAAGGAAATGCTATTTTCATCAACAATTGAAGGAATACCACCAGCACTCAACACCACGGAGGCATTACGAGCAGTGATCATGATTTCATTCGACTGGATAGTCTCGCCTTGAATGACTTTTCTCGCGGTGCCATCAGGCTTAACAGCGATAACGTCCCCGCTCACTTCTTCTACGATACGAGCCTGGCGTACAATTTCGACTTCCATACTTATCCCCTCAATCTGACCAAATCAGTCAACAGCAATTAAGAAATTTAATAATATTCAACAAGCGTATTGGCGACAAAAATATCAAAATTTGTACGTGATTCCAGTGCTTATTTCCATAATATGACCGTTGCTCGTTATTAGAGTAAGTATAGACAGGTTAATTGACTTCGTTGCATTAACTAAGATCATGATATTAAACAGTTAACTCATTAGTTAAAACACCAATCTCACATGTGAGAATAACCACTAAAAACTTAGGTTATTAGTGAGTCAAGGCCATGAAAAATGTTTCGTAAGTGAAAAGTAGTGACGAATAGACTGATAAGAAATATAAAAATCCGATATTAGTTTCCTAATATCGGATTTGTCAGGCCTTTAAGAAGCGGACACTCAGCTCTCGATGTTCTTAATTGATTACATGACAGCTAAGTCGACACTTTCTCATGTAAAATCGCAGTCTATGGCACACCATGACCTTTAGAGGCGACCCAAACTCGATACCATTGCTCACGAGTGAGTTCAATGTCCATAGCTTCAACAGCGCTTTTCACGCGTTCAATTTTTCCTGAACCAATAATAGGCAGAGGTCGTGATGGCAGTCTATTTACCCATGCGTAGATGACTTGATCAATACTCTGCGCACCTACTTCACATCGAATTGCTTCTAGCTCATCACGCACACGTTGTGCCTGCTCGGTTGCACCAGTAAAGATGCTTCCACCGCCGAGACAAGACCACGCCATTGGTCGCACGCGCTTCATTTGAAGCTGATCTAACGTACCATCATGGGCAACCTCAAAATTCAATGGATTGATTTCAACCTGGTTAGTAACCAGCGGTTTGGCCACACGAGATTGTAGAAGATCAAACTGACTTGGCGTAAAGTTAGACACGCCAAAGTGCTTCACTTTGCCCACTTTGTGTAATTCATTAAACGCATCAGCCACTTCATCCGCATCCATCAGTACATCAGGTCTATGGATAAGCAAGACATCAATTTGCTCGATGTTCAGACGTGCAAGCGAATTGTTCACAGATTCATAAATATGCCCCGCACTGGTGTCATAGTGGTTCACCTTGCGCTGAGGAAATTTGTCATTACAGGTCTTAATATCGCACTTAGTAACGATCTCTATCTCATCACGGACGGCAGGATCCAACTTTAACGCTTCACCAAACAGCGCTTCACATTCATAATTGCCGTAGATATCAGCATGGTCGACTGTTGTAACACCTAGCTCAATATGCTGCTTGAGAAACGACAATCTTTGCTGAGGCGTCATACCCCATTCAGCAAGGCGCCAGTAACCCTGAACCAGTTGAGAAAACTCTGGGCCTTGCGGCGCAATTGTGACTTTAAACACCATCACTTACCTCCTAATAAAAACTGCCTTTACAGTATTCTTGTTTAATTCAATGCTCAACGTATACTGACAACAAATTCGAACCAGAGTACGAAAAATTGAGTTTCTCCGAACGGCTAAAACAATTGATTGGTGAGGAGTCGGTTTCTGGTTTTGCTCGCCGAGTAGAACTTTCAGAAGCCCTGATTCGCAAATACCTCAACGGGAGTGAACCGAGTTTGTCGAAAGCTAATCAGATAGCCATGAAAGCCAACTGTTCACTGGAATGGCTGGCCACTGGCTGCGGATATCTATATAGACAAGCTGAAGTGGTCGACATGGACGCCTATATAATGGCCTATCGACACGTCCATGGCTTTGAGCCAAAAGACCACGAACAACACCGCCATGTCATTGCAGGCTATCAATATCTACGAGGTCACAAGAAAGCTGATGGCTACCTTGATGAATCTGCCATGGCGCAATTTTTAAATCGCCAGATAAAGACACAACGCTAAAACTACCATTCGAAGAACGCAAAGGATGACTGCTGTGATTTTGAGCAAACTTTAGGGCGTAGATTGGGGGAATGATGTCAGCTTGAGGGAATCGGTTTAGCCTTGATGAAAAAACAATCAAGGAATGAACGTGAAGCCAACACATATATCTCTTGCTGTGCTGACTGCCTTAATCAGTTCAGCAACTATAGCCGCGCCGACTCTCACCATTTCAACCACCACCACAAGTCGGGATTTCCCTTTAAGCGCATCGGATCCATTGATCCTGCCACTCAAAAAAGAAACTTATCAAGTTAATATATCTGGGATTGATGGTACATGCCCATCAGTAGCAGAACAGAAAGTTAAGTTTCGTAAGCCACTGAGCCTCAATTGCAGCAGCGACACTGAATTATCGGTCAAAATTCGCTTCAGTGGTGATTACTCATTTGCCTACGATGATACTCAACACACAATAACAATCGCTCGGGAAGCCAAGAAAGTCGCAGCCAAGAAGTTTACCCGCCCTATCCCTGATGTCGTTTGCGAGCAATACAAAGGGGGAGAAGTGACACTTTCTTTAGGTGACACCTTCAATGATGGTACTCAGCTCAGAGAGGCATTGTCAAATCAACTCGTTACCGTGCAAAACAACCAAGTAAGATTAACCCCCTCCCCGAACAGTGGTGGACTTGTTCTACTTGAACAGGCCGACGCCAGCGCCTCCTCTGCGCAATTCGACTATCGAAACGCCAATATCTATTTCGCCATGGTGGATCGATTCAACAACGGAGATACATCCAATGACCACAGCTATGGCCGAAAGAAAGATGGCAAACAAGAGATAGGCACCTTTCATGGAGGGGATCTTAAAGGACTAACCGAAAAGCTCGATTATATTCAAAGCCTTGGCACTGACGTGATCTGGCTTTCTCCTATCGTAGAGCAAGTCCACGGCTTTGTCGGTGGTGGAGAGAAAGGCAGTTTTCCATTCTATAGCTACCACGGTTACTGGACTCGTGATTTCACTAAAATTGACCAAAACTTTGGTAATGAAGAAGATCTAAAGCAGCTGGTCACAGAAGCGCACAAACGCGGTATGCGTATCTTCCTTGACGCCGTGGTCAATCATTCAGGTTACTCAACACTGGCAGACTTACAGTTCGACAATATAAACGTTGTTAACACCGAAAATATGCCCGATAAATGGCAAGACTGGGAACCCAAATCAGGGCAGAACTGGCATAGCTTTAATGATTCCGTTGATTATACGAGTTCTAACTGGCATCAGTGGTGGGGTAAAGACTGGGTTCGTGCAGGTCTGCCAGGCTACAGCAAACCCGGCTCAAGCGACATCACAATGACACTGGCCGGCTTACCTGATTTTTTGACCGAGTCTGAGCAGCACGTAACGCCACCAGAATGGTTACTCAACAATCCAGGAACCCGCGTTCAAATACGCGAAAGCTACACTGTATCCGACTATCTCATCGAGTGGCAAACCGACTGGGTCAAACGATTTGGTATTGATGGTTTTCGAGTTGATACCGTTAAACACGTTGAAGGAGAGGTGTGGAAACGGTTGAAAAGCGAGGCAACAAAGAGCCTTGAGCAATGGCGTGCCAATAATAATCAGATCGGACAACCTTTCTGGATGATGGGTGAAGTCTGGGGTCATTCTGCTTACCGCTCTCCTTATGCTGACCAAGGTTTCGATGCGCTAATCAACTTTGATATGCAGAAGAAGCTCGACAAAGGTGCCGCTTGTCTGAGCCAAATGCAGGAGACCTATCAAAACTACGCCGATTCAATGCAAGAAACGCCAGATTTTACCCCTGTCAGCTACATGTCTTCACACGACACAGAACTGTTTTTCAGTCGTTTCAACTCGTTTGAGATGCAGCGTAACGCCGCCAACGCTTTATTACTTAGCCCCGGCGCTGTTCAGGTTTACTACGGTGATGAAGTGGGAAGAGATTTAGGCCCCTATGCTGATGACTTCCATCAGGGCACTCGCTCAGACATGCTGTGGGAGCTAAGCAAAGAGCGCCAACAACTTCTCAAGCACTGGCAAACGTTAGGCCAGTTCCGTCAATCCCACCCAGCAATAGGAGCTGGTGTACACAAAGAAATTGGCAACAATTCAGCCTATGTTTTCTCTCGGAGTTTGGAAGGCGACACGGTTGTTGTAGGTTTCGTTGGTAAATAAATACACAAGGGCTCTCTGCCGAGAGCCCTTGTTCAAATTAGTCAGATTAAGGTTCGTAGTTTGGATTCATTAATGAATACCGGTATTGCTGATCTTTCTGTCCTTCCGCTGCAATATAAAGTAAGAACAGTCCTGTATGACCGATGCCACATTTGAGATCGCAAGGGACCTCATAATCTAGCTTCAAAGCTGGTGGAGGCGATGTACTATCGACCTTTACATCAATCGGGTCTTGGTTCATCTCATTGCGCGAGTCATCGTACTTGGGCAGAGTGTAAATAAACAAATCACTCTCGTTTTGGGCCGCGTGAGTCCATGGGGATAAAGCCAAGCATAGTATGACAGTCCAGATAATCTTTGACGTTCGCTTCATGAATCATTGGGGTCGATAAGTTTGATTTCCATAATATATTAAACAGTGTTCAATTAAACCCCTAAAACGAAAAAAGCTCCCGACTTGGGAGCTTTTCTTACAAATAAGAGAGAGGTTATTTGTTACGACGAGCTTCTACAGCATCGGCTAACTGACGAAGAACCTTTTCAGTATCTTCCCAACCAATACACGCATCAGTGATAGACTGACCGTAAGTTGGAGCTTGACCATCAACAAGATCTTGACGACCTTCAACAAGATGCGACTCAATCATTACACCGAAAATAGCATCTTCACCTGCAGAAATTTGACCCGCTACATCTTCCGAAACCAACATCTGGCGCTGGTACTGCTTTGAGCTGTTAGCATGGCTAAAGTCGATCATCACCTTCTTAGGCAGACCTGACGCTTCAAGTTCAGATTTAATAGCACCAACATGCTCAGCACTGTAGTTAGGCTCTTTACCACCACGTAGGATGATGTGGCAGTCTGGGTTACCTGCAGTCTCAACGATTGCTGAGTGACCGTACTTAGTGACTGACAAGAAGTGGTGAGAAGCACTCGCACTGCGGATTGCATCTGATGCAATTTTGATGTTGCCATCAGTGCCGTTTTTGAAGCCGACTGGGCAAGAGATACCAGAAGCCAGTTCACGGTGTACCTGAGACTCAGTAGTACGTGCGCCGATAGCACCCCAGCTGATTAAGTCTGCAACGTACTGCGGAGTGATCATATCAAGGAATTCACTTGCCGTTGGTAGGCCAAGATCAGTTAGATCCAGCAGCAACTTACGACCCATGCGCAGACCGTCGTTGATCTTAAACGTGTCGTTCAGGTACGGGTCGTTAATCAGACCTTTCCAACCCACAGTTGTACGTGGCTTCTCAAAGTAAACTCGCATCACGACTTCTAGGCGGTCACCCAGCTCATCACGCAATACTTTCAAACGCTTACCGTATTCGATTGCTGCTTCAGGATCGTGAATAGAACAAGGACCAACGATAACCAGCAGACGGTCATCATCGCCATTTAAAATCTTAGAGATTGCTTCACGAGAGCGAAAAGTCGTTGAAGACGCAGTTTCAGTCGCCGGAAACTTCTCTAAAACAGCCACTGGCGGTAATAATTCTTTTACTTTGCTAATTCGTACATCATCAGTCTGGAACATTGCTTACGTCTTCCTATTTCTCTTGGCTTGAACACCGCACCAAAAATTAGTGGTGCATAAATGCTCTATTTTGTTTTTCATCTTCCCTGTAACTTATCTATCAAAAACGATGCTTGCAACCACTTTTTAAACCAAAAGGCAATATTTCTTCTATTTTTACATTTTACACCGTATGTAAAATTTAAATTACATACGATAAAGAGTGAGCAATATCAGGCTTTAAAGCTCTATTTTAATCACATGAGATGCAATATCTTCTTGATATTGTTAAGGTAGAAATACAAATAAATGCATATAAAGAATCGGCATGAGCGCCATCGATTTTACGCACGTCAGCAAGTGGTACGGCCAATTTCAGGCACTGAAGAATATTAGCCTCTCAGTACAAAAAGGAGAGAGGTTAGTCATTTGTGGCCCCTCTGGTTCTGGAAAATCGACCTTAATTCGTACCGTCAACGGGTTGGAAACCATCTCAAAAGGCAATATTCAGGTACTCGGCCAGCCTTTGTCTTCTGTATCACCGGGAAAAGTCGGTATGGTTTTTCAGCATTTTAATCTTTTTCCTCACTTAACCGTATTAGAGAACCTGACGCTGGCACCGATGCGCACATTGAAGCAGTCGAAACAACAAGCTATCGATACAGCCATGCACTTTCTAGATCGCGTCAACATCACGGAACAGGCAAACAAATATCCCGTTCAATTGTCTGGCGGACAGCAGCAGCGTGTCGCGATTGCACGCTCTTTGTGTATGAAGCCCGAGATTTTGTTGTTTGACGAGCCAACCTCCGCTTTAGATCCAGAGACCATCAAAGAAGTTTTGGAAGTCATGACAGATTTAGCCACAGACGGCATGACAATGATATGCGTAACACATGAAATGGGCTTCGCCCGAAAGGTGGCCGATAGAGTGATATTTATGGATCAAGGAGAAATACTCGAAATGGCTACTCCTGAGCAATTATTTAGTGCGCCGCAACACCCTAGAACACAACAGTTTCTGGAGCAAATCCTGAGCCACCAATGATTAGCCGAATTTTAAAGCCCGTTTTGTCCGCCTTCGCTCAAATCCTAATACTAGGTTTAGGGCTGTGGTGGCTGCTGGATTCGGGTGCGAAAGCAATAGATTACCAGTGGCAATGGCACCGAGTACCTGACTATATCGCCTTCTATGAAGATGGTGAGTGGTGGCCTGCTGAACTGCTCGAAGGCTTGTGGGTCACTATCAAGATATCGGCCTGGAGCCTATTGTTTACTCTGCTGATTGGAATGCTGACGGCTTTACTCAAGCTTTCTCAGTCAGTTGTAGGTCGAACCATCGCAAATACTTATATTGAGATGATTCGCAATACGCCACTTCTGGTTCAGATATACCTTTTGTATTTCGTCTTTGGGCCTGTGATCGGCCTTGATAGATTCGCGACTGCGATTCTGGCGCTCTCACTTTTCCAGGGTGCCTACACCGCTGAGATTTTTCGTGGAGGCCTAAACAGCATCCCTAAAGGTCAGTTTGAGGCTGCTCGCTCCCTTGGGCTAAGCCCTTTCTCTACCTACTACGACGTTATCTTCCCGCAGTTACTGCAAAGAACGTTACCGCCTTTGACCAATGAAGTGGTTTCTCTGGTTAAGAATTCATCAATTGTCAGCGTAATGGCCATATTCGACCTGACGACAGAAGGAAGAAACATTGTTTCGGAAACCGCTATGCCATTTGAAATTTGGTTTAGCGTGGCAGCGATATATCTTTTGCTCACACTGTCACTCTCGGGAATCTCCGCTTGGCTAGAACACAAACTTGGCGCCCAATGGCGTGCTCAATAATAAGGAAATCAAATGAAACACTTAGGACAAAAGATTCGTTCGTTGAGAGCTTTCAAGCAAGCGATTACCGCTTTGCTTGGGCTAGCAGTAGCGCTACCAACGCTTGCCAGTGAAACCCCAAATTTGGATAAGATTAACGAGCGCGGTACCTTACGCGTCGGAATGTCGACCTTTGTCCCATGGGCAATGCGCGACAAGCAAGGAGATTTAATCGGTTTCGAAATCGATGTGGCTGAACGCCTTGCCGCGGACTCTGGCTGGAAAGTTGAATTTGTACCCACCGCTTGGGATGGCATTATTCCAGCACTGCTGGCGAAAAAATTTGATGTCATTATTGGCGGCATGAGCGTGACTCCCGAACGCTCTAAGAGTGTCTTATTTACCACTCCTTATTCACACTCTGGTGTTCAGGTGGCAGCCAATAAAGAACTGGCTTCAGGCTTTTCTGAAATGAGCGATTTCAATTCTCGACGCGTTAAAATCGCTGCGCGACGTGGCGCATTCACGGTGCAAGTCGCTCGAGAAGCTTTTCCAAAAGCTAAAATTCTTCAGTTCGACGATGATGCTCAAGCATTTCAGGAAGTCCTCAATGGTAACGCTCACGCTGTGATTGCTTCTAGCCCTAAACCTGAACATGAAGCTGTGAAGAATGCCGACAAACTGTTTATCCCGTTTAATGAGCGCCTGTCTAAGGGCAACGAGGCTTTCGCCGTTCGTCTTGGTGAAAGCGACAAACAAGCCTTCTTCGACCAGTGGATACAAGCCCGTACCGAGGATGGCTGGCTTGAGCAAAGATACGAGTACTGGTTCGCGACGCTCGACTGGCAGCAGCAAGTTGCAACGGGCCAATAACCACGTTTCTTAAACCCAGAATGATTGATGAGACATAAAGATTAGCAGGACGTTAGGTGAATAAATCGAATTTACTGACCGCCAGTCAGGACAGAAAACCCAGCTGGAACTTCAATAAACTTGATGTAGTTTTATTGCTTGTTTTAGCTGGATTTGGGTTCTGGCTTTACCAACGTGCTTCTATCGGAGTGAATTACACTTGGCGATGGAGCGAAGCATTAACGCTGATCTTTACTTCACGCTCTGATGGGTCGTTGCCCTACTTCATTCAGGGTGTGATCTCGACATTACGGCTCAGTGTTTGGGGAATGCTACTGGCACTAACCCTGGGAACACTCATTGGTGTAGCTAGGCATTCTTCCATTTACGTATTTCGTTCACTGGCTAATGTGCATATCCAGTTAATCCGAAATATTCCCCCGCTGGTCTTTGTGTTTATCTTCTACTTTTTTATCTCAAATCAGCTCATTCCCGCTATCGGGTTGGAAGGAGTTCTAAGGGAGTACTCCGGAGAGGCGAATGCGTTGCAGTCGATGTTGTTCGGGCCTAAGTCCCTATGGGAAAATCTACTGTCTGGCGTACTTTGTGTCGGGATCCTTTCCTCTGCTTATGTTGCTGAAATAGTACGTTCAGGTTTGGCTGGCATAGCAAAAGGACAATGGGAAGCCGCGGACGCATTAGGGCTGTCCACTTGGGCTAAGTACCGTTTGGTAATCGCCCCACAGGTATTAGCCGCAATTACTCCTGCACTTGCCGGACAAGCCATCTCACTGGTCAAAGATACCTCGATTGTGTCACTGATTTCAATTCAGGAAATGACTTTCGTTGGCACAGAGATGGCAAATTCCTCCGGCCTTATCTTTGAAATTTGGCTAATTGTAGGCGCCACTTACCTGATATTTTGCCTGACGCTTTCCGCCTTGTTTAAAAGGCTTGAGCGTCATTCATTAAAACATCAAGCAAATGGCTAGACAGGTACTTCTCTCAAATCAAATAGTGCTCGGCTAATAGCGCTGAAAACAGCAACATCAGATGCCAAATAGAGAACTTAAATGTTTTGATGGCTTGCTTCTCGTCAGTACCAAATTTCAGCTTCCAAGCGTGATAGACAAACAGTGCAGACAGTATTGTTACGGAGGCTAGGTAGAAAACTCCTGCCATCCCAACCAATACAGGGAACAGGCAAACGATAAGTAACAATACGGTGTAAAGCAGTATTGATGTTTTTGTATATTCCTCACCGTGCGTGACAGGCAGCATTGGTATATCGGCTTTGGCATAATCCTCTTTGCGATGAATCGCTAATGCCCAAAAATGAGGAGGGGTCCATATAAAGATAATCATCACAAGTAACCAGGCATTGGCATGCATTTCACCTGTGACAGCCGTCCAACCAAGTAATGGCGGCATCGCACCAGCAATCCCTGCAATGACGATGTTTTGTGGCGTAGCGCGCTTTAAGTACATGGTATAGATAACGGCATAACCCAGCAAACTGGCAAAAGTCAGCCAAGCCGTCAACGCATTCACCCACACATACAAGACCACAAATCCAGCGAGCCCGATTCCAGTGGCAAACGCAAACACATTGCGCACATTGAGTTCACCAGATGGCAGAGGTCGCTTGTACGTTCGAGCCATAACTGCATCAATTCGTCGGTCAATCAGGTGGTTAAACGCTGCAGCAGAGCCTGCCATCAAGGCAATCCCCAGCATACCAAAAACCGACTGTTGCACAGGTAGTGATCCTGGCACCGCCAAGCACATACCGACCAGAGCCGTAAGCAGCATTAAAGCAACCACCTTCGGCTTAGTCAGAGTGAGGTAGGTTCGCCATAACGATCGGTCTTGTTCAGAAATGTGACTGATAGAATTACTCATCGCGAACTCTCCTTACGAAAAAATCGAGTGGAATGGGCATTAGCAGTGACTTTCTGTCGCAGCAGATAATTGACATGGAGGACTGAAAGCAGCAACAAAGCGGCGACTAGGTTATGCGCAACCGCCACCACAAGCGGTAAGCTAAGTAGGACATTAGCAATACCTAAACTGATTTGTAGAATCAGCAACACACCCACTTTGAAAGCGGCACTTGTTAGCTTAGGATTTCTGGCACATAGCAACGCACAAAGTAAACTGATGGACAACAGGGCCACCAGCACAGCACCGAATCGGTGTGTCACATGAATGGTCATTCGAGCGCCATAGTCTAATGTGCCAAACTCGTAGGTTTCTTGCTTGGGTTGTATCAACTGAAAAGCGCGGTCGAAATCCAGATGCTCTGTCCAGTTCCCTTCACATACAGGTAAACTTGTACACATTAAGGCGGCGTAGTTAGACGACGTCCAGCCGCCCAAAGCTATTTGAATAACAACAAAACACAAAGTGACAGGGGCGAGAAACTTTAACCAACTAGATACATGAGGGACTGCTTCAATATGTGACTTGCGATCAAGTAGCCGCCAATACAGAAGTGCAAGTAGAGAAAACAGTGTAAACCCGCCAAGAAGATGCCCCATCACCACCAGTGGCATCAACTTCATGGTTACCGTCCACATACCCAAGAGCGCCTGAAAAACCACCACTAAAGAGATCACAATCGGTAGACCATAAGGCAACGACTTCTCTTTAATTACTCGAAATGAAATAGCAAACACCAATAAACCCAGCGTGCCCGCAAAATAGCGGTGGATCATTTCCAGCCAAGCTTTATTCGCTTCAACAGTGAGCTCTGGATACAAGGATTTTGCCAGTGCTATTTCTTGTTGATCGTTAGGTACGGTCAGCTGACCATAACATCCCGGCCAATCGGGACATCCTAGTCCAGCATCAGCCAATCGGGTATAGGCACCAAGCATGATGACGATGAACGTTAATACGAGACTTAGGCGAACTAAATTGGTCAATCCCATAACCAAACTCCTTCCCTGCTGTTAGCCTACTCTTGATAACTTAAGTAGCTTCCTTAAGTCCGCTAGTACATCTTTGCTTTGGCGGACCAAATCGTCTTGTGATTCCACTTTGGGATAACGCATCACCAATTGGCCCAATGGGTCGACAATGACGTACTCAAAATCAGACACAACCTGATGGAAGGCTTGATTCACTTTGATGGCTTCAAACCCACCCTTTTCCAGTACCGAAGTATCGCTGAGCTCAGAGACAAGCAGCACAGGCGCCACGCGGCTCTGATATTTACCCAGTGCTAAATGACTTTGACCCAGCAAGTACACCTGCTTCTGGCAGAATTCATCACATTGCTGCGGAATCAAATACCCCAACTGCCATTGCTCGCTTGCATAAGGGTTGCTGATTCCAAGCCCGTCAAAGCTTTGCTTTGGTTCAATCAATTGGCCTTTGTTTGTCACGCCAGACTCATACCAATGATTGGCGAGAAATGTCTTGGCAATGACTGCGGGCAAAGCAAACATTAGTACCAAGGCAACCAGAATGATTCTGCCTCTTGTAACTGGATTAGCCATCCTGACCTCCTTGTTTTAATGCTCTGATAAAAACCCAGCCACTCAACAGCACTAGGGCCACGGCCATACTAAACCACTGAACGGCATATCCTGTGTGTTTAGCGGAACCCAGCGGGACAGGTTTCCAAGGCTGCCCATAGGGCCAATCTGACGTGCGGGGCTGTAAAATGTAAGGCTCTATTGGGTGCTGCCAATATTGTTCAAGTTCAGCAATATTGAGATTTTGAATTCGATGCGGAACACCCGGCTCAATATACAGCTCATCACTCAGCGGATTCGAAGAACGCTGGTAAACTCTCGCTTCTGATTTTAGTGGGCTGTTCAGCCAATCAACGTTGGGCAAGTTGTCTCGCTGGCCCTTTGAAGGAATAAAGCCACGTTCCACCAAAACCGCGCGATCAACCCCAAACTCCATAAGCTGATAAGCCAAATAACCGACTTCACCTTGATAGGTTTGATTGTCGAGCAATAGGTACTTTCCCTCGATGGGTCTTAATTCAGCGGTAACACGCATACCTGTAAGATAGCGGTTCTCGGTAACGTTTAGCTGCGTAATATCGATTGCAGGAGCCTGTTCTCGTGCATCCAAAAACTGCTCCATTTGCTGCTTTTCTCCTGCTCTAGATAGTTGCCAAAGGCCTAAGTTGACCAAAATAGAAAAGGCAACCACAGTTAATAACAGACCAACCCAAAACGAGTACGACTTCATCTGAACGGATAAGGAAGACTTTATGGTATTCATCTTCAAATCGCTGTTGGTAGTGTTACTACTGTTTATCATCGTAAACCTCGCAAGAGCGATGCTCGAAATGGTGAAAGGGCCTCAACCTGAAAGTGATGAGGAGCCTCGCCAAGATAAGCCTATGAGTTATTACCTTGGCCGACGGGTGTTCCTCTCTGCACTCGCGGTTGTGTTATTGATCGCCGCCCTTCTTACAGGTTTTATTGAACCTAATGTCCGCCCTTACTAAGGGCGCACACACCTACAGCACATAAACAAAGACAAACAGACATAGCCAAACCACATCGACAAAGTGCCAGTACCAGCTGCCTGCCTGAAACGCGAAGTGATCCTTAGGAGTAAAATGATCTTTTGCCACACGGGCGAGCAGTATGATTAGGAATGTCGTCCCTAAGAAAACGTGCATGCCGTGGAAGCCAGTCAATAAGAAGAAAGTGTTGCCATATATTCCGGATTGCAGAGTAAGATTCAGGTCCTGATAGGCATGGGCATACTCAACACCTTGGTAATAAAGGAAAAAACCAGCCAGAACAATCGTAATTTCTAGCCATACAATGAGCGCCATACGTTTGTTCTGCTCAAGACTCGTATGGGCCATATGCAAAGTGATAGAGGAAGTCAGAAGAATCAGGGTGTTAATCAACGGAATTCCCTGCCATCCCATCGCTGTCGTTGTGACACCATCGGGGGTGGTCGTCAGCGGCCAAAGTGCTTCAAACGCGGGCCACAAAACTTCATGAGTCATGGCATTATTGCTCGCCCCACCTAACCAAGGAACGGAAATCATGCGTGCATAAAACAGTGCTCCGAAAAAGGCGCCAAAGAACATCACTTCAGAGAAGATAAACCAGCTCATCCCTTGCCTGAAAGAGCGAGAGATTTGCTCAGAATACTTACCCGTCATCGACTCGGTAATCACATTGCTAAACCAGCCCGCAAACATATAGAGCAGGAACAGGAATCCAGCCAGAAGAATCAACTTACCGAAGATACTGCCTTCTCCACCTTCGGCCATGTTCTGCACCGTGATCCCCGCGCCAACCGCGATAAGAAACAGCGCAACCGCTCCGACAATTGGCCAGCTGCTTTGAGCGGGAACATAATATGATTGATGTTTTGAACTCATGGCTTAGCTCCTTGCTGTGTGAGGTCGCCACTCGGTTCCATTCGTGCTACTTCAACGGGTCGTGGAACCTTATCCGTAATGTCGTAGAGGGTATACGACAGCGTTAATGTATGAATCGACTCCGGAATATCTGGCTCAATGTAGAAAATTAAAGGCATCTCGGCCTTGGCCTGACTTTCCAGTGGTTGGTGATTAAAGCAGAAACATTCGATTTTGTTGAAATATGACGCCCCCATGCCCGGTGATACCGAAGGAACGGCTTGGCCAATCGTTGCTATGGATGACTGGTTTGTTGCTATGTAGGCCGTCTGAATCACTTCTCCGGGATGTACATCCATTGACTGTTGCTTAGGTTCGAACAACCAAGGCATACCCTGATTTCTGTGTGCCATAAACTCAACTCGAATAAGACGTGATGTGTCAGGAACCATACCCTGTGGCTGTAGCGCAGACTCAGTATTGGTTTTTCCGTTGATTCCTAAAGCTTCGCACATCACGTCATATAACGGGACAAGAGCAAAACCAAAGCCAAACATCGCCACCACTGCTGCCAGCAGCTTTAAGGTTAATCTGTTATTGGATTGCTGTTGTCCATCCATAGCGCTTCCCTCAATCCACTTTCGGTGGGGTAGAGAATGTATGGTGCGGTGCTGGGCTTGGCACTGTCCACTCCAGCCCTTCAGCACGATCCCACGGTTTTGCCTCGGCTTTTTCTCCTCCACGGATACACTTAATTACTAACCAGAGGAAAATGAGCTGAGACAAACCAAAGGCAAAACCACCAATCGACACTATCTGATTGATGTCGGCAAACTGAATCGCATAGTCTGGAATACGTCGTGGCATCCCAGCTAAGCCAAGGAAATGCATCGGGAAGAATAAGACATTGACCGAAATTACTGAGCACCAGAAATGCCACAAGCTCAACTTGTGGTCATACATATGCCCCGTCCATTTCGGTAACCAATAATAAGCGGCTGCCATAATCGAGAATACCGCTCCTGAAACCAGCACATAATGGAAGTGCGCAACCACAAAATACGTATCGTGATACTGGAAGTCAGCAGGAACAATCGCCAGCATAAGACCAGAAAACCCACCTATGGTAAACAGAATGATGAAAGCAATGGCGAACAACATCGGTGTCTCAAACGTCATTGCGCCCCGCCACATCGTAGCCACCCAGTTGAACACTTTGACACCAGTGGGCACCGCAATCAGCATGGTGCAATACATAAAGAATAGTTCGGCGAACACGGGCATCCCTGTTGTAAACATATGGTGCGCCCAAACCAAGAATGACAGCAGCGCGATACTACAAGTGGCATACACCATCGAGTGATAACCAAACAGCTTTTTACCACTGAACGCAGGAATAATTGCCGACACAATACCGAACGATGGCAAAATCATAATGTACACTTCCGGGTGACCGAAGAACCAGAAGATATGCTGGAACATAACAGGGTCACCACCACCCGCGGCATCAAAGAATGATGTGCCGAAGTACTTATCGGTAAGCACCATCGTCACCGCCCCTGCCAGTACAGGCATGACGGCAATCAACAAGAAAGCAGTAATCAACCAAGTCCAAACAAACATAGGCATCTTAAAACAAGTCATCCCCGGCGCTCTCATATTGACGATGGTGACAATCACATTGATCGCGCCCATGATCGAGCTAATCCCCATAATGTGAACTGAGAACACAAACAGCGCAGTACTGTCAGGCCCATAAGTCGTAGAAAGCGGCGCATAGAATGTCCAGCCGAAATCAGGGCCTCCACCTTCGGTAAATAACGAAGCAATCAGGATTAAGAACGCAAAAGGTAAGATCCAAAAACTGAGGTTGTTCATCCGTGGCAACGCCATATCTGGTGCGCCAATCATCATCGGAATCATCCAGTTGGCTAAGCCAGTGAAGGCTGGCATGACAGCACCAAACACCATGATTAAACCATGAACTGTGGTCATCTGGTTAAAGAACTGAGGCTCGACCAATTGCAGACCGGGTTGGAACAACTCAGCTCGAATGATCATCGCCATCGCTCCACCGGTCAGGAACATAATGAAACTGAACCAAAGGTAAAGCGTCCCGATGTCTTTGTGGTTGGTCGAATAAATCCAGCGGGCTATGCCAGAAGGCGCTTCGTGATGCTCATGATCATCGTGTTCATCAATGGCAATCGCACTGTTTGCTCTTCCTAACTCGGCATCAGCCGCTGGTGCTGATTTTACTGATTCAGAATTCATTGACTCAGGTTTGGACGTTTTCATTGTCCCTCCTTGGATGCCTTAAATGCATTCACATCGGATGCTTGCACCACATCACCCGTACTGTTTCCTAAACCGTTACGTTGGTAAGTCACGACAGCGGCAATTTCTTTGTCAGATAACTGATTAGCAAATGCCTGCATCGCTGTTCCTGATCGGCCATTGACCACGATATCAATGTGATTCGAAACATCACCATTCACGACTTTACTACCAGTGATTGCAGGGAATGCCCCCGGAATACCCGCACCACTGACCTGATGACAGACGGCACATCGGTCGACATACACTTTCTCGCCTATCGTCATCAATTCTTCTTGCGACAGCGATGCGGTCAAAGAGGCGGCAGCTTCTTGTTTCGCTTTCTCTATCTCTGCTTTTTTCGCCAACAACCAAGCGTCGTATTTATCCTCTTCCATGGCATGAACGACAATTGGCATAAATCCGTGGGCTCGGCCACATAACTCTGCACACTGACCTCGATACACACCAGGCTCATCAATACGTGTCCATGCTTCATTAATAAACCCAGGAATAGTGTCTTTTTTCACTGCAAAATCAGGGACCCACCAAGAGTGAATCACATCATCGGAAGTCAGGAGGAATCGTACTTTTCGATTGATTGGCAACACGAGAGGGTTATCAACTTCAAGAAGGTAATGTGCGCCTTTGTCCTCTATACCATCAATGGCTTTTTGGCTGGTTGCTAACAAGCTGAAAAATTCGACATCTTCACCAAAGTAGCTGTAATGCCACTTCCATTGAGAACCTGTAATTTTGACCGTCAGATCGGATTGGGAAGTATCTTCCATCGCCACCAGTGTGCGCGTTGCCGGAATCGCCATTAAAACCAAAATGATAATAGGAATGACCGTCCAGATCACTTCCACTTTGGTACTTTCATGGAAGTTGGCTGCCACTGCCCCTTTTGATTTTCTATGATGGTACATGGAATAGAACATGGCCCCGAAGACTACGACAGCAATAGCGCAACAGATATAGAAAATCAGCATGTGTAAGTCATAGACTTCATTACTGATACCTGTCACACCTTTAGTCATGTTCAAGGTGTTTTCTTCAGCATTAACTGAAGTAGCAAAACCAACAAACAAAAAATTGATCAGTTGCCACAGTGAAACCTGTAATCTTTTCAAAAGACCTCTCCTCTGCCTGAGGCATCATCTCTGATGATTTAGTCAAGGCGCCCTAAGCCTAAATGACACAAAAAAGTCCTATTGGGCAAATGGGTGCGGAAAATTCCTTGTAAACAGCAAATTTGACGTATTTTGTTATAGTTATGTTAATAAAAGCTAGTTGGCCTTTAAGAATTGTGCAAGAAAGTGCTAATGGAAATGTTGCTTATTTGAGCAGGTTAAATTGAAGATTGATCACAATACTTGATTTAACGATTGCGCTCTCGCAAGTGATAATCAATATCATTTAATATCCATCCATTATTTCTCAAATGTCATACACTTGGGATAACAATAGTCAAAGGTAGAAATAAGTTATGATGGAACAAGTTACTCGTTGGTTGGAAAAAGATCCGGATCCACGTACACGTGAAGAACTTCAGCGTTTAATTGATGAAGAGCAATACCAAGAATTAACAGACAGATTCAGTCAGAGGCTAGAGTTTGGTACTGCAGGTTTACGCGGAAAAGTGGGCTGTGGTCCAAACCGCATGAACCGACTGGTTATTCAGGAAACTGCTGCTGGACTTGGCCACTACCTCACCCAACAGGTGCAAGACGCGGAAAAACGCGGTGTTGTCATTGGGTATGATGGACGCCCAGATTCAAAACAGTTCGCTCATGATACCGCCTCTGTATTGACCTCTTTAGGTATCAAGGTATACCTGACACACGATGTAGCTGCGACACCTATCGCTGCATTTGGTGTTCGTCATTTTAATGCCGCCGCTGCTGTTGTCGTCACGGCCAGCCACAACCCACCCGAGTACAACGGCTTTAAAGTGTATTGGGAAAATGGCGCTCAAATCATTCCACCGCATGATTCGGGTATTGCTGGAGAAATCGACGAAGCCGCCACAAAACCCATCCCTCTGATGAATCTTGATGATGCAGAAAAGCATGATCTTCTCGTGTGGCTAAAACAAGACTACTACGAGACTTATCGTCAAACGATGAATGACAACCCACTGCTGGCTAATCATCAACAGCCAGAGGCGGTTGGCATTGCCTATACCGCAATGCATGGTGTCGGTGCTGATATGGCAGAAACATTGTTAAAAGATGCTGGCTTCAGCAAAGTTTACAGTGTCGCTGAGCAGCGTGAACCGGATGGTGCTTTCCCAACCGTCAACTTCCCTAACCCAGAAGAAGCTGGTGCCATGGATATGGTGGTCGCGTTGGCAAAAGCTAACAACGCCGACATCGCTTGCGCCAATGACCCTGACGCAGACCGCTTTGCAGTGGCTGCTCGTCGACCTGATGGCGAATACCAGATGCTGACTGGCGATCAGGTGGGCTCTCTCTTTGGTCACTACCTACTGAACCGTACTGATGCAACCAAACAACTGATTGGTAACACCATAGTGTCCTCCACTCTACTCAAGAAGATTGCGCTTTCTCATGGGGCTGAATACTACCAAACTCTAACTGGTTTCAAATGGCTGACCAATATCGCCATGCAAAAACAAACCGCAGAGAAGCAATTCTTGTTCGCTTATGAAGAAGCACTAGGCTACACCGTGGGTAATAAAGTGTGGGATAAAGATGGCTTGTCTGCTCTGGTCGCTTTCTCTCAGCTAACCGCCGAGTTAAAGAGTCAGGGGAAAACGGTGTGGGATCAATTGGAAAGCATTTATCGCAAGCACGGCATGTATATTAACGCTCAACATAGCACTGCACTGGATCCGAAAGCGCCACCTGTTGGGGATAAGCTTCGAGCCGCGCAGCCAAGTCAAATCGCGGGCCGTAAAGTCGAAGTGATTGAAGATTTGAAGTCTTCAACACGTACCTTTGCAGACGGAAAAACTGAATCTATTGACCTACCAGCCAGTGACGTTCTGATCTATCAACTATCTGGCGGATCACGCGTCATCGTTCGCCCATCAGGCACAGAGCCTAAGCTGAAGTGCTACTACGAAGTCGTCGAAGCATTTGATGAGGCAGATAGCTTCGCAGTGGCGGAAGAAAAAGCGGAGCTTGCACTGGACATGTTGATTAGTGAACACCAGACAAGCCTCGACCACTAAAATACAAGAGTAGAAACAGTAATGGTTTTAAAGCGGCTTGAACGGCCGCTTTTTTATATCCCAACCCTTCTTTCATCTGCCTAACGCTTTCAAACTGGCAAATATGTTAAAGTTCGACTTCTACTTTCTGCTAGCGACCTATTTTCTATGAATACCACTTTCTCTATCATTCCTGTCGGGGTGCGCTTTATGTTGCTTTCTGCACTTGGCTTTGCCTTGATGTCAGCCTGCGTGAAGTACGTAAGCAACTATGGTATTCCCGTGTTTGAGATAGTTGCTGCTCGGGCACTAGTTTCTTTGGTGATCAGTTACTTGGATGTCAAGCGCAAGCGAATTTCAGTATGGGGGCACAATAAGCCCTTGTTAATGCTTCGCGGTGCAGTCGGTACGGTCGCTCTCATGTGTGTTTACTATTCGGTGACAACCCTTCCGCTCGCGGAAGCAACCATACTTCAATATGTTCATCCTGTATTTACTGCATTATTGGGCGTTTTCTTCCTAAAAGAGCGTATTCAATTCTCTACCCTGCTTTGCATCGCACTTTGCCTTTTAGGGTTAGGCGTCATGGTACAACCCAGCATGCAAGCCGGTTCCAGCTCAGACTTACCGCTATTCAGCGTGATGATGGCACTGCTTGGAGCCATGGGTAGTTCTATTGCTTATGTCATCGTTCGAAAGTTAAGTCAAACAGAAGACAGCTCAGTGATTATTTTCTATTTTCCACTAATGGCCTTGCCAACCTCTCTGATGTTGATAGGCGATGATTTTGTGTGGCCAAGTCTATTTTTGACCATGATGCTGATCCTAGTTGGCGTCTTTACTCAGATAGGTCAGTATGGGCTAACCAAAGCGATGCAGACTCAAGCCGCAGGGAAAGCCTCAGCCTATTCCTATGTACAAATTGTTTTCTCAGCTCTGCTTGGCGCTTGGGTGTTTAACGAAATCCCATCCTATTGGACATATTTAGGCGGCTCACTCATCGTTATTGGCGCACTGATTAACGTTTTCGGCCAACACCTAAGACCGTTTCAGCGCGCAAGGTAGCTTAAACCCTCTCGGGGTGCCTATACTTGTCTTTAACAGTGACAATGAAAACACCCCGATGAATTTACGAGTTTGTTTTTGCCTTCTGATTCTTCTGATGAGCTCTAACACCCTAGCAAAGGCGATAGAGTTACGTGATGTGCACCTGAGTATCTGCGGCGACTCTATTGACTGGCCTCCCTATACATACCTAGATGGAGAAGATGTCAAAGGCCTTGATCTCGAAGTACTTAATGAGCTTTTGCTGCCACAAAACATCACATTCAATTTTACTATGACATCGTGGACCCGTTGCCTTAAAGGTGCGAAGAGCGGTGAATTCCAAATTGCAGTCAGCGCTTCACACTCAGAAGAGCGTGCCAAGCACTACCTGTATACAACTTGGTACTATCACGTCACCCCCCACTACTTATACAAAAAGTCGAGATTCCCTCAGGGGTTAAACATTGATAGCGTCGCAGAATTAGAGCAATACAAGGTCTGTGGGATCCACGGCTACAACTATGGCGATTTCTGGCTTAACAATGTTGACCAATACTCACACAACATGCATGAACTCGTTACAGAACTCAAAGAACAACGATGCGAGGTTATTCTGTCTTGGCAAGAGATACTGGAAGGCATTAGAAACGTTTGGGGAATTACTTACGTCAGTGAAGACATTGAATCTAAGCCGATTCCAAATATGCCTAAGCATAAGTTTTATATGCTGATTTCTAAGCAGTATGAGCATGGGCCAGCGCTGAAAAGGATTCTCGATAAAGGTTTGAGAGAACGTCAGACCAAGTGAAGACTGTCTGATCCAACGACAAGCCGACTCATTTTACAGTAAACGTCTTCTTAACCCTGCTTTCTCAAGGATACGAGTTGAAATCTCTTCAACTGATAACGATGAAGTATTGATATACGGAATCGCTTCTCTACGGAATAGCGCCTCCACGCTCTCGAGTTCATTGATGCACTGCTCGGTGCTGGCATATTCACTACCTGCCAAACGGTTCTCGCGAATTTCCGTCAATCTTTCAGGATCTATCGTCAAGCCAAACAACTTATGGCGATGAATTTCGAATTCTGGCAACAGTCTTAGGCGACGAATGTCTTCTTCAATGAATGGATAGTTCACAACTCGCAGGCCAAATTGCATCGCCATATAAAGGCTGGTTGGCGTTTTACCACTTCGCGATACACCCAATAAGATAATGTCAGCTTTATCTAGCCCCTTAAGCGTAATTCCATCATCATGCGCTAAGGTGTACTCAATTGCTGCGATACGATCAAAATAAGTATCAGAATCTTTACCCACACTCCGTGAGCGCTGCAGCTTCGGCTTCGGCTCCATTTGAATATCGTCCTTAACCTGCTGGACAATACTCGCCAATACGTCATAACCGAATGCGGGAGCCTCGAGTAGCTTCTGCTTGATCTCTGGAATGACGATGGAAAAGAACACTAAAGGTTTCACTCCGTGCTCTTGGTAAGACAGCTCAATCTCTTTGAGAAGATCAGCCAATTTATCTTCACTTTCGACAAACGGAAACGTTTTTTCGTTAGCGTTAAACGGGAATTGACCCAAAACAACATGGCCTAATGTCTCACATGTTATGGCCGTTCCGTCAGAAACATAGAATACATCACGACTTTGAATATCAATTTGCATGTTTTATTTAAACTTTAAAATTCTTTTGAGTAGGATGGTCACCATAATATCGATAATAAAACCCGGCTGACAGTTACGTCCCCCACAGCTTTGAAAAATTGTTAAAATTTTTTGAGCCCACGCGTAATCGTTTGCCTTTCCCTACAAAGCTGCAATGTTTCTGGAGAAAGACATGCAAAAGAACACCCTCTGGTTCAATAGCCTATCCATGGAAGATGTCGACAAAGTCGGCGGTAAAAACGCTTCGCTTGGAGAAATGGTTTCAAATCTATCGAATGCTGGCGTTTCAGTACCGAATGGTTTTGCGACTACTTCTTACGCGTTTAACCAATTCCTTGACTATGAAGGTCTGGATGAACGAATCCACCAGCTGCTCGATGAACTAGACGTTGAGGATGTAGAAGCTCTGCGTAAGACAGGTGCCACCATCCGTCAATGGGTTTTAGAAGCTCCCTTCCCTGCTGATCTTGAGCAGGATATTCGAGAAAACTACCAAGAACTGATTGAAGGCAATACAGAGCTTTCAGTCGCCGTTCGATCCTCAGCAACCGCTGAAGACTTGCCGGATGCCTCATTCGCCGGCCAGCAAGAAACTTTTCTTAATGTTCAAGGCATTGATGCGGTACTTGAAGCAACGAAACACGTTTACGCGTCTCTGTTTAATGACCGCGCTATCTCCTACCGTGTGCACCAAGGTTTTGACCACCGTGGTATCTCGCTGTCTGCGGGCATCCAACGCATGGTGCGCTCAGATAAAGCCTCTTCAGGTGTTATGTTCACCTTAGACACTGAATCTGGCTTTGATCAGGTTGTGTTCATTACGTCTTCTTGGGGTCTAGGGGAGATGGTCGTTCAGGGTGCAGTAAACCCAGACGAGTTCTACGTTCACAAGCCAATGCTTGAGGCGGGTCAGCATCCGATTGTTAAGAAGACATTCGGTTCTAAACTTATCAAGATGATCTACTCGACCAACCAAGAAATTGGTAAGCAAGTCGACATCATTGATACCTCTGCACAAGAGCGTGAGCAGTTCTCTCTTAATGACGAAGAGATCAAAGAACTGGCAAAACAAGCGATGATCATCGAAAAGCACTACCAGCGTCCGATGGATATCGAGTGGGCGAAAGATGGCATTGATGGCAAACTTTACATTGTTCAAGCTCGCCCAGAAACCGTATGTTCTCAAAGTGAACAGAACGTGATTGAGCGTTACGAGCTGAACAACAAAGCAGAAGTTTTGGTCGAAGGCCGTGCTATCGGTCAGCGCATCGGTTCTGGCCCAGTACGTCTGGTTGACTCGCTAGACCAAATGTCTTTGGTTCAAGATGGCGACGTGCTGGTTACTGACATGACTGACCCAGACTGGGAACCAGTAATGAAGAAGGCCTCGGCAATCGTCACCAACCGTGGTGGCCGTACTTGTCACGCAGCCATCATCGCGCGTGAGCTAGGTATTCCAGCAATCGTTGGTTGTGGCGATGCCACTTCAAAGCTGACAGACGGCGCTACCGTTACTGTCTCTTGTTCTGAAGGTGAGACAGGTTACGTTTATCAAGGTGAGCTGGACTTCGAAGTGAAGCGTTCTGCGGTTGACGAACTACCACTGCTACCAACTAAAGTGATGATGAACGTCGGTAACCCAGACCGTGCATTCGACTTCGCGCAGATTCCAAACGAAGGTGTTGGCTTGGCGCGTCTGGAATTCATCATCAACAAGATGATTGGTATTCACCCGAAAGCGCTGCTGAACTTCGACGCACAAAGTGACGAGCTAAAAGCAGAAATCACTCAACGTATCCGTGGCTATAAAAATCCTATCGATTTCTACGTCAGCAAGCTGACTGAAGGTATCGCGACTATCGCTGCGGCATTCTGGCCAAAACGCGTCATCGTTCGTATGTCTGACTTTAAGTCCAACGAGTACAGCAACCTGGTTGGTGGTAAAGGTTACGAACCGCATGAAGAAAACCCTATGCTGGGCTTCCGTGGTGCATCACGTTATATCTCACCTGTATTTGAAGACTGTTTCGAGCTAGAAACTCAGGCGATTAAGCGTGTTCGCAATGAGATGGGTCTGAAGAACGTTGAAATCATGATCCCATTTGTGCGTACTCCAAGTGAGGCAGCATCGGTTATCGATCTTCTTGCAAAGTTCGATCTGCGCCGTGGTGATCAGGGCCTGAAAGTCATCATGATGTGTGAACTACCGTCTAATGCTGTACTGGCAGACGAGTTCCTCAAGTACTTTGACGGCTTCTCAATCGGTTCTAACGATATGACTCAGCTAACGCTGGGTCTAGACCGAGATTCAGGCGACGTGGCTCACCTGTTTGACGAACGCAACCCTGCTGTTAAAGCCATGCTGCAAATGGCTATCGATGCTGCAACTAAAGCTGGTAAATACGTCGGTATTTGTGGTCAGGGTCCATCTGACCATGATGATCTGGCTGAATGGCTAATGGAGCAAGGTATCAGCTCAGTGTCACTTAACCCAGATACTGTGATTGATACTTGGCTGAAACTTGGTCAGGTAAGCGGCAAGTAAAACGGCGCGATAACTGAGTAAAAACCGCCTAGCCTGACTGGGCGGTTTTTTTATTTTCACCATTAAATCGCTGACTTTATTCTCTCAAAATGTCTATTTATCCGATTTCGACATTTTTCTCTCTACCCACTTTAATTCACCTAAAAACGCTCAACACCTTGCCCTGCCTAGCGACTCAAGACCGAATTTATGAGTCCCACCTCTATTATTCAAAATAAAAATAAAGACCACACACAGTTCACGGTTGCAACATAATTTCAATCAAATTAACATCAACAAAACAAAAATCCACCATTGAACGAAAATAGCACATTTAATCATGAATATTTAGCGATTTTTATTGAATAGTATTGCAAAGGTATTCGAAAGACAGTAGGCTTGCGCCCGATGATTAAATGCAGATGTATAGTGAATATATATGCCAGGTGGATTGGCCTATCATATTGACTAGTAGTAACACGAGAATTGTAATGCAGAATAACGCTCAATCTATCAAACAGACGAAAGGTAAAGGCAACTTTTGGATGTTCTTTATCCCTTCTTTACTGGGTCTGTTTCTTTTCATGGCGCCGATTAGCTATGACGGTGATATCACCATTCCAGTCGCCGTACTGGCAAAATCCATCCAAGCTGTATTTGGTGATCACCTTGTAGGCATGGTCACGTCTATCATCTTGTTTATGGCAGCAACATCATTGTTATGCCGTATTAAGAACCCTGCATTTATTGCTAACAACCCATTTTTGAACAGCCTATTTAACCCAAGCTCTCTTTGGCTGGCAGTGCGTGTTATTGGTGGTCTTGCTGTTGCGATGACCTTCTTCCAAGTTGGCCCTGAAGCCGTATGGGAAGAAAATACTGGCGGCCTAGTACTAGAAGGTTTGCTGCCAACGCTATTCTCAGTATTCATCTTTGCAGGTCTACTGCTCCCACTGCTACTTAACTTTGGTTTGCTAGAGCTGTTTGGCACGCTGCTAAGTAAAGTGATGCGCCCAGTGTTTAACTTACCTGGTCGTAGTGCTATAGACTGTATGGCTTCTTGGCTTGGCGATGGCTCAGTCGGTATCCTGCTGACCAGCAAGCAATACGAAAACAAATTCTACACACAGCGCGAAGCGGCTGTCGTGGGTACCACATTCTCAGCGGTATCCATCACGTTCAGCTTAGTCGTTCTTGCTCAGGTTGAACTGGAACACTTGTTCCTACCCTTCTACGGTGCAATCTGTCTGGCGGGTATTGTGGCAGCGATCATCATTCCTCGCTTGCCTCCTCTAAGCATGAAGAAAGACGCTTTCATCGATGGTACTGAACCAGCAAAAGATGCCGATGCTATTCCTGCAGGCCATACAAGCGTGTCTTGGGGTATGGAGCTGGCACTAGCAAAAGCGAGCCAAGTAAAATCATTTAAAGATGTCTTTGGTGAAGGCGTGCGTAACGCGGTAGACATGGTATTTGGCGTGCTGCCTGTAGTAATGGGCCTAGGTACGATTGCTCTAGTGATTGCTGAGTACACGTCGGTGTTTAGCTTCCTAGGTCAACCGTTCATCCCATTCCTTGAGCTATTAGGCATCCCAGAAGCGGCAGCGGCCTCTGAAACTATCGTGGTTGGTTTTGCTGATATGTTTATCCCAGCGATTCTAGCGTCGTCTATTGATAACGAAATGACACGTTTCGTTATTGCTGCTATGTCTGTCACTCAGCTGATTTACATGTCTGAAGTTGGTGCGCTGTTACTTGGCAGCCGTATCCCAGTGAACATCTTTGAACTGTTTGCCATCTTCATTCTACGTACCTTAATCACACTGCCTGTGATTGCCGGTATTGCTCATCTGATTTTCTAATCTCAGATTGCAAATCAATCTTTTTTCGAAGGCCCTTTCAGGGCCTTTGTTTTACCTGCCAACCTAGATCAGCAAAATAAAGTCTCTTACCTATACTTAAGTTAATTTGAGAGGTGGTAAAGGAGGGAGAGATGAGCCCTTTACTTTTGCACTTGCTATTGCTGACAACGCCCGCACCAACAGTCGATGCGAGCGCTTTACCTTTGAAATGTCGTCTACTCCATACTGCTGACAACTTTTGGTTTTATCGCGAGCAGATGGTGTATGAAAGCGAGCAGTTTGTGATCTTCCAAAACTTTAAAGGCCGAGTTGTCACTCAAGTGGATTTAAAAACCAATGAGTTGATCAGAACAACATACATTGGCGAACCTTACGATCCTAAATATCAAATCCTGCTTGGGTTATGCGATAAAACCAAGCACACGGTTGAAATGTGGAAACTCAAACAAGTTCCCTACGATAATTGAGCCCTACCAATAGCGCTCAAAAGTAATATTACCGCCTGTCGCTCGACGGAATTTTTCTAACCCAAACCCTTGCAGAGTCTTGGTGGTCTCTTTGATCATTTCTGGGTTTCCGCACAGCATGACAAAACTGTTCTCCTGAGTGAGCTCTGCCTGCGCTCTTTCTTGAATTTCACGTTGATCCAACAGCTGAGGAATGCGGCCATACAAGGCATTAGGGCACTGCTCTCTTGACACGACAGGCACATAAACCAAACGCCCCTCATATTGTTCAACTAACTGCTCAATCAAGTATCGATACACTAAGTCTTTTTCATGCCTCACACCATGTACCAAAACAATCTTTTCATACCCCGGGCGAACATTAATATCATCAAGTAAAGACAAGAAAGGACCGATTCCTGTCCCCGTTGAAAGCAGCCATAAGTCTTGAGTCGGTTTAGGGATGGAGCTCAAAATTAAATCCCCGTAGGCAGTAGTTCCTACGTAGATAGAATCCCCCTCTTTCAACTGCTGAAGCTTTGGAGTCAGCTTACCTTCTGGGTTGGATACAATCAGAAATTCCAGCATATCGCTGCTGTTGAGTGGTGCGTTGACGACTGAATACGCTCGGCTGACCAATTGGCCATCATCGTCATATAGTGCAAGCTTAGTAAATTGGCCCGCTTTAAAGGTGAGAGGGGCGCCAGTAAGGCGTAAACTGAATAACTCTGGCGTCCAGTCAGTACGCTTATCGACTTTGGCGAGATTAAAACCATCGGGTGCGGTCATTGCAGATCCTCCATCAGGTTACCTCCTTAAAACCTACTCCTCTGATCTGTATAAGTAAAGACGGGTATTGACTTAGTTATTAAAGATCACATTTTGATAACATTTTCACCAAACCACTTGATTCAGCATTAGAATAAAAGCTCTTCTAAAAACCAATGCAAGGAACACGCATGGAATCGTTACTAAAAGGCTTTCCTGTCATCACAGAAATTCCGGTCGCTTGGGGTGAAATGGATGCTCTGCAACACGTCAATAATGTGGTTTACTTTCGCTACTTTGAAACCGCAAGACTCGACTACTTTGAGCACATCAATCTTCTCGTCAACCTAAGCCAAAGCCATATCGGCCCAGTATTGGGCGAAACAAGCTGCCGCTATAAAATGCCCATCACCTATCCAGACACTCTGATGATAGGGTCTAAAGTCGTTGACATTCAGGAAGACAGATTCACTATGGAGTATCAGGTTGTGAGCAAGAAAGTCGGTAAAGTCAGTACCGTAGGGCGCGCCACCTGTGTGATGTTTGATTTTAAAAACAACTGCAAAGCAAACTTACCTGAGCAAATCAAACAGTCCATTTTAAATTTAGAAGCGACGGCAGAATCCTAATACACCGCTTGACCTTCCCCCTAGGGGAAGCTTTATGCTAGCCGAGTTATCGTCATTTTAGGTTACGTATGGGCTTCCCTTCGATTCGTAAATACTGGATTCTATTTATCAGCATGAGCGCCATGTTGGTATCCAGTTTTGCTACTAGCGAAACCCTAATGACGTTCGAAATGCTCAGCGATTCCGGTAGCAAGCAGGTTCACTGTGGCATGGCAATGAACATGAGCTCAGCGCTGACAGATTCTTCAATTCCATCAGACCATTGTGAAACCAGCGAAGAGATGGTTCATAACTGTTGTAGCGTGATGTGTGCAACGGTTTTCGCCCCCATTCCCCGAACTGATAAACCTCTACTAATCTCAACTCAGTTGGCTCTGATCCATTCAGATGTCCAAGGTCAGGTCATTACCCGTTTAAGCTCACTCTATCGCCCTCCGATAGCGTAATCCGTTCTCTATTATCGACTCCCAGCCTATTGCTTTGGGAGATGGTTTTTCGTGCCTGTCAGGCACTCGGAAACGGACAATAAAGTGAAAATCAAACCAAGGATTCTGGCGCTTTCTGTCAGCGCCGCGGTCTGGTTCGCGCCTGTATCAGCAAGCAACTTGCAAGAGCAGACTCACCAGCCGCAAGCTGTGCTATCACAATTGATCAGCATGGCACTCAACAACGACAGCAATCGAAAGCAATATTTTGCTCAGTCACAAGCTTTGCGCGAAACCGGCGTTGCCAGTGCCACGCTTATGGACCCCAAAATCAAAGTTAGCTTCGGTGGCCTACCTGTAGACAGCTTCAAATTCGACGAAGATCCGATGACGAACATTTCCGTCGGATTGATGCAACAATTTGAGCGTGGCTCGACACTGGAGTTACAACAAAAGAAAAGCAATCAACAAGCGGATGGCGTCGGTTTACAAATCGATGCTCGAGAATTGGACGTCATTAACAGCATGACCCAACTCTGGCTTGAACTGGGTTATCAGCAGCAGGCGAAAACCATCATGCTGGAAAACCGTCGTTTGCTCAAAGAAATGGAAAACTTCATTCAGACCAACTATTCGATTGGTAAAAGTGAAGCTCAGGATCTGCTCAATGCTCAGCTTCAAGTGAGCAAACTGGATGAGAAGCTTCAGGCTAATCAGCAGATGCAACAGCGCTTGATGGCCCAGCTTTCAGAATGGTTGGGAACCAATTGGTCTGAACAGATTCAGAACGTCAGCGCATCCAATCAACTTAACTGGGCCAAGCTCGACCAACAGCTGAACGAGAACCTAGCAAGCTCCGAGTATTATCAGCAGATCAGCCTGCACCCAATGGTAAAAATGGCCAGCCAAACTATATCCACTTCCGAAACTCAGGTTGAAATTGCACAGCAGGCTTACCAACCTCAGTTTGGCGTTGAAGTCATGTACGCCTACCGTCAGGCCAACGGCATGATGGGAGAACCTGCATCAGACCTAGTCAGTGCCTATCTGACCATGGACATTCCTCTGTTCACGGGAAACCGTCAGGACAGAAATCTCGCTGCGGCCCAATATCAGGTCGGCGCGGCCAAGTCCCAGAAAGACACGTTACTGGCTCAGATGAATGCCAAAGTCAACGCCTTGCTTGTCGACCGAAGCAATTTAGCCCAACGACTAGAACGGTATCAGTCCACCCTTCTTCCTCAGGCCAACGCACGAATTCGTGCGGTTGAGCGAGGTTATCAGAACAACACGTCTCAGTTTAACGATGTCATTACAGCCTCTGCCGATGAACTTGCTCTGCAACTCGAACAGCAACGTCTGATTGCAGATTTAAACATTGTGAACAGCAACTTAGCTGCCCTACTGGACGGTTTTGATTATCAAGTTGAGCCAGTCACTTTGGCTCAAAGCGAACAAGAATAAGGTATCTGACATGAAAACATTACAAATCGCTGCTATCGCTCTGTTGGTAGGAGGCGCACTGGGCTATTCCGCTAATCATTTCCTAGCCGGATCTAGCATGGGAATGGACGCCAAAGCGGAGTCTGATTCTGCTGAACCTCTCTACTGGGTTGCTCCGATGGACCCGAACTACAAGCGAGATAAGCCCGGTAAGTCACCAATGGGCATGGACTTAATTCCAGTTTACGCCGAAGACATGGCGGGAGAACAAGATGAGCCCGGAACCATTACGATTGATCCTTCGGTAGAAAACAACCTCGGCGTCAAGTCCGAACCCGTAACCCTAGAACCTCTCTCGCCCCGTATTGAAACGGTCGGTTACATCGCGTTTGATGAAAGCCAGCTGTGGCAAACCAACGTACGCGTCGCGGGTTGGGTTGAAAAACTGTTCATCAATGCGATCGGTGAAAAAGTCAACAAAGGCGATGTGCTGTTTACGCTCTATTCACCTGAGTTGGTGAAAGCGCAGGAAGAGTTACTTAATGCCTCCCGAACAGGCCGAACCGGCTTAGTCAAAGGTGCCACTGAACGACTCGTGACACTAGGTGTAGACCGCGCACAGATTAAAGCGATTCTAAAACGCGGTAAAGCGTCACAAAACATTGAAATAAAGGCACCAGCTAACGGTGTGATTGCAAGTTTGAGCATTCGCGAAGGGGGTTATTTGTCACCCGCGCAAGCAGTGATCAGCGCTGGCCCACTGAACAATGTTTGGGTAGACGCAGAAGTGTTCGAGCGTCAGGCGCAATGGATTAAAGCTGGCAGTGAAGCCTCGATGACATTAGATGCGATTCCGGGCAACGAATGGCAGGGTAAGGTCGACTACGTCTACCCGATTCTTGATCCTAATACTCGTACTCTGCGCGTCAGACTTAAATTCCCTAACCCAGATGGCGAGCTCAAGCCCAATATGTTCGCCAACATTGCTCTTCAACCTGTTAGCGAAGAGTCAGTACTGACTATTCCTAAATCTGCGGTAATACGCTCTGGCGGCATGGCTCGCATCGTTCTGGCAGAAGGCCAAGGAAAATACCGCTCTGCTCGCATCGAAACAGGCCGTGAAGCCGGAGATCGGGTTGAAGTGTTGCAGGGCTTAACCCAAGACGATCAAGTGGTGACTTCCGCACACTTTATGCTCGACTCTGAATCCAGCCAGTCTGCCGACCTTGCGCGCATTAATGGTGTTGAACCAGATGAGGAGACCGTTTGGGCGAAGGGAGAGATCACCGACGTCATGGCTGATCATGGCATGTTGACGATCAACCACCAGCCAGTACCTGAATGGGATTGGCCGGGCATGGTCATGAATTTTACTCTCGCTAAAGACGTCGATGCGAGTGCATTCACAACAGGTCAAAGCATAGAGTTTGAAATGCAAAAAACCGAGTCTGGACAGTACGAAATTGTCGACTACAAAGTGGATGACTCTGTCGTTGCTGGTGAGCTTTGGTTGCAAGGCGATATTTCTATGCTGATGGCCGACTTTGGCATGATCACCTTAAACCATCTCCCTGTCGCGGAGTGGAACTGGCAGGCCGGTGAGATGAACTTCTCCGTTGGCGATGAAGTGGACCTATCGGGTTTTGAGGAAGGCCAGCGCGTTCGATTTCTAGTTGAACGACAAGGTGCAGATTACCTGCTCAAGCAATTGGCAACGGATGAGGGCTAACGATGATCAATGCAATTATCCGTTGGTCAATCAGTAATAGACTTCTAGTATTGATTGCCACTTTAGCTATTGTTTTTGCTGGCCTTTACAGTGTAAAAAACACACCTGTGGACGCGATTCCTGACTTATCGGATGTTCAGGTTATCATCAAAACCAGCTATCCGGGTCAAGCACCTCAGGTGGTCGAGGATCAGGTCACTTACCCATTAACCACTGCCATGTTGGCTGTACCCGGTGCAGAAACCGTCAGGGGATACTCTTTCTTTGGGGATTCCTATGTCTACATCATCTTTAATGATGACACTGATATGTACTGGGCCCGCTCGCGCGTGCTGGAGTATCTCAGCCAAGTCGCACCAAACCTGCCATCCAATGCCAAACCAACGCTGGGGCCTGATGCCACTGGGGTTGGCTGGGTTTACAGCTATGTTCTTCAGGATAAAACCGGACAACATGATTTAGCCCAGTTACGTAGCTTGCAGGATTGGTTCCTCAAATACGAACTGCAAACCGTTGATGGAGTATCGGAAGTTGCCACTGTAGGTGGCATGGTCAAGCAGTATCAGGTCCAGATTGACCCCGCCAAACTGCGTGCTTACAACCTGACATTACAGCAGGTAAACAACGCAATTCAAAACGGCAATCAGGAGACAGGTGCCTCCGTGATTGAGGTCGCTGAAGCCGAACACATGGTGCGCACCACAGGTTACCTGACTAGCATCGAAGATATCCGCTCACTGCCACTTAAGGTAACCGAAAAAGGCACCCCGCTTCTGTTGGGTGATGTCGCGGATATTAACCTTGGCCCACAAATGCGTCGTGGTATTTCTGAGCTCAACGGTGAAGGGGAAGCCGTTGGTGGCGTGATCGTGATGCGCTTCGGAGAAAATGCCAGTGAAGTGATCGCCAAAACCAAAGCCAAACTGACCGAGCTGCAACGCAGCTTGCCTGAGGGCGTCGAAATCGTACCAACGTATGACCGCTCTACGTTGATCGACTCTGCGGTAGAAAACTTATGGAAGAAACTGGCTGAAGAGTTCATCGTGGTTGCGATTGTCTGTGCTTTGTTCCTGTTCCATATCCGCTCATCTCTGGTAATCGCTTTGAGCTTACCGGTGGGTATTCTGACTGCGTTTGTGATCATGCACTGGCAAGGGATTAACGCCAACATCATGTCATTGGGCGGTATTGCCATCGCCATTGGAGCCATGGTCGATGGCGCAATCGTGATGATAGAAAACGTTCACAAGCACATTGAACGCACTCCACTCACCGATAAGAATCGCTGGCAAGTCATTGGCAAGGCTGCAGAGGAAGTCGGCGCACCGCTGTTCTTTTCTCTGCTAATCATCACGTTGAGCTTTGTTCCTGTGTTTGCTTTGGAAGGTCAGGAAGGGAAAATGTTCTCACCACTGGCATTTACCAAAACCTACGCCATGGCAGCGTCTGCTGGCTTAGCGATTACGCTAGTGCCTGTTCTGATGGGCTATTTCATTCGTGGCAAAGTGCTCCCAGAACACAAAAACCCAGTCAACAAAGGGTTAGTCTCGCTTTACAAACCCTTGCTCAACCTGAGCCTGAACTACCCTAAAACCATGATCGTCATTGCGATGGGACTTATGGCATCGGCTTACTATCCAACCAGTAAGCTTGGCAGCGAATTCATTCCTCCACTCGATGAGGGTGATTTGATGTACATGCCGACCACCTATCCGGGCATCTCAATTGGTAAAGCACGCGAGCTGTTACAGCAAACCAATAAGTTGATTAAGAGCGTCCCTGAGGTTGAGACGGTATGGGGGAAAATCGGACGAGCCGAAACCGCAACCGACCCAGCACCACTGACCATGATTGAAACCGTCATACAGCTGAAACCTCGCGAACAATGGCGTGAAGGCGTAACCACCGAATCGCTGCGCAAAGAGTTTGACGATCTCGTGCAGTTCCCCGGGCTAACCAATGCGTGGGTCATGCCAATCAAGACCCGCATCGACATGCTGGCAACTGGCATTAAAACGCCTATTGGGATCAAAATTGCAGGCCCTGACCTTAACGTCATTGAACAAATCGGGGCAGAACTGGAGCCTATTCTCAATCAGGTCAATGGTACGGCGTCTGTTTATGCTGAGCGTGTCGCTGGAGGACGATACGTCACTATCAATATTAAGCGTCGCTCTGCCGCTCGCTACGGCCTCAATATAAAAGATGTGCAACGCGTGATTTCCACTGCGGTGGGAGGCATGAACGTTGGGGAAACCATAGAAGGGCTGGAACGCTATCCGATTAATGTTCGATACCCGCAGGACTACCGTGATTCAGTGGTGAAACTACAGAACCTACCTCTGGTTACTCCAAATGGCGCTCGTATCGCACTGGCTGATGTTGCTGATATTCGTTACGAAGACGGCCCACCGATGATCAAAACAGAAAACGCTCGCCCTAATGGCTGGGTATTCGTTGATATCGATGGACGAGATCTCGGTTCGTACGTTGCAGAAGCGCAACAAGTCGTGGCTGATCAGCTCAATCTGCCCGCTGGCTATTCTCTGGCTTGGTCGGGGCAGTACGAATATATGGAACGCGCGAAAGAGCGCTTGAGTGTCGTGGTACCGATTACGCTGGCGATCATTATGCTGCTGCTTTACTTCAGCTTCCGTCGCATTGGCGAAGTGCTGATCATAATGATGACTCTCCCTCTCGCCATGGTGGGTGGCTTATGGCTGATGCATTACCTCGGCTATAACTTCTCGATTGCCGTTGGGGTCGGCTTTATTGCTCTCGCGGGTGTCGCCGTCGAAATTGGCGTCATCATGCTGGTGTATCTCAACCAAGCCTGGCACTACAAAAAGCTGGATGCCCAAGAGCAGAATCACGCCATTACTTCCGATGATCTGTCGATGGCGATACGAGACGGCGCAGGTCTCAGAGTTCGACCTGTGATGATGACAGTTCTGACCGTCATCATAGGTCTTGTGCCAATCATGTACGGCGAAGGTACGGGCTCTGAAGTCATGCAACGAATCGCCGCCCCTATGATTGGTGGAATGGCATCGGCGCTGCTACTCACGCTTCTGGTACTACCGGCCATTTTCAAATTGTGGAAACAAAGAGAAATCTCACGTCACTCATAACCATAGAACCATGTCCCCGTAGCTCAGTGCTTCGGGGCACCCTACTACTTAAGGAAACAATGATGAAAAAAACAATTCTGGCACTTGCACTGACTCTGGCTAGCACTCAAATTCTCGCTCAAATGGATCACTCATCCATGGATCATTCCAAAATGAATATGGAAGGTATGGACCATTCGAAAATGATGGGCGATATGAAGGGGATGGACCACTCACAAATGAACATGGACGAGATGTCCGATGTCGGTATGCCTGCCAAAGGTGCTAAACCGGACAAAGTGGTCCACGTGATCCTAGACGATGATATGAGCATTACATTCAAAAAAGAGGTGGATATAGAACCGAATGACGTAGTCCAATTTGTGGTTATGAACAAAGGGAAAATCGACCATGAGTTTTCAATAGGCTCAGCACAAGAGCAACTCAAGCACCGTGAGATGATGAAGAAAATGGGCAACCACGCTCATGATTCTGGCAGTACAGTGACGGTTGCTCCGGGCAAAGCCAAACAGTTACTGTGGCATTTCCATGGTGACAACAACGTTGAGTTTGCCTGCAACATCCCAGGACACGCGGAAGCTGGCATGGTCAAATCAGCAGTATTGTAACGCACCCCAGCCTGCCAGCTGTTGCTGGCAGGCCGTATGATGTCAGTCAAAGTGCTTCATCGGATATAAAGTGCCAGCTTTGGGTTGCTGTAAGTGACTCGGTAACACGATAACCTCATCAAAGCCCGCTAACGTATAAACTTTTTCGGAATTGGGAATATTGTTCTTTCCTTCTCTTAGATGTGCTACGTTGTTACGGTAAATCAGATTGTCAGCTCCCGGAGCTTGATGCTTGCCCAACTCCCCAGTCGCAATCAAAGGCCAATGATGGCTCCACGGCAGCTGAATCAGGTTGTGTTCAACTAAATTTTTCCCACCATCGCCATTGTGAAAGTTCACGTCCACTTCAAGGTGATTGTCATAAACCACATTGTATTTAGCTTGCTGATGCAGAGTAACATGGCGAATTTTTCGCACCCTCTCGTTCGTCACTAAAATGTACTGGCCGCGTATATCGTAATAACAGTGACCATTGATTCCCTTGTTGTAGCAGCGGTAGATATCATTACCGCGAAATGTCATGTGTGAGGTATCGCTAGCTGCAAAGATGGGATTCGTCCCTGCTTCCAACATGCGGGTATCTTGTACCCAAGAATCATGACTCTTTTCAGAAAACTTAACCAAGCCGACATAGAGGTTTGGGTCTGATATAGGTTTGTTTTTGTCTCCAGAGCGAGCCACCTTGACGTCATTGATAAATGGCCACGCAGATTCAACATGAGGCTCATCGAAATTGTTTCTATCTAGAGGCTCAAATCCGTCAACCGCAAGCTGAATCGTCATGTTCTCCAAACCCGCCCCAGAGACATCCGAGAATTGGAAAGCAAATCTATCTGTACCATAGCCTTGCCAAGTATTACGCATGGTTACCAGAATATGTGTCTCTGTTTTGCTGCTGCCACGCAATACTATGTTTGAGCGCATCTCCACCGTTTTAGCCAGCCGATAAACACCCTCTTCCAGTATTACTATTCCTCCGCCAGCACGAGCCACTTTATCAATTGCAGTTTGAATATCATCCTTAGACGTTATCTTCGCAACCACTCGTTCAGGATCAAAACACGGAATCCCCCCTCTGACTCCAGCCTTTGCCCATTCTAGGCTCAGCGGAAATCGTTGGTCATACTGGCTGATATCAAACTGCCAATTCGCATCTCCAACCCGACTGCCCGTAGTGCACGCCGCCCTAGCAGATGGCCACATTATCAGGCTCAAAGTGGTTATAAGGAAAAGAGACGCTCGGCGTAATATCGTAAACGAGGAGGGGGTAGACATACTTTAACTCTGTTCAAAGTTGATCTTCTGAGCATAGAGACAAAATGGAGTAATCATTAATAGTTAACAATGATTAACCTTTAAGTAGGTCAAAGGGGTTTTCTAAAAAATCAAAAGAAGTAAATAAAGAAAAAAGCCACGTATCTTAGACACGTGGCAAAACAAAAAGTGAATGGCAGTGGATTATTCGCTTTTTGCGTTTTATAGCCCCCAAAGTCAGGAGCTAATACGTAAAGTTTAGACGAAATAGTGCAACTATCTATTCACACGGTTTAATATCAATATTTTTCAAACTCGCCGTTGTTGTAGTCGCTGATCGCCTGTTCAATTTCTTGCATGCTGTTCATCACGAACGGTCCATAGTGCACCACAGGTTCATCGATCGGTTCACCTTGGAAAATCAGCACGCCGCTGGTTTCCATTGCCGCCAGTTCAGCCGCCTCACCCGCAGATAAAAGCGCCATTTCGCCTTGCTGCACTTTGCGTTCTTTCACACTAATTGCACCCTGATAAACATAAAGCATCATGTTAAATTTCTGCGGCGTGATTAACTTAATCTTGTGGTGAGTTTCAGAACGCCAATCTGAAATTGATAACAGCACTCCGGTTTTGTTTAACGGTCCTTGTTCTAAATGGCCATCGATCGACACCTCTCCTGCCAATACCCGTAGTAAGCCATGACTATCATTATGATATTCTGTGACAGTTTCAGGTTGGAAATCATGGTACTGAGCAGGTTTCATCTTGTCGCGCGCAGGCTGGTTTATCCAAATTTGGAATCCATGCAAATCGCCATCCTGCATGATAGGCATTTCACTATGAATCACACCTCGTCCAGCCGCCATCCATTGAGCGCCACCAGAACGTAATTCGCCGACATTGCCCATATGATCTTTATGTTGGAAATGCCCTTTCAACATGTAAGTCAAGGTTTCAATGCCTCGATGAGGGTGAGGAGGAAAGCCACCAATGTAATCGGAACGTTGATCAGACTTAAGCTCATCCATCATCAAAAATGGTGAAAAGTTGGCGTTATTAAATCCCGCAACACGGCTAATTTTGACTCCGTCACCATCAGATGTGGCGTGGGCTGAAATGATTTGACGGATTTCTCGAAGCTGGCTCATTGTTTTTCTCCTCAAGAGTGATAAGTACAGTCTATCTTCCTCTGATCGAAACTTGAGCTTAAGGATTCGAGCTAGTTATTCAAAATATTTGAACAGCGATATCATCTCATCCAGTTGAAGCTTACCCCCTTTGTCACTCCGATTTGACCTGATAGGATTGGTTATCCGCTTCAACCGGAGTAAAGTAGCCTACTTCACAAAAGGAAATAATAATGAACGCTCAAGCATTTATCGACGCAGGACTGCATTACATCCCCCACTCATTCACTGTGCCATTAGATTACTCTGCCCCGGAGAAAGGACATCTCGATATCTTTGCTCGTGAAGTGTCTCTCGTTGCAGACAAGAATTCGTCTAAACCATGGCTAGTTTATTTTCAGGGAGGGCCTGGGTTTCCATCACCACGCCAAAACGGCAATAACGGGTGGATAAAGCGCGCGTTGCAAAACTATCGCGTGTTGTTGCTTGACCAACGTGGCACTGGTAACAGCTCGGTTGTAAATCACCAAACATTGGCCCATTTACAGCCGCAACAACAGGCAGAGTACCTGAGTCATTTCCGCGCCGACAACATAGTGCGAGATGCGGAATTCATCCGTGAACAGTTCGGTGTCGATAAATGGGCTATCCTAGGTCAGAGCTTTGGTGGTTTCTGCTCTCTGACTTATCTGTCTCTGTTCCCTGAGAGCTTGTCGAGAAGCTACATCACTGGTGGCGTACCCTCTGTTTCCCGTCACCCAGACGATGTCTATCGTGCGACGTTTAAGCGCACGATGGAAAAGAACCAAGCCTTTTTCAGTCAGTTTCCTAAAGCACAGCAATTATGTCAGCAAATTGCCAATCATATTCTGCACAACGAAGTGTACCTGCCCAATGGCCAGCGTTTAACCGTTGAGCAGTTCCAACAGATTGGGATTAACTTTGGCGTTAGTGATACATTCTTGCCTACGTATTATTTACTTGAAAATGCATTGATCACCGTAGAAGGGAAACCTCAACTACGCTATGAATTCCTCAATAGTATGCTCATGGAGCAAAATTTCCAGACCAATCCAATTTATGCCATTTTGCATGAGTCCATCTACTGTCAGGGATTCGCCTCACAATGGAGTGCACATCGCATCCGTCAGGAAAACGTAGCGTTCAATTATCAGCAAGGGCAAGACTTTTACTTTACTGGGGAAATGGTATTCCCATGGATGTTCGACCAATATGTAACGCTAAAACCACTCAAACAAGCCGCTGAGTTGTTGGCCGAAAAGCAGGACTGGTCACCGCTGTACTGTGAAACTCAACTTTCACAAAATAAAGTCCCTGTGACCTGCGCGGTTTACGCCGATGATATGTTTGTTGATATGGATATCAGCCGCGAAACATTGTCAATGATGCCTAATGCCAAAGCATGGATTACCAATGAATACGAGCACAACGGATTGAGAGCCGACGGCGAGCGTATTTTCGACAAACTGTTCGAGATGGGCGAACAAACTGCCGCCAATCTGTCATTGATATAATGAAATCAGGGCGAACACCAAGATCAATGGTTGGTGTTCGCTCTATCAAATCGTATAATTTCCTTATTAGTCTGTTATTGCTGGATTCAGAACATGTCTTCAAAGTTTATTGAACGAGCCTGGTCTCATCCTTGTGTCACTATGGAAGAAAAACTCGTCTTACTCGCTCTGGCAGAATTGTCCGATCGAAGTGGCGCGGTGATTACCACCATGGCAGAGCTACAAGAAATGACCAATGGTTCTGAATCCACGATTGATCATGTCCTTGGTAAACTGGCGGTTGAGCAAGCCATTATTTCCTTGAGCAAGACATACACCCGTAAGCAAGGCAATATTAAGTGCAAAGTGAATGTGGGCAACCAGCATTCTATTCCGGTGTATGCTACTTCAGAACCGATTGCCAAGGTGCCGCAATTCCACAAGACTCAAGTCAAACCACTCAATCCCTCTGGTGCAAAGGGTAAAGCGATTAACGTTGAAGAGCTGTCACCGAATGTCATTGAGTCTTGGGCGGAGGTCATTATGTTCCGCAGTGGGTTCGCCAATCAAACCAACGTTTGGGCAAGTTTCGTAGAGAAAGTTCAAGCCATTGGTCAGCCGTTGATGAACCAAGACGATCTGAACAGTCGTCTTCACGCACACCTGCATACAGAAAAAAGTTATGGGCAAGGCAAAGGTTTCAGTAATAAAAAGCCAGCAGCGACGAAAATGTCCCCCAACCAAGCCTTCAAGAAAAAGATGGCAAACTTCAACTTTGATTTTGACGATTAGGTAAAAGATGAAAGATATCAACGAGATCGCCTCTTCTTGGAAGCAAAAAAGTCAGGACAAGCCTGTTCAGAAAACTCAATCAGTGACCAAACAGACTCCCCCTACGGTGCAACAGACTCAAAAGCCTGCGACTCCTGCGGCGATTTCAAACGCAATAATCAATAGCGAGTTTAATCAGGAGTTGAAGGATGTACTGCGCCCTTATTCCGTAGAACAACGTAAGCACATCATGGCCTTCTTCGGCAAAATGCAGGAGAACTTCTCAACCCAATTCACCCACATGTATGGGTCAGAACCAGATGATGAATTTGCCGCTTTCGCATCAGAACTTTCAATGGATGATGTTGAGCGCATCGTTCACCATCTGCGTGAACGTCTGGTAGCAGGTAAAGAGTGGCCACCCGCACTCGCTTTGCTCTCGATGTTAAAAGATTTACCACTCAACAATGAAATTCTTGAAGCCCGCCATCGCATCTTAATTAAGAAGGATCCGCAAACTCGCGTTGAAAAGTATATCTTCAACCGTAAAAACAGCTACCTAAAATCACTGTCTGAGAAAAATCTCGCCGAGGAATTTAAAGTGCTGTACATCAACGCTTATCAAGAAGTACAAAACAACCTCGATCAGACACTTGATCAACGAGAAAAAGACGTAGAACAGAGTGTCCTTAAAGTAGAACCGACTGACACTGATCGTGAGATTGAGCGTCGTATGGCTCAAGGAATACGGCCTAGTGGAAAAATCGGCAGTATGCTTTCTCGTATTGATAAGCTACGTGGTGCTGTGAAAGCTACCCCTCAACCAGACACAGACCATAGCGTATGGGAAGACGTCACCGAGCCAACAAAACCAGCTAAGCGAGAACAAATCGATCGTGAACAGCAAGCCTTAATGGAACAAATTCTGCGAGAAACAAACGGCGACGATGAGAACCTTTAATATTCTAAAAAAAGAGCGAGATTTCTTTCTCGCTTCTACAGGGCGTTCCCATTGTAAAATCATCATCGACGATTACAGTCGCGACTTGCCGCTCGGTGAAGTCGAGTTGCACGTTGAAGAAGTCTCGAACAAATACAAATACTACTCCAACGAAGCCATCTTTAAACTCACGCTGCCCCTTGAAGAGCAAAATAATATCGACATTTGTACACTCAGCAGTGGTCGTAAAAATCAGTTTCTTTACAAGAAATGCCTGAGATTAGGCGGAAAGTGGGAAAGCATTCTCGGTCAATGGGTGTTTTCCGCGTCTGTTGAAGACAAAGTACGTGAGCTGGAAAACATCATTCGCTCTGAAGAGCAATACTTCGAAGTGACATTCAAAGAAACCGTTACTCTGACCAACCAAGACCTGACTCTGTTTGGCTACCCCGTCGTATTCTCTTCCTCTCGTGCATCCGTGCAAACCATGAAAGGCATCAGATTACATCGCGGTGATATCGCCGTAATGGGCAACAAAACCGTAATAGTCGCAGGCACAAAGATCCGCCTATTCGTGCCATTAGCAATAAAAGACAATCCTGACTTTCGTGAAGACTTCCTCTGTGTGACAGAAGTTGAGAAAAAGCGTAAACCAAACAAAAAGACGAGCTATTCTTGGGAATAATGTCAATGCTTCCCTCGGTGAATCGTTCAGTGAGGGAAGCATTCGGCGATCATGCCATAGAGTGTAGGCCGATCATATTCCCTTCCGTATCGGATACGATAGCGATAAAGCCATGCGGGCCAATAGAAAATTTCGAATGTTCAACCTTTCCCCCAGCCTCCGCCACTCTCGCCTCTTCAACACTGCAGTCCTGACATGAAAAATACACCATGGTACTGTTACCTCCTGCGGAAACGCCCTCCATCTTGGCTAAAGCGCCTGTAGCACCGTACTGCTCCATCGATGCTGGGAATAGCCACATTTCCACCCCCATCTTGGCTTCATCATTCATCTGCTCTAGAGACACCTCAAAAACCGTTTGATAAAACGCCTTTGCTCGCTCCATATCATCAACATAAATTTCAAACCAACCAACCGGATTTGTTTGCATAACCTGTTCTCCTTGTGTATTGCCCAATCAGTTAAAGGTAGACTTTTTTCACATCATTTCAAAATGAGTTTTGAGGTCAAAGATAAGCTGGGTTGATAGACAAACCGCGCGTCACCTTGTTCCTGAGAATCAAGGAAACTGACCACTTGTTGAGCGTATTTATGGCTATTGGCTCCTTCGGCCACAAATCGAGCATCAACAGCATCAGGGTTAGCGTTTACTTCTACACACTCACTGTCAGCGTCAGTAGGACAAATCCTGACGTCATGAGCAGCGAGTGTGGAAATTAAGGTGAGGAACAGTTGCTCATCAAAGTCACCGCTGGCACTAAAGTCCAAGTAAATATCCGTACAGTCGGATAAATCGCGCAGAGCAGCAGAAAGCAAAGATAACAACTCGTGGCTAGACAACGCAGCTATCGTTTCAAATCCGATCCGTCCTACGCCATTGCGCTTTACCCAAAACACTGTGCCGGTTGTCGAATTCAGCTGACTGGTCGTTTCATCATTAATTTGCAACTCAAAAAGTTCTGTATCTAACTCGCTGATCATATGAGTCACCAGCCCCTGCCATTCCTCATCAGAGTTAACACGGTCAGCTTCCACTAGGTAAGGTTGATAGAGTTGCTGCCACTGATCTTCAACCGCTGAATATCGGCTTGTGTCTTGAGCGAATGTTTTCCACATCAACTCGTAGTCATCACTGTAACCGAGGCTGCTTCGGACCGTTGCGACTTGAGCACTTTGTGTCAACACTACTTTCACACTATCTGTATTCGTCCTTCCCCCACTATCTTTTACATACAGCTCAAAGGTGTAAGTGCCTGTTTGTGTTGGGTTAATTAAGGTCGCAGTTAAACTATCAGAATTCAAAATAGCTAACTGCACTGGCCCTGATGTTTGTGTCCACTGTGTTTCTTTAATGCTGTAGACGTTTTTCGGGTAGGTTTTTGCAGAGCCACTGAGTGAAATCGTATTTTGGGGTAGGTTGTAAACCTTATCACTGCCTGCATCAACTGTAGGTTTGGTATATTTTTCTGCATCGCTGGCATCACTATCACACCCGGACAAGATAACCAAAGCGCACAATAATAGAAACTTAACTAGATTAGACATGCTTATTCCTCGCGTCATTAAAATTGGAAGCTGACACCCGTGGATAGAAAAAGGTTTTCGCTGCTGTAGAAGTCGATCTCGGAGTCTGTTTGTTGATATCCCGCCATCAGGTTGAGATTGGTATTAGGTAAGCCAAGTAAACGTTGATAGCTATAAACCGAGAAAAAGCCGAAGCTTTGCTGATCTTGTTTGCGATTGAAAACGGGATTATCTGCGTCATACTCTGCGGAGCCAAGACGGAACGTCGAGGTCAAAGTATGATTTGAGCGGTGAAACGCCAGAGCAATTTGGCCATCAATTTTCTCGAAAGAGTGGGCACGACCTTCCGCATCTCTGAGGCTATAGTAAATGGCTGGCACAAGAGTAAACGAACGACTGATGGGTAGAGCACTCTCCACTCCAAATCGATGGTAATCACTGTCACGCATGAGAAGCGAACGTTGCGCATCACTCAGTGACTGAGAAAAACCGATCTCTTCTGTCTCGACTTCACTTTGCGCGTACGCATATTTTAAAGAAGCGGACAATGGACCATGTAAATCCATCGCAAACCTGAGGCCAGATACCGTATGGTCGGTGACACTTCTTGAAACCCCCGTTAAATAAGGGTCTCGCCACACTTCATCTTGCCCAGGCAGGCTACCAAACAGAGCGGTCGTAATCGCCATGTTTCTGCCTACTTTTTGTGACAAACCAAGCTCTGCTTGGAAGTTGGCTTCTGTTACCTGATCTTCGCTATTGCCAAAGAAAATGATCGTCTGACCAAAATTGTACTGCAGGCGACCTAATAACATCGGCGAGACTTGATTTACTTTTTCCCCACTGTTGGATAAGTCTTGTGTCACAGCATTATCATCGTGGGTATTGTGCTGGGATTGGCTGCGTATATAACCAGCATTAACACTAATGACCCCGCTAAAACCTAATACTGATGGATCCACTTGCGCAGACGTACTCGGAGAAAAAATGATGAAAAGTAGTGATTGACATACCAATAAAGGCCTTGTTCTGACGTACATGCGAATTCCTTTTTGAGTGACTGTTCATCAAGCCAATCAAAAGTAACATTCACCAATCAAATCAATCTCCACCCAGTTATGGACAGTTTGTGTCCGCAATGGTCACAATTTCACCAACCTAACTAATACACCCATAACCACTCATCGCTAAAGCGGCTTTTTTCGTTTACCATACGCACCCTTCACCATATGAATAAACACGATCACCTATGGCTGCATTGGATTTTAAACCACGTACAAGAGTGACTCATGCGGGCTATAAACCCATAGAAGGCGCTTTTCAACGTCCTAAAACATCCTCCTCTTTCTACCACTCTGCGCCCGATACACCTGAACCGACGCCTGAGTATCAATGTCGAATAAAAATACATTGTGAGAAAGAGGATCTGAACGCATTAACTGTGGGAGTATGGACACTTGGTAGAACCCAAGCGGACAAGCCGGTGAGGCAGTGGTCAGCAATGTCGTCTGATGACGGTAATACACTGTTGACAGCTCTCTGTTTCGAAAAAGAAGAAAAAACCCTTTACCATGATGCTTTTCAACAGGCAGGCCACTCAACTTCATACACGGTTACCTCAACGACATGCACCTCAGAGTATGTCAATGCAGAGTTTGTCCCGGTCAAATTAGCCATCCAGCCCAATGAAACACGGTTAGCTTGGGCGACAGAAGGCTATTTTTATCATTTTGTTGAGAATCGTCTTATAAAAGAATACAAAGTGGTCGGAAACGGTCGATGGACACTGCAACTCACTCGCTCAACTCATGAGTTGCTAACCGATGAATTAGTCTCAGAGCACCATTACCCGGCCATATTACTACCCTATAAAATAGAAAGGCGTGAAGTCTCACCCCAGCACCTTCTATATCGTTCAGAAAAACTCTCCGCAGAAACATTAGCAAGCCTAGATCATGCTTGGCTGAATCAACATGCCATGACTCTGGATTTACCCGGTATTGTGGCTGAACGAGGAAAACCTCTCATTAAGCGAAAGCCAGCCAGTAAAGTAAAGCAAGATGACACCGTGCCAAGTCAGACTCATATTGTGCAGCGAGTTCCTGAAACAGGTAAGCGTGAATTATGGCCCGATATCGCCGCTCAATATGGGCTGTCATCCAAAGCCTTGCTACAGCTTAATCCTAAATATGATGCAGACCCAACTCAGCTTAGGGTTGGCGATAAACTCATAGTCAGTGAGTCGGTGTGCAAGGCTTTCATGAAGCCACCGGAAATGGCTGCGCCGATTGAATCGCTGAAAGAAGTGCATTTACTTGGCAATGTTTGGGGCAGATACCATGAATTAGCGCTCTCAGAATCTGCGGTCAATATCATGGAAGACCGTACCGTTTCAGGCTATGTACCGGTTTTAAACTCCGGTCGAATATACCGTGACACCACCAACAAGCAGAAATAAATGGAGTTCACAGGCGCAATAAATGGCCATGTGCATCAAAATATGATTAGGTATGGCCACTCTCTATGAGTGCGCGGAACTGCAACACAGTAATACTTTTGCTGCTAGCATTCATGGCGTTGTGTTTATAGCCTGATCTTCTACTGGTTGCGCTGACCCTTTAATAGTTGGCCATGTCAGGATAAACTGAGCCCCTCCCAATGGTGATGAGGTCACATTCACCTGACCCTGATGCCACTTCATTACTTGACGAACGATGGCCAAACCAAGTCCATGCCCTTTCTCACTGCTTCGTTCTTGGTTATCAAGCTGAATAAAAGGCTCAAAGATTTTTTCTTTATCTTGCTCATCAATACCAGGACCATCGTCTTCAATATTGAGGGAATACCCATCATTCTCATAAGCGAAAGATATCGATATTGTTCTATTGGCAAACCGACTTGCATTCGCAAGAAGGTTTTTCACCGCACGCATTAACCCTGCTTTGTCGATAAAGGCATAGTGCGAGCGTAAGTGCGGTGAACAATAAAATTTGACCTCCAGATCAACATGCTCTAGACGAAAAAATTCAACCTCCTTCGCCAATTCATCTGCCAGACAACATTGGGTAAATTGAGCTATATCTGCAATGCGATTGTATCTTGAAAGCAATAAATTTTGATTGATCAAATGGTCTAGATCTTCAATGCTCGACTGTATGGTCGTGTGATATTTATCTCTTTGTGCCCGAGGTAAAGCCTCATCCTCTATCATCTCCAAAGCAAAGCGCAACCTATACAATGGGGTACGTAAATCATGGGCTATCGCATTGGTCAGCTCTCGCTGACCGGCGATCAATCGTTCAATGTTGTCCGCCATAGTATTAAATGAATGGCTTAATTGCGAAACCACCGATAAGCGAGAAGCCTTTGCCCGTTTGGAGAGTAACCCTTGTCCAAACTCGTTCGAAGTATGCACCAAGCGCTTGAGATCTCGCCAAAGAGGAAGCACCCACAGAACCAAGGCCAGAGAAATAATAACGAAGAATAATCCACCAATCGCAGAGGTGAGTTTTAACTGTGTGCTTTGAGACATATCATCATGGACATGAAGCCAGACTCCATCAGCAACAGGGGCCAGTAGCTCAATTTGTCCTTGTTGATTAATATAACTGACTATTTCTCCTGGCTTTTCTTCAATGGCTGATAAAGCATTGTCAGACAAGTCCTCGTCGTTTTTTAAACTAATCTGAAACGGAATGATTGTATTCTTCTCAGCTAAGTCCTGAGGCCACTCCTCTCTTGGCAAGGCCCGAAGCTGTTCAGAAGCAAGGAACAATGAACCCGCAGCTTGATTCAATGCTGCCAATTGAGTCGATTCATTTAACGCAAAGTAGATAAGGTAATTGCTTTGGCCCACGCGTTTAAGCAGTGCCATTGGGTCCCCAAACAGAAAGGTAATCTCGCCACTCTTAATAGAATGGAAGACTTCTGCATCATCTTGGTATTTATCAAGCGATTCCAACTTTAGAGGATAAGCAAAATGCTCGGCATAGGACTGGATAATACCCTGCCATTGTATTTGTGGTTGCGCGAGCAGCTTTCCACTCAAAATATCAAAGTTAACGGCATAAACTTGTTTGTAAAACTGCTCTGAAAATGACTCATTCAAACGTTGAATGGGATTAATAGAGGTGGGAATAATCAGCAAGACAATTGGAACAAACACCGCCAACCATAGAATAGAAAATGCTCGAATCACTATGCCACATCCTCTGTAGATACACACAACTGGTAACCTATGCCTCGGACTGTTTTGATTAACTCCGGCTCTTGTGGATCATCCTTTAATGTCCGCCTTAAACGAGAAATACGCCTATCGATCGTTCTGTCCAAGCCATCATATTCAAAGCCACGAATCGATTGTGCAATCTCATCGCGAGACACCACTTGACCTGCGTTCTTAGCCAATAGATGGAGCAAGTCAAACTCGGAAGTGGTTAGCTTAATCAACTGGTTATCGATGGTTACTGCTCTATGTTTTAAATTGATCATTAAGTGCCCAAACGTCAACTCATCATTGAGTTTACTTGCAGATTGACGCTGCTGACGACGTAACAATGCACGAATACGTGACAGTAACAAACGCGGTTTAACCTGCTTTACCACATAATCGTCGGCGCCAAGTTCAAGCCCCATCACTTGATCAATATCGTCATCCAGCGCTGTTTGCATCAAGATCATACCTTGATAACCCGCTCTGATGGCTCTGCAGACATCCATGCCACTTTGGCCCGGCAGCATAATGTCAAGAATGACCAGATCCGGCTGCCCTTCCAAAATGGCATCTACAGCGCGGATTCCATCGGTGATAACATTGACCTCAAACTCATAGTTCTGCAAAAAATCTCTAATTAAATCAGCTAATTCCACATCATCTTCAACTAGAGTTATCGTATACGTGTTGGCTGTTAACATAGGATAGGTGAGCAAGTGAACGTTAGAAGAACTATAACTCACCGTGATAGAAACGAATGTGACTATTTGTGACAAAAGAAAGAAGTTGTGACGAATCTAAGAAATCCACGATTCGCTATTTTCAAACTGACCAGAGCCTTCCCATTATCTTATCTCGTTTTTTAGCCAGCGAGCTCTACATAGGCTTACTCACTGATTAGATCGTCCAATACCTGATCCAGTTACTGCATTGATATCAAGTTTAAGCACTTTGATTTATAGTATTTAGCCTCTCTTCGCTTTACACTTGACCTATCACTCCGCAACCCACCCCATTCATGCTCAAAATTTCGAACACAGTGACACTTCAGGCATGGGAAATTCAACTAACGGCAATCCGTGCTCAAGGGGCTGGTGGACAGAACGTGAACAAAGTCTCCTCTGCAATACACTTGCAGTTTGATATTAAGCATTCAACACTCCCTTCAATATACAAAGAACGTTTACTGGCTTTACAGGATTCTCGAATCTCAAAAGAAGGGGTTATTACTATCAAAGCCCAGCAATATCGCACTCAGGAGCAGAATAAAGAAGATGCACTGAATCGTCTCGCTGAGCTGATTCGCTCCGCTAACGTTGTACAAAAAAAGCGCCGTCCTACCAAACCGACCCGAGCCTCCAAAGAAAGGCGATTGAAAGCCAAGGGAATAAAGTCACAAACCAAATCTTTACGCGGTAAGGTAAGCCATTAATTGTCATAGCGAGTTCGGCTCATCCAGTCTGCACACTATTGTAACAAAAGGGCTTGTCCGTGTACCACGGCTCAATTAGCCAATCAAAGCGAAAAGCCCCCACTGCTTGCTAGTACTTGTAATTCCTATGAGCTTACAAATTAGGATCAACGAGAGTGCTCCAAGGATGGCGCGAAATGTACCTATCCAAACTGGGTCAAACCCTGTTAAAGAGAGTTTCTGAAAAATAAACTGCAAGCCCCAAATGAGTCCAATGGCAAGCAGCGTTAAGTAGTTTTTAAACATCATTTGGATAACCTAAAGTGCATCATTTTCACTGGTGTATTTACGTTCTCAATCAAGTAAGTTTTATTGCAATATCAATTACGTCGCTTTAAAAGCAACGGCATCCACCTCTATTTTCATCCCATCAAGCGCCAGCCTTGGAACTGGGATTAACGTACTGGCTGGTAAGTGATCACATGGCCAACGCTTAAGCATCTCATCGCTCCAGATGTTCAGTTTGCTTTCATTATGATCAACGATTAACACTGTAATCTTTAAAACATCGCCGAAACTCAGTGCCTGGGCAGTCAGGGCAATATCCAAGTTGGTTAAAACACTCTGTACTTGTTGGCGAAAGTCTTCACTTAAACGGTGCTCAACGCCTTCTCCCCCACTTTGACCTGAGATATAGACAAGTTGTCCATTAGATGGAGCCGTTACTGTGTGACAAAAACCATATGGCGTAGGATTGAATAGATGTGATGGATTATGAAAAGTGATTGTTTTATCTGACATTTCTAGCTCTCTCTATTGTATGTTCAATTCTCACGCACTATAAAAGCTCAACTTAACTTGAGGTCAATGACATTTTTTATAATTTGGCGTGTTTAGAGAAAGGCAAGAGGTAGACAGCACTCCAAGCTCGAAGACGTTCATTTTCTTGCTCGACAATTATGGGGAAAGGGCTTATTGCGACCAAAAATGTTATGTTATAACATATTAAAAATACAATAATGGAACACCAGAAAATACGCAGTTTGGGTGAAGGTTATGGAAACAATCGAATCAATGGTTAAGCAGGCAGAAAGGCACTGTCTAGCGAAAGGTAAACGACTCACATCAAAAAGGAAGCAAGTGCTCGCTACTCTTCTTCATGCTAACAAAGCTCTATCTGTTTACGAGTTAATGGATTACGCAAAAGCACATTTTGGTGAAACCATTCAAGCCATGTCTGCTTATCGCATTTTGGATTTTTTAGAAGAAGAGCACTTAGTCCACCGGCTTAACGTTTCTAGCAAATACGTCGCATGCGCTCACATTCATCACGAACACGCCCACGGTGTCCCACAGTTTTTAATTTGTCGTCGATGCAACAAAACGCAAGAGCAGACTTTAGATCCTTCCATGGTCACAACCCTTGAATCAGACGCTGAACAAGTTGGATTTAAGCTTCTCACACCTCAGGTTGAAATTAATTGCCTGTGCGACGAATGCTGTCAAACCTCCTCATAACTCCCACATTCAATAATCGAAAAGGAGATTGCTAAAAGTGATGGCCTCAATACTAATTAAGAATGCCCACATCGTCAGTGAAGGCATAGTGAAGCAAATGGATGTACGTATTGTTGGTCAGAGAATTGATAAGATTGAAGTGAACATTTCAGCAAACTTTAATGATCAGGTTATCGACGCAAATGGTCACTACCTATTACCGGGCATGATTGATGATCAGGTACATTTTCGTGAGCCAGGATTAACTCACAAAGGCTCTATCGCTTCAGAGTCAAGAGCTGCTGTAGCCGGCGGGATCACCAGTTACATGGAGATGCCTAATGTGAACCCTTCTACAACCACGCTTGAAGCTCTTGAGAAAAAATACGCCATTGCCTCACAGCACTCCGCTGCCAACTATGCATTTTATCTTGGTGCGACAGAGAATAACTTAGCTGAAATACAACGTCTTGACCCTTCGAAGCATTGTGGTGTCAAGGTCTTTATGGGTGCTTCGACAGGAGATTTATTGGTCGAACACCCACAAGCTCTGGATCGCATCTTTGCACAATCACCAGTATTAATTGTCACGCACTGTGAGAGCAGCCCAATCATTGCCCAAAACCTTGCTGATTTAAAGCAAACCAACAAACCGATCACAATCAAGGATCACCCAAACATTCGAGATGATAAAGCGTGCTATGCGTCTTCATCTTACGCAGTGTCACTCGCTAAAAAACATGGCTCTCAGCTGCATGTTCTCCATATCACCACTGAGAAAGAACTCTCACTGTTCGATCCAGGCCCAATTCAGGGAAAACTCATTACTGCAGAAGCGTGTGTCCATCATTTGTGGTTTAGCCATCAAGATTACGCGGAGCGAGGTAATTTGATCAAATGTAATCCTGCGATTAAATATCCTAGCGATCGTGATGCATTGATCCGAGCTCTTCATACAGGCCACATCGACATTATCGCCACAGATCATGCGCCACATACTTTAGAAGAAAAGCAAGTACCTTATGAGCAAGCGCCTGCAGGGATGCCACTGGTACAGCATGCTCTACTGAGCTTACTCGATCACGTCAGTAAAGGCCGCCTAAGCCTAACTCAAGTGGTAGAGAAGGTATCGCACAACCCGGCCATCAGATACGCCATTCAAGATCGTGGTTTTATACGTGAAGGTTACTACGCTGATCTCGTGTTGGTCGATATCAATTTCCCCACAAACGTAACCCACAGCAATAGTTTATATCACTGTGGATGGAGTCCTTTTGCGGGCCATACTTTCTCTTCAAAGGTCCAACGCACTTGGGTTAACGGCCAACAAGTATTCGATGGCGAACACGTCATCAGCCAATTTTCAGGCGCGCATGCACTGCTATTCAACCGTTAACGTAACATCAAACCATTGAGATACTTACATGTTAAGAAGAAACCCGAGCGGGCACATGCCTGTCGTCTCCGAAACGGCATTCATTGACCCAACCGCCATCATCTGTGGCAAAGTGATTATCGAAGATAATGTATTTATTGGGCCCTATGCCGTCATTCGAGCTGATGAAGTCAATGACCAAGGCGATATGGAACCTATTATCATTAAACGTGATACCAATATTCAAGATGGTGTTGTTATCCATTCAAAATCAGGCGCTTCAGTAACCATTGGTGAACGCTCTTCGATCGCCCATCGCTCAATTATTCATGGCCCCTGTGACATCCGCGATGATGTCTTCATCGGTTTTAACTCCGTGATTTTTAATGCCGCTATCGGCAAAGGGTGTGTCATTCGCCATAACTGCGTTGTTGATGGACAGGACTTACCTGAAGGGTTTCATGTGCCGCCAATGACCAATATTGGGGCAGATTTTCAGTTAGCGAGCATTTCCAAAGTGCCTCCTGAATATTCTGCTTTCTCAGAGTCTGTGGTTTCTGCAAATCACACCTTGGTTAAGGGATATAGGAGAATAATCAATGAGCTCTAAACATCCAATTTCAGCGGTACCGACCAACATCATTACTGGCTTTCTAGGTGCGGGGAAAACATCCGCAATTCTCCAACTAATGAAACAAAAGCCAGACCATCAGCGCTGGGCAATTCTGGTTAATGAATTTGGCGAAATTGGCGTTGATGGCAGTCTATTTAAAGGTCAGCACAAACAACCCGATCAAGTATTCATTCGTGAAGTCCCAGGTGGGTGTATGTGCTGCGCGGCCGGCCTTCCTATGCAAATCGCGCTCAACCAGCTGCTAACCGAAGCCAAGCCAGATAGACTTCTCATCGAACCAACAGGGTTAGGGCACCCCAAAGAGGTATTACAAGTACTGTCATCAGCACACTATCGTGAGGTGTTGTCTTTACAGAAAACATTAACTCTCGTCGACGCTCGTCAACTATCGGATAAACAGTACACACACCACGATACATTCAACCAACAAATCGCCATTTCTGACACTATAGTAGGTAACAAGGTCGACTTATATCATGGCGACGAGAAACAACAACTTGAGTCGTATATACAATCCCTATCGGGCTCAGAAAAAAGAGTGATTTTTTCAAAGTTCGGAGCCATACCCTATCACGAGTTTGAAGGCCCAACACGGGCCAATGAAAAAGCTCATCACCACCACGATCACGGTAAGCCCAAGGTTTTAGCGGCAGATCTGCCTATGCCAGAAAGTGGGATAATCAAAGCCGTTAATCAAGGGGAAGGGTTCCGAAGTATTGGGTGGCGCTTCTCACCTGATAAAGTTTTCTGCCGGAAGAAGCTGACACTAATGCTGCTTGACCTCAAGGTCGAGCGTATGAAAGCCGTCTTTATCACTGACTTAGGAGTACTCGGCTACAATATGACCTCAGACGGGCTCAGCGAAGCGGTATTGGATGATGGGTTTGAAAGCCGTGTAGAATTCATTTCCCAGCAATTAGACGACAATCTAGAAGCGAAATTGCTGGCCTGCTTGCTCACTTAATCATCTCGGAGGGATTGTTGCCACATTTCCCTCCGCTTCTATCGTCATAGAGTGATACGTATTTTCTCTGCTAGTGCCATGGCAATATTGCTGGTGCAATAGGCACTTTCATTAATAAAGTGCGGGTACACTTCCTTCTCTCCCTGCCAATGCACGTCATAGCCAAAGAAAGTAGCGAGCAGTGGCTCCCCCGGCTTAACAACTTCAAAGTCTTTCCCACAAACTGTCGGATGAACCGTTGCAAGACGCATCCCATCACCATCCAGAGGGAATGAAACTTCCTCTGTATATCGATAGGCATCGTAACTTGCACCCATGGTCGCTTTACCCAAATTATGCAGTTCAACAAAGTCTAATATAGCAGTGAGCAATTGCTTCATAAGCTCTAATGTTTCATATGTCAGAGAGCTATGTGCCTGAGCTCCTACTTCCAACATAATACCGTATTGACCGACTGAGCATAAATAAGGTTGCTCAGCCCATGGTTTTCGGTCTTCAAACAATACGTTAGCCTCTGGCATACGATGCTTCACATAGGCTCCCATCTGCCGATAAAAAGGAACGTGTGACAACAAAATCAATGTCGCGCCCATATTGCTGGTCGTGTTGTGTAAATCAACAATTAGCTGATTTTCGACTTGCGCATGTTGATCACGGAAGAAAGCTGCTAGGTTTGCTTCTTGTGACTCCTTAACAGGTGCAGTAGCGGAAAACTGACGGTTGAGATCAACATCAATGAACCGCACGTTCTTTTTCACCGCTTCTGGGTTAGCGACAACACTTTTCACTTCAAACGTTGAACGCTCAACCGAATAGTTCCCATCTTTGATCAACTTCTGAAGGTACAAACCGGTTAATTCATTACCATGGGTACCTGCCACGACAAGCACTTGATTCAATTTCTGCATAACAATAGGTTCCAACTCCAAAAGGGAAATGAGTACGTTATAACATAACAATCAATATAAGTAACTTAGAGATGAAATGCTCTGATTTAATCAAATTAAAAAAATAGATAAATATGATCTTCGTAAGCGTTTTTCAGAGATTTAGCACTATTATTTCTGCTTGGTTCACCAAAAGGTAACGACTAAGAAAAAGGCCACTGACATGGCCTTTTTCTTTGACTGATGCTTTATCTCGACTCTAGTGGGTAAGAGCGGTAACTCCACATGCCGTAGGTCCGTAGAGCATCTCGATAAATACCGAGCAGCTCATTATCACTTGCCTTTGTGAGTTCCTTCAACAGCTTGTCTGGATAGCCTACAGTGTCAAACGTGATGCCTTGTGGGCCAGTTTGCCAACTGGCGACTTCAAACAAAGTCTGCCCGCGTCGAACATGGCTAGCAGAACTGATAATAGTGGCGTGTTTAATGTTATGACGAGCCAGTGCGTAACTACTAAACAAAGCATTACCAACGGTACTGGTCGCGTAGTTTTCTTCGATGATACGATCTGGGCTTATCCCCTTGGCAATTAACCAATCGGCCATCAATTTGCCTTCCGTCTTATGGTTTTTAGGTACACCACCCGTTAACACAATCAAAGCATCAGGGTTGGCCTTCGCCATGGCTAACGTCGTCTCAAGACGTTCAACCAAAATCAGGTGCATTGAGCCATCAGGGTTTAAAGCATAACCTAAGGTCACAATCGCGCCTTTGTCATTCAGCTTACCTTTTTCTGCACTGTCTTTTAGCGGCGTCGCCAAAACACGATCTACGGTTTCAAAGATACGAGTGATATCAGTGGCCTTGCCTGCATTCAACTTATGAAGTTTTTCCATATGCTTGCTTGATTCAGCATCATTACCTTTAAAGCGTTGCCAAACCGCCAGATACGCGTGCAAATCAATATCATCAGGAGCGACCATCAAAGCTTGCTCAAACAGCTCAATTGCGCGATCGACATTCTTGTTGTAGATCTGCGCATTGGCCGCCGAAATCAGTAAGTCAGTGCGGTAAGGTTCGAGGTCGTAAGCTTCTAAAAGTCGATTAGTGACGATCTCCATATTGCTTGGCATTTTTGCTGTAAAACCGGCATGAGAGATACGCGCGGGAGATTTAAACGCCGTCACTGCGTCAGCCAACAATTGATCCACCACCTGACGTTTAGTGACAAGCTGTGCGTAGTCTGCTGACGCTTGAACCGTCGTATCATTAGCAGCCAAAGAGTAAGGAGCAACGGTTAGCGCAATTGCGCCACTAAGAGCAAGGGCAATGATGTTCTTTTTCATGTAGATGTCCTGATGTAGTTATGTTTTTACTGCGTCTGTTATTTTTTTGCAGTGTAAATTTACTATTCAGAAAAACCGTGAACTCATCCTCATTAACTGATTGAACTGCCAATATTGGTTTAATTACACGAATCAAGATCACAAATTGCTATTAATGACATTTCATTTAAGGTCATAATTTTTCGTAACTAAATAACTTGTACCTTGGTACAACTCCTTGCGTGACTGAATGAAATGGGCAGTTTGTACCGCCCAATTAGGAGTTAGAGTTGGTATTTAGTTAGGTCCGGACGCGTAGCAATAGCGTGCTCAACCATAGCGATCACTTTAGCGCGCTCTTCTCCTTTTAGATTCTGTCGAGGAGCTCGAACCTGCTCGGATCCGCGGCCGCAAACCTGTTCAGCTAATTTAATGCACTGAACCAGAGTCGGAATCGTATCCAGACGCAACAAAGGCAGGAACCAACGGTAAATTTCCAGCGCTTCCGCGTAGCGCCCTTGGCTGGCTAACTTATAGATCGCTACCGACTCTTCTGGGAATGCGTTTGTCAGACCAGATATCCAACCGGTAGCCCCCAGCATCAACGACTCTAGTGCAATGTCATCCACACCGCTGAACACTGTGAATCTGTCATCAAATCGATTGTAGAGTTCAGTAATGCGGCGGGTATCTGTCGTTGACTCTTTCACCGCAACAATGCTGTCGTACTCAGCAAGTTTCTCCATCAAATCTAGGTTAACGTCAACGCCATAAGAGACCGGGTTGTTGTAGATCATGATGGGCATTTCCGGAGTCGCTTGCGCTAAAGTGGAGTAGTAATCGACCGTTTCACTGTCTGAAGTACGGTACACCATGGCAGGCATCACCATACAACCGTCGATTCCTATCTTTTGCGCATCTTGCATGTAATCAATTGATGCCGATGTAATCGACTCCGCAGTGCCCGCAATCAGGGGCACTCGACCTGCAACCACTTCGTGTGCTGCTGCAAGCACCTGACGTTTTTCATCTGGGTACAGCGCACAGTTCTCACCCACGGTTCCAAGGCAGATGATGCCATTGACACCATCGTTAATCTGATTGTCGATCACTGTTTGTGTCGCATCTAAATCAATGCTCTGATCTTTGCGAAACTGAGTACTTACTGCCGGGTATACACCTTTCCAATCTACGTTCATCAATAACCTTCCACTTGTATATTGTATGCAATTTAAAATAGCGGCCGAAACCACGTGATGAGTAGTCATGCCACTCAGAGTTAAAAAACCTGTTTCTGCGTTAAAACAAACTTCACTGCAGCTAAATCCGCTAATGCACTGCCCACGGATTTATAGAGAGTGATTTGCTGCGAGTCTTCGCGACCAACATGATGCCCACTGCACAGTTCAGGCAGTTCCGCACTTATCTGTTGCTCACTGAAGACACCTTCTTCAATAGGGATCAATAGATCGCCGGCTTCCGCCAGTACGTTGATTCTGCTGTCGACAAATACGGTGGAGCGAGTGACCGCTTGCGTATCACACTCTCGTTTGTCTTTGTCGTGGTTGCCAATCAGATCGATGTGTGTGCCAGCTTGGATATTTCGACCATTAAATAGCGGCTGACTCGCACCTGTTACACATGTCACCATGTCCACTTCACTCAGCGCTTGATCGACAGAGTCAACCACTTCAACACTAAAACGTTTTGATTCAGGCAGCGCTTGATATTCACTAGCGGATAAAATCTCATCAATCGTCTGACGAGCTTTTGCTTCATCGCGTCCCCAAACCAATACCTTGCTCAAAGGTCGTACTGCTGCGTACGCCCACGCCATGTATGGGGCGAGATTTCCAGTGCCGCAAATCAGCAGCCTGCTTGCATCCTGTCTGGCCAGATAATCCGCCGCGAGCGCTGACGCCGCCGCTGTGCGCCAGAAGGTCAACACTTTGCCATCGAGTAGCGCAAGCGGCTCACCGTTAGCGCGATCAAAAGCGAGAATTTTCGACGCCAGACTGTCTTTGCCTTGCTCAGCATTGTTAGGGAAATACGTGAACGCTTTAACGGTGATCAGCGACTCGCTCCATGCAGGAAGCAGAGCAAAAGCGTCATAGCTACCGTCTTCAAGCGGCATCACTCGACGCTGCGGAATGGTTGCCTGCTCAGTGTAAGTTTGGCGCATCGATTCGATAAGTCCTCGCATCGAAAGACAATTGACGATTTGCTGCGCGTCGATATTAATCATAGATCCTCCAAAAACAGGACAGAGATTTTCCATTCTCTGTCGAAACATGAGTGAGGTTGCTTGTGTGAACGTCTATCCGAGTTGCTCTGCCGAGTTCCCCCCAAAATTTTTATAACTCTGAATACACCCATCTTCGTTTAACTTTGCATTAACATAATTCAGCAGTATATTTTATACAATATTAAATTTTAAAATTTTTTAGCCAAATCGATTTAGACAGAATGGCGCTAAATTTATATGTGGTTGCTCGCCACGATGAAGTTGAACAATTAAATCTGCAGTCACCGCCGCTTGAGTCAACCCCAGATGTTGATGACCAAAAGCAAACAGCATTTTTCCGTTTTTCAGGCTATCAATCACAGGTAAAGAATCCGGTAATGAAGATCGATTTCCCATCCAGGATGTTCCTGTATTTTCCAAATTACATTCTGGTTTAAGCACCGATTTCGCAAGATTTCTTAGCATGGTTGCGCGGCGCATATTAGCGGGTGAATTTAGGTCAGCATACTCGACAGTGCCCGCTAATCTCAACCCATTCTGCATGGGCGTCATGATGAACTTTCTGTCGGCTGAGCTCACCGGAAACGGCAGAGTTTTCGCCAGATCTGGCATCATTAGATGGTAGCCGCGTTCCGCTTGTAGTGGCACTTTTATTCCCGTCATTTGCTTAACTAGGGAAGCAGATTCTACCCCTGTGGCAACTATGACCTTATCAAAACTCTGCGAACGTTCCTGAACGGTGACGACCATTTTCTCGTCCTTTTCTTGGATGTTTTCGACTTCCCCTTTTCTCCACTCCCCCGATAAACCCTGAAAGTAAGACTTAAGCTCAACACACATATCATAAGGGCTCAAGCTATGTGAGGTTCTTGGAAAGAACACACCGTGGTTCACCGAATGAGAAAGTTTAGGCACTTTTTCTCGTACCGTTTTTCTATCCCAAACCTGATAACTCACTCCTTGCTCATCCATGGCATTCAAAGTGGATTGGTAAGCCGAAAATAGCTGAGAGTCTTCGAAAACAAGTAGTGAGCCTTCATCCACGATCAGATGACTCAACCCAATCTCTTCTAACAAGCGTTGCCAACTTTCCATCGCCGAACGATTGAGTTCAGTCAATGCTTGAGTCGCGTGTTCAGTGGCAGATTTTCTCGCTTTCATCAGAAAGCGAATCATCCATGGCAGCGTTTTGTGGATGTCTTGAAAACGGATAGAAACCGGACTTGATGGGCTCAATAACATCTTAGGAAGTTGCGGGATAAGTGCCGGTGTTGCTAATGGGAAAACTTGCTCCGTTGCGAAGTGGCCAGCGTTGCCTTTAGAGCATCCTTCTCCCGCATTGTCTTTCTCAAATATCGTGACTTTTTCGCCATTCATTTGCAGCTTGAGCGCAATACACAGCCCAATAATACCACCACCAATGACCGCAATTTTTTGCGCTTGTGAGGAATTTTTGTTCACCATTTATTTTGCTCCTTATCACGTTTCAAAAAAGAAATTGTATAAAATATACTTAACATCACGATAACATCCCTCCAAAGCAGTTCAACCAATTTCGTATCCAAGGAGCGAGAAATGAGACAAGGAACCTTCTTCTGCATTGATGCACATACCTGTGGTAACCCGGTGCGTCTGGTTGCGGGTGGCGTACCGCCACTGCAGGGCAAAACAATGAGTGAGAAAAGGCAGTTCTTCCTTAAACATTATGATTGGATCCGCCAATCCTTAATGTTTGAGCCACGTGGTCACGCCATGATGTCTGGTTCTGTTGTCCTGCCACCTTGTAGCGAAAACGCTGATGCTTCGATCTTGTTTATCGAAACCAGTGGCTGCCTGCCCATGTGTGGACACGGCACAATCGGCACAGTCACCTCAGCATTAGAACAAAAATTGATTACTCCAAGAGAAGAAGGCCGACTGATCCTTGACGTACCGGCAGGTCAGATAGAAGTGCACTATCAGCGCGATGGCGAAAAGATCACTTCTGTGAAGATCTTCAATGTGCCTGCCTATCTTGCTCATCAAGATGTCACCGTCGATGTGGAAGGCCTTGGCGAGATCACCGTTGACGTCTCTTATGGCGGTAATTACTACGTTATCATTGATCCTCAGGAAAACTATCTGGGCCTGGAGCATTACACCTCAGACGAAATCCTGATGTTTAGCCCTCGGGTACGTAAAGCCGTATCCAATGCTGTTGAATGCATCCACCCCGACGATCCAACAGTATGTGGTGTCTCACACGTACTCTGGACTGGCTCACCAACTCAGCCCCAAGCTACCGCTCGCAACGCTGTCTTCTATGGTGAGAAAGCTCTCGATCGTTCCCCTTGCGGCACAGGTACCAGCGCCCGAATGGCACAATGGCACGCGAAAGGAAAACTAAAGCAAGGTGATGATTTTATTCATGAAAGCATCATTGGCAGCCTGTTTACTGGCCGCATCGAAGGCATTACGGAAGTCAATGGGAAAGCAGCCATCTTACCCAGTATTGAAGGCTGGGCGCAGGTTACCGGACACAACACCATCTGGGTGGATGATAACGACCCATATGCATTTGGATTTGAACTTAAATAGCCCAAGATCAACAGGACACGACCATGAGTAAAACCAGCACTTTTTCTGCCCTCAATCCAGCAAACGAGCAGGTATTGGAAGGACAATTTCCAGAGCATCAGCAATCTGATGTCGACTTTGCGGCCAATGCCGCGGCTGAGGTGGCTAAATCATTTCGCCAAACCTCCCCAGCGATTCGAGCTAAGCTGTTACACAATATCGCCGACCAGCTGGAGCAAGCCAGAGAAGGTATTGTGGAACGAGCTCATCTTGAATCAGCACTGCCGCTTGCAAGACTTAACGGAGAGCTAAGCCGTACAACTGCACAGCTTAAGTTGTTCGCCAATGTCGTAGAAAGTGGCTTGTGGCAGGAAGCGATTTTCGACACCCCAGATCCTCAACGTTCGCCACTACCAAAACCGGATATTCGCCGTCAGAACATTGCTCTTGGCCCGGTTGCGGTTTTCGGTGCCTCTAACTTTCCTCTCGCTTTTTCCACGGCCGGCGGGGATAGTGCGTCAGCATTGGCAGCGGGTTGTCCAGTGGTCGTCAAAGGGCACCCTGCACACCCTGGCACCAGTGAAAAAGTCGCTGAATGTATTGCCAAAGCATTGGATGAGATGAGTTTGCCTCAAGCGGTGTTTACTCTGCTGCAAGGAACCAGCCATGAGTTAGGTCAGTCCGTGGTTTCTCATCCTAAAATCAAGGCGGTCGGTTTTACCGGATCGATTGTTGGTGGACGTTCACTGTACGATATTGCGCAGCAGCGTCCAGAGCCGATTCCTTTTTACGGTGAACTGGGCGCTTCCAACCCTGTCTTCATCCTCCCCCAACGTATGGCGCAGCATGGCCAGTCTTTAGCCGAAGAATATCTGCTGTCGATGAATATGGGCTGCGGCCAGTTCTGTACTAAGCCTGCAGTGGTGTTCATCGTCGATGATAACGCTGGCACGCAATTCCTGTCGTCGGTACGCCAAGGGATTCAAAACCAGCCTGGGCAGATCATGCTTACAGAAGGGATCAAACAGGGTTATCTGCAACAAAGTGAGCTGCGATCTCGCGAGCAAGGGCTGACACTCACCCAATCCCAGCCTGAACAAGGTGTACCCGCGTATCTATTTGAAACCACCAGTGAACAGTGGCGACGCAGCCCACAATGGCAGGAAGAAATTTTTGGTCCTCAATCCATTATCGTCAAATGTGAAAGCGCCGAAGACATGCTTGAGTTGAGCCAGAATCTGGCCGGAAGCCTGACGGCTACCATTCAGGCAGAAGAAGCAGATTATGCTCTCGCAGCGAAACTGGTGACTGAGCTTGAAGAAGTCGCTGGTCGCTTAGTATTTAACGGCTGGCCAACCGGGGTTGAAGTCAGCTATGCCATGGTGCACGGCGGCCCTTACCCAGCTTCAACCATGCCAGCAAGCACATCAGTGGGGGCGGAAGCGATAAAACGTTGGTTGCGTCCGGTCGCTTACCAATCCATGCCGGACGAGTTATTGCCTAAAGCTCTACAGCAAGCAAACCCACTTAACGTGCGTCGGACTGTAGATGGTCAGTAGTCACTGTTCAAAAAGGTACCAGCTGGTACCTTTTTGTTTTGACCCATCCCAAAAAACAAACAGGTGAACGGCTGCAAGGGTCGCAATGCCGGACACTAATGGTATATTGAATAAAATATTGAATAAGAATGATGTGAGCGGAGACTTGGATGTCGCAAAAACCTGTTTTTAAAACTCGAACGCAGTTGGTCGAAGAAGCGATCCGAACCAAGATCCTCAAAGGGGAATTAAAGACGGGCCAACCCCTACGTCAAGATGCCCTCGCCAAAGAGTTCAACGTCAGCCGAATTCCAGTGCGTGAAGCTCTGATGCAGTTAGAAGCTCAAGGGCTGGTTGCGTTTGAGGCGCATAAAGGTGCCACTGTTACCGAGCTATCACCTGAGAAGATTGATGAGCTATTTGAACTGCGCGCCGTCGTAGAATGCTTTATTCTGGAACGTGCTATCCAGAAAATGACCGATGAAGATCTTGCCAAAGCGAATGAAATTCGTCAGCGATTTGAAGATGTTGTCAGCCGCGGAGACGAAGTGGAAGAGTGGAGCAACTACAACTATGAGTTGCACAAAGCCTTGTATGAGCCCGCTGAAATGCCAGAAACCATGGATGTGATCTACAACCTGAATACCAAGTGCGACCGCTATATTCGTATGCAGCTTCTGTTTACATCAGGCATCGTCAAAGCCGACAAGGAGCATGTCGCTCTGCTGGAAATGTGCCAGAACCGTGATATTGAAGGGGCGAAGTACATGCTGAAAAAACACATCCTCGAAGCAGGTGCTGATATTCGCAACTTGCTTATCGAGCGCCAAAACAATCAGGGCTGAAACCCATGCATATCGGACCAGAATTTTTGCTGGCTGCCATCCGCCAGAAAATCAAAAACGAAGGTTTGTGCTATAGCGAATTGTCTGAGAAAACCGGCGTGCCGCTTTCGACTATAAAGCGGCATTTGCATAATCCTTCATTGGGTCTGGACAAGATCCTGATGTACACCAATCACCTCAATAGTGATCTGATGGAACTGACGCAATTGGCGGTGCAGATCCAACGAGACAATGAGCAGTTCCTCTCTGATGAGCAAAACGCTCTGTTTGTTGAACACCCTTACCTTCTCGACTTTATCTACCTCATTACCTCACGTAACCAAACACCGCAACAAATTGCCGAGCAGTATCAACTCTCAGATACCAGCCTGAGATTCTACCTGAGCATTGCTGAAATCCTTGGCTATCTGGAAGCGCACGGTGACAAGATCGTGTATCGCTCTGGCAGGCGATTTATCATGGAAGAAGGCACTGCACTCGATACCTTATTCAAGCGCCGTTTTGAAACGATCTCGATGGAAGACTCAACCCTTTCTCAAGTTTGTCAGGCCAGAGTGCGTTTGACCCAAGACCAGAGGCTCAAACTCGAACAGGAAGTGGATCGTAAAGTCAGTGAAATGCACGCGGCGAATTGCGCCAACGAAGAGGGTGAGTTCACCAATGTGCTGTTTCGAATGACGCCCGGTCAGCAGATCTACTTCTCGGACGGACTACCAGAGATAGATGGGGAGCTGCTTAAACAGGTTTCAGCAAAATTCCGCAGACGCTAGGGCCAGAGTACGTTTGAAGTATCACTTCCCTCAACTTTCTGTGACTCTGGATTCATTCTCAAACTTTCATTTGTTCATTTTTCGCTCAGTCTCATTTTATAAGACCGCAAGTCTCTAAAATCGCCACCTTGTTACAATAATGTTAAATATCGATTGTTGAAGTATTTTATACAATATACATTTTATCTATCCCTTTCACTCTGTGCAGTACTCGCCACTCCGGTCGTTTTGAGTGTCTGATTTCCCTCCCTTCAGATGATAGGGATTTCATCCGATAAGGACATTACGAGGAAGCTATGAAAGCAAAACAACTGATCACACTGAGTGCTATTGCCACGGCATTATTGGCCGGCAATGCTCTCGCCAAACCATACCCATCAGGAACGCAGCTCGCTGACAAACAAGAGATTGTTTTAAACAACGGGGCAGAGGTCACCTCAATTGATCCGGCAAAACAGGCCGCAGAACCAGCATTCAATTTAGGGCGAGACTTGTTTGAAGGCCTGACAGTACAGGATAAACAAGGCAAAACTATTCCCGGCATAGCTGAAAGCTGGCAAGCGAATGACAACAACACTGTCTACACCTTTACGTTGCGTCAGTCTCAGTGGTCGAATGGTGACCCATTAACGGCACACGATTTTGTTTATAGCTGGCAGCGCCTTATCGACCCGAAAACCGCATCACCTTATGCTTGGTTTGCCGCGATTCCCGGCATCAAAAACTCCGCCAAGATTATGAAAGGTGAAGCACCAGCTAACACCTTAGGCGTTCGCGCCATTGATGATCACACCTTTGAAGTGACATTAGAAAAGCCGGTGCCGTTCTTCATCAAACTTCTGAGCCACCCTGTCCTTGCACCAGTTCACCAAGCCACGGTAGAAAAATACGCCAGCGAGTGGACTCAACCCAAAAACATCGTCACCAATGGCGCTTTCACTTTGTCGGAGTGGAAAGTAAACGAAAAAATGGTGATGAAAAAAAATGACAAATACTGGGATGCTGACAACGTCATACTCGACCAAATCACTTGGCTACCCATCGGAGATGCCAACGTTGCACTAAACCGCTACTTAGCCGGCGAAATAGACCAAGCTCTGTCGATTCCCGCGGCTCAAAAGAACAAGCTTCTAAAACAATTTCCTGAGCAGGTAGCCGACACCAGTGCATCACTTGGCTCGACGTTCTACTATCTCAACACCAGTAAGGGCCCGACCAAAGACCTTCGTGTCCGTCAGGCACTCTCCTACGCTATCGACCGAAACATCATCACAAAAGCCATCGCCAAAAATGGCGGCATTCCAATGTTTACTCTGGTTCCCCCTCAAACCGATGGTTTCAAATCTCACACACCGGAATTCGCAACTTGGACTCAGCAACAACGTAACGCCAAGGCTAAAACGCTGATTAGAGAAGCGGGTTATAGCAAGAGCAATCCGCTTAAGCTCACTTTCACCGTGCCGACTTTTTCTAAAGACGTCAAAATGGCCACCGCGATGGCGGGCATGTGGAAAAGTGTGTTGGGCGCACAAGTCGAAATTAAGCAACTTGAGCCAAAGGTATTCTATGCGCTGAAAGATCCGGGCAACATTAACCGTGGTGGCTGGACCGCCGACTACAACGAAGCCTCAACCTGGCTGGACATCTTTGTCTCGACCGGTGAATACAATGACTCTAAGTACAGCAACCCAGAATATGATCGCCTAATGGCTGAATCGAAGAGCCTCAGTGACCCATCACAGGAATACATGGCTGCGGAACAGCTTCTGATTCAGGACATGGCGATCATCCCTATGTACCGCAATGGCAACGATCAATACCTGATCAAGGATTACATTGGTGGCTATGAGCGTACCAATCCAGAATCCTCTTACTACCGCAAAAATGTCTATGTGAAAGCACATTGACCCGAGTTTGCCCGGGCCTGTCACTTCCCCCCTAAAGCTCGGGCTTTTCTAAGCAAGGAGAGGCTATGTTGTTGTACATATTGCGCCGTTGTTTGATTGCCATACCGACATTGCTGTTTATTGCACTGGTGTCGTTTTGGTTAATGCATATCGCGCCCGGCGGCCCATTTGATATGGAACGCCCAATGCCAGAAGTGGTACGGGCAAATATCGAAGCTAAATTTCATTTGAACGAACCCTTTCTGGTTCAGTTTTTCATTTATATCACTAACTTCCTTCAAGGCGATCTCGGCCCAAGCTTTGTCTATCAGGATTTCACCGTCACTCAGCTTGTTGCTCAATCTTGGCCAGTGTCGGCGATCCTTGGTGTTATCTCGTTTTGTATCTCTGTGCCATTAGGCATGTTACTTGGCACCATCGCCGCCTTAAACCGCAATGGAAAAGTTGACTATTTACTTATGTCACTTTCAATGACAGGAGTGGTCATCCCTGCGTTTGTGTTGGCTCCGGTGTTAGTCACGATTTTCTCGATTCAGCTCGGTTGGCTACCCGCCGGTGGGTGGGAAGGGGGTGAGCTCTCTTTCTTGATCTTACCCGTGTTGAGCTTGGCGATTGGATCCGTTGCCAGCATTGCGCGCGTGATGCGCGGTGCCATGATCGAGACGCTCAATCAGCCATACATCCGCACTGCAAAGGCGAAAGGCTTGTCGACCAGCTACATTCTGTTTCATCATGCGCTGCGCCCTTCACTTATCCCTATCATTGCCATGCTCGGCCCCAGCTTCGTCGCGGTAGTAACAGGTTCGGTCATCATCGACATCTTTTTCAGCACTGGCGGCATGGGGCAGCATTTTGTCTCAGGTGCCCTCAACCGAGACTATGGTTTGGTGATGGGCATAACGCTGATCGTCGCCTCTTTGACCATCTTCTTTAATTTGGTGGTCGACATCCTTTACACCATCATCGACCCACGTATTCGAATTTAGGAGCGCTGCTATGTTAACCAAACGCATTGATGCCACGGAACTGACAGAGCAAATGAGTGCTCAGATTGAAGCGGTTGAAGGCCGGAGTCTATGGCAAGATGCCTGGACACGTTTTCGTAAAAACCGCGCCGCCATGACGTCGGTTTATGTCTTGATGTTTATCATCGTATGCATCATTTTTGGCCCGCAGGTCGCGGCATTCGGCCATGATGAGATTGACTGGAATGTCGTCGTCGATCCCTATGAGCTAGGTAAACCATCGTTTAGTTCAGGTCATTACTTTGGTACCGATGATCTTGGTCAGGACATCTTTGCCCGCACCATGCAAGGTGGGCGTCTCTCAATCATGGTCGGGTTTATGGGCGCACTGGTTGCCGTGATTATCGGCACGGCGTGGGGAGCGTTATCTGGCTACATCGGAGGCATGGTCGACAGTGTGATGATGCGAATCATTGAAGTACTCGACTCAGTACCCTTCATGTTTATGGTCATTTTGTTTGTCACCCTGTTCGGCAACAACATCTATCTGATTTTTGTTGTGATTGGCATGGTGTCTTGGCTCGGGATTGCTCGCGTTGTTCGCGGCGTGACCTTTAGTATTAAAAAACGCGAGTTTATCGAAGCCGCCCATTCCATTGGTGTCTCCCGTTTCACTATCGTTCGCCGCCATGTACTGCCTAACGTACTCGGCATTGTGATGGTGTACTCCTCACTTATGGTGCCCGGTTTTATTATGTTTGAATCCTTCCTTAGTTTTCTCGGGCTCGGCGTTCAGCCGCCTGATACGAGCTGGGGCATTCTGATTGCGGAAGGCGCTAAGACCATTGATGTGGCTTTGTGGCAACTGATGTTCCCTTCCATATTCTTAGTCGCCACCCTGTTTTGCTTTAACTTCATCGGTGACGGGCTGCGAGACGCCCTCGACCCTAAAGATCGCTAAGGAGGCCCCATGAGTATTTTATCGATCACAGATATGAATGTGCGTTTCAAAACACCTGATGGTGAAGTTCATGCCGTCAGTAATCTGTCCTACAACATCCACAAAGGTGAAACACTGGGTATTGTTGGTGAGTCTGGCTCAGGGAAAAGTCAGTCCGTTTTTGCCTTGATGGGTCTGACTGCCGATAACGGTATTGTTTCGGGTGAAGCGAGTTTTCATGGCGAGAACTTACTCAGCATGTCCAAAAAACAGCTTAACCACATTCGCGCGGAAAAAATCGGCATGATCTTTCAAGATCCGATGACATCACTCAATCCATTTATGAAAGTCGGCAAGCAACTTGCTGAAGTGTTGATGGTTCACAAAGGCATGAACCGCAGTGATGCCAACCGTGAAGCGATCACCATGCTTGATGCCGTGAGGATCCCTTCCGCCGCCACACGTATGGCTCAATACCCTCACGAGATATCTGGTGGCATGCGACAACGTGTGATGATCGCGATGGCCTTATTGTGTAAGCCGGAGCTTCTGATTGCTGATGAGCCCACCACCGCTTTGGACGTCACAGTACAAGCGCAGATTCTCTCTCTATTACGCGATCTGCAGTCTGAATTTCACACGGCAATTTTGTTGATTACGCACGATATGGGCGTGGTTGCTGAGATGTGCGACCGGGTGTTGGTTATGTACGGTGGGCAGAAGATGGAAGAAGCGGATACAGATTCGCTGTTCAACCATCCTGCTCATCCGTATACCCAAGGCCTACTCGAAGCCATCCCTTCCATTACTAAAGATATGGACAGGCTTCCCACCATTCCCGGTAACCCACCTAGCGCTCTCACAGAGCGTAAAGGCTGCCCATTTAAAGAGCGCTGCAATCACTATCGACCAGAATGTAACGCGTCAGTACCACCATTTCGGTCACTATCTCAACATCAATCTCTGGCTTGTCATGTTAATGGACCTCAGGCCGTTACTCAGATAGCGCGTCGAGCATAGGAGAGCGACATGGAACAGCAAGTATTGCTTTCAGCGCGTGATTTGCGCGTGCACTTTAACATCAACAAACACATCCTGCCGAGTAAGCGCAAAGTGGTCAAAGCGGTGGATGGCATCGACCTCGATGTTTATCGTGGCGAGACGCTCGGTATTGTTGGCGAATCGGGTTGCGGTAAATCAACACTGGCGCGAGCGCTATTAAGGCTCATTGAACCTTCAAGCGGGGAGTTGCATTGGAAAGGACAAGATCTGTTAGCGCTGGGGAAACATCAACTCGCCGATAAACGGCGTGAGTTTCAGATGGTCTTTCAAGACCCATCGGCCTGCCTCAACCCTAGGCTCACTATCTCAGAGTGTATTGCCGAGCCTCTATTGACTCACGAGCCCAGCCTGTCGCGCTCAGAAGTGGAGCAGCGCGTGATTAAAATGATGGATAAAGTCGGTCTTTTAGCCAGCCAGCGTAACCGCTACCCCCATGAGTTTTCAGGTGGCCAGTGTCAGCGAGTTGGGATTGCCAGAGCGTTGATTCTCAAGCCCGATCTTGTGGTTTGTGATGAACCCGTTAGCGCACTGGATGTTTCTATTCAGGCGCAGGTCATCAATCTTCTTGATGATCTTAAGCAAGAGATGGGACTAACCATGGTGATGATCGCTCATGATCTTAGCGTGGTGCGCCACATCAGTGACCGAGTCATGGTGATGTATCTGGGTAAACCGATGGAGATTGGCCGATACGACAAAGTCTTTGATGACGCTCATCACCCTTATACCAAAGCCTTGTTATCTGCGGTCCCAGTTGCCAACCCTACTTTGGCAAGACAGAGGAACGTTCAGCTATTGCCCGGCGACCTTCCCTCACCTCTCAATCCGCCAAGTGGTTGCGTGTTTAGAACGCGCTGCCCGGATTCCAGTGACCAGTGCGCTCAACAGAAACCCACACTTAGCGGACATTCAGACCATCAAATTTTCTGTACTCATACACAAATAGGAACTTATAACCCATGACCTTAGCAACCGTTGCTCAGCGCCTTAATGCTCTCCGCGAGGAAATGGCTGAGCACCAATTTGACGCCTACATAGTGACAAACAATGACCCACACTCCAGCGAATATTCGGCAGATTACTGGCTGGCAAGAGAGTGGATTTCAGGCTTCACTGGCTCAGCGGGTAACGCCGTCATCACGACAAAATCCGGCGGTCTGTGGACAGATGGGCGCTACTATATCCAAGCTACCGAGCAATTACAGGGCTCAGGATTAACCTTGTTTAAAGCCCGTTTACCGGAAACTCCTACCATTGCACAGTATCTCGCGGACAGTTTGGAGCAAAACAGTCGAGTAGGTGTTGATGGACGAAGCATCAGCCAGCAATTTTATCTGGAGTTGAAAGCCGCCTTTAAAGCCAAGTCGATACAGCTGGTACTTGATCAGGACTTGATCAGCCCAATATGGGCCGACCGCCCTGCAAGACCGAACGCGCCTTTATTCAATCATCCACTCGAATTTGCAGGACAAACGGCAAGTGAAAAAATCACAAGAATTCGTCGTGTACTCAAACAAAAAGCGGCTGATGCACTGCTCGTTTCCACGCTTGACGATGTAATGTGGGCGCTCAATATTCGCGGCGGGGATACCCTGTACTGTCCAATTTCTGAAAGTTATTTGCTGATTACCCTTAACAGATGCCAACTCTTTGTCGACAAGCAGAAGCTGACATCTGACGTGATCGCTACTCTGACCGAGCACGGTATAGAGATGGAAGATTACACGCAGCTTAGCAAGACGTTAAAAGCTTTCACTCCTGATTCAGTACTCATTCATGATCGCAGAAACACCGACAGTTTGTTGATCAGTCACATTCCTTCTCAAGTACGTTTGCTCAATATGGCTTGCCCAGTCACTGCTATGAAAGCACGTAAGAATCACACTGAGCTTGCCAGCATGGAGGAGACGTTACGCAAAGATGGCGCCGCCGTCGTCAGGTTTATGAAATGGCTAGACGAGCAAGTACCCAGCGGTAAGGTGACAGAGCTCAACGCTGAACAAACCTTAATGGGATACCGCAAGGAAATTAACGGCTATATTGGAGAGAGCTTTCGAACCATTGCAGGTTTCGCCGAACATGGCGCGAAAATGCACTATGCTGCCGACGATAAGAGCAATTACCGCGTTGATGAAAGCCAGTTCTTTCTAGTCGATTCAGGCGGTCAATACCTAGGGGGGACGACAGACATAACCCGCACTTTCCATTTTGGTCAGCCATCGGAGCAACAACGTCGCGACTACACCTTAGTGCTCAAGGCCGTGATTCGTCTCACCCAAACCCGTTTTATGAAAGGCTCCACTGGCGCTAATTTGGATATCATGGCACGCGGCGTTCTGTGGCAACACGGTATAGATTACAAATGTGGTACTGGACATGGCGTTGGCATCTGTCTGAATGTCCATGAAGGACCGCAGAACTTCTCTCAAAACCCAGCAGAAGTTGCGCTAGAACCGGGGATGGTGATCACCAACGAGCCGGGCGTTTATCGTCAAGGTCAGTATGGAATTCGCATTGAGAATATCCTCAAAGTGGTTGAACTGGAAGAAAACGAGTTTGGGACGTTTTATGGCTTCGAAACCATAACTTTAGCGCCTATAGCCACTAACATGTTGGATAAATCGTTGCTGTTGAAAGACGAGGTGCACTGGCTCAACACTTACCATCAACAATGCCTTGAACAACTCAGCCCCTATTTGGACTCAGATACCCAGAATTGGCTGAATTCGGCCACAAAGCCGATTTAACCATTTGTCCTTTGTAACTTCTTTGCCAACCGTAAGGTTGGCTTTTTTACGACTAACCATTTGATAGATTTGTGATTTATCAATATCGATCAGAATAAGCAATACTGATAAAATCCCGTCAATGAATAATCAATACAAATACCAATACACTTCCACTGACGTATTGGCTCGGAATATTAAAACCATGAAATCGCTATCTATTCTAATCGCTACGCTTGCCATATCCGGCTGCGTTACCACACCAAAGTTTGAACAAGACATTTCTGGTCAGTGGCAATGCTCCGCAGAATCGACCATCGAACTCGTTAACCTCAAATACAATGACAACGTCCATTACTTCGAAGATGGACACTATGAAAAAGAGTCACTGCTGAAAATAACCAATTTAGATACCGATAGCACATATGACGTCAATATACTCAGTAACGGGAAGTGGATGAAACGCAACGCGACCCTGCTAGAAGTGATTGATAAGCTGGAAACCACTTTTTCAGACAACTCGCCTGACGAGTTGCGGAAAGTTTTCGCTGACGAACTTTCCCCTACCGTAACCGAAAAGTGGAAATTAAAGGCAGTGAATGAAAACACAATTTCAATGACGGCAGAATCAGGTAGCCAACTTTCTTGCAAAAAAGGCTAATAAAAAAGAGTAAATACACTGGGTATTTACTCTTTTTAATCTCAGGAGAGGTGAGTAATTATTGAACGGTAATTGTTTGAGTCGCTTGGTCTGCGCTCACATTTCCACTGTTATTACCTGAAACCTGCACTTCAAATTCTCCGGAGTTCCAGTTCGTCGCATCTATTTTGCCAGTAGACCAAGAGCCATCCGATGTTACTGTAACAACTTCATCAAGCTTGGTACTAAAGTTCCGCTTAACTTTCACGGTTAGCGTGCCATTGTGTTCGATACCTTTGGATTGACCCGTTATGTAAAACTCGCCAGCTTCACCTGCATCGATAACGCTATCACCTGTTACTGGCTCGATTTCAATCAGTGGTTTAACAAAAAACGGTTCTTTATACACTTGCCCTACAGTATTGCCTGAAGCATCCTCAAAAGTGTTTAATACAAACTCTTCCGTCGCACTGCCGGGCGTTAAATTAATCTCACTGCTTGTTTGGCCTGCCCACTGCTCGGAGATATCATCACCCATAGTGACTTTAGTAAAGGTCATAGGTACTCCAGCAAAGCTCCCGGAGAGCCCTTTTACAGGCTCATCGAAGTTAACCGTTAAGCTCACTATGCTACCCTCTTCTGGCACAGATGGCGTGAGAGACTCCACTTCCGTTACCGTTGGAGGTAAAGTATCTACAATGGATACCGAACTATTAGTCACGAGCTCTGCGGCAATCCCTTGCTGGTTTGTACCAGTGACTTCAACAGTGATAAGCCCCATTGGCCAATCAGAGATATCCTGACCACCACTGTTCGTGGCCCAAACTCCAGCTTCGGAAATAGACACTGTTTCTTGCCAAATAAAAGATGGCTCTTCTTGCGAGGTCACTGTAACGGTAATCATTTTCGTATCACCCGCGAAACCAATGCCCGTACCCTGGATCACCACATGCTTGGCCTCTTCAGAGTCAATCTCATTGTTACCTTCCACGGTATCTAGAGACAGTACTGGTTTCACCCCAGTTGCTGTCTCTTTATCACTGCCCGCTTCATTACCCGAGAGGTCTTGATAGCCCGCATTCACCACCGCGATAATCGTGTCGTCATTGGACGACAGGGTAATGGCTTCGTCCGTTTGTCCTACCCACTGCTGGGCGGGTTCATTACCGGTGAAGACCACATCTACACCGCCCACGGTCGCCGTCACATTCGTTACAAGTTCACTAAAGTTCGCTGTAATCGTGACCTTCTTACCATCCTCTGGCACCACTGGTTCAAAGGCAATCTCACCGACCACTTGAGGTAGTGTGGCATCGGTGTAAGTAATGGTATCGGTCGCGGTATCCGCCGCCACACCATTATTGTTCAGACCAACAACCGTGAGATTAATATCACCACTTGGCCAATCACGAATATTCTGCGGTAAAGTACTCCAAGCACCATTTTGTGCTACTACGACCGTCTCTTCAAAACGGTGCTCCTGGGCGCTCCCGCTTAGTCGAGCCACAACCGTCACTTCATCATTCGCTTGAAAGCCTCGCGCTGTGCCCTCAATCACTAGCTGACGAGATTCTTGCTCCTCGATGGGCCCACCTCGCTCCGTAATCTCAATCACGGGTTTCACAGGGGCTTCAGTTGAGTCCTCCTGCCCGCTATTGCCTTGCGCATCCTGATATTGCGTTACGGTCACGGTTTTGAGCATTTCATTGGCGTTCACTGTCACCACATCCGACGTGGTCCCTTCCCATACCGTCTTCGCCCCATCTCGAGAGACAAAATTCACGTTCACACCGTCAACGTTTGCAACAACATTCTCCACACGCTCGCTGAAAGTCACACTGACGAAGGCCGTTTGGTTATCGATGATAGGATCTCCTGAGTTCACACTGATAGTACTCACCTCAGGCACAATATCATCTTCCAGACCCACATCCTGAGACGCTTGCAACGCCGCCTGGCCACCTTCATTCGAGCCATCGACCGTGATAGTCAAAATGCCACTTTCCCATGATGAGATGTCCTCTGATGTCGTTGCCCAAACACCTTCGGCCACTGTCACAGTATCACTGAATGTCTCACCAAGCGGGCTGTTGCTTGAAACCACTACGGCTAATTCTGCGCCATTCTCAAACCCTCGTGCCGAGCCAGATACCACAAAGTCCTGTGCTTCGTTGGTCGACAAGTCTGGAATACCCTGCATGAGGATGACAGGTTTCACCACTGTCGATGTCTCTTTATCACTGCCCGCTTCATTACCCGAGAGGTCTTGATAGCCCGCATTTACCACCGCGATAATAGTGTCTTCATTGGACGACAGGGTAATGGCTTCGTCCGTTTGTCCTACCCACTGCTGGGCGGGTTCGTTACCGGTGAAGACCACATCTACACCGCCCACGGTCGCCGTCACATTCGTTACAAGTTCACTAAAGTTCGCTGTAATCGTGACCTTCTTACCATCCTCTGGCACCGCTGGTTCAAAGGCAATCTCTCCGACCACTTGAGGTAGTGTGGCATCGGTGTAAGTAATGGTATCGGTCGCGGTATCCGCCGCCACACCATTATTGTTCAGACCAACAACCGTGAGATTAATATCACCACTTGGCCAATCACGGATATTCTGCGGTGAAGTACTCCAAGCACCATTTTGTGCTACTACGACCGTCTCTTCAAAGTGGTACTCCTGGGCGCTCCCGTTCAGCCGAGCCACAACCGTCACTTCATCATTCGCTTGAAAGCCTCGCGCCGTGCCCGCAATCACTAGTTGACGGGATTCTTGCTCATCGATGGGCCCACCTCGCTCCGTAATCTCAATCACGGGTTTCACGGGAGCTTCCGTTGAGCCTTCCTGCCCGCTATTGCCTTGCGCATCCTGATATTGCGTTACGGTCACGGTTTTGAGCATTTCATTGGCGTTCACTGTCACCACATCCGACGTGGTCCCTTCCCATACCGTCTTCGCCCCATCTCGAGAGACAAAATTCACGTTCACACCGTCAACGTTTGCAACAACATTCTCCACACGCTCGCTGAAAGTCACACTGACGAAGGCCGTTTGGTTATCGATGATAGGATCTCCTGAGTTCACACTGATAGTACTCACCTCAGGCACAATATCATCTTCCAGACCCACATCCTGAGACGCTTGCAACGCCGCCTGGCCACCTTCATTCGAGCCATCGACCGTGATAGTCAAAATGCCACTTTCCCATGATGAGATGTCCTCTGATGTCGTTGCCCAAGCACCTTCGGTCACTGTCACAGTATCACTGAATGTCTCACCAAGCGGGCTGTTGCTTGAAACCACTACGTCTAATTCAGCGCCATTCTCAAACCCTCGTGCCGAGCCAGATACCACAAAGTCCTGTGCCTCAGTGGTCGTTAAGTCATCGATGTCTGAGATAAGGATGATGGGTTTCACCACTGTCGATGTCTCTTTATCACTAACAGCGATATTATCCGAGATATCTTTATAGCCAGTATTCACCACCGCGGTAATCGTGTCGTCATTGGACGATAGGGTAACAGCCTCTTCCGTTTGTCCTACCCACTGCTGGGCGGGTTCGTTACCGGTGAAGACCACATCCACACCGCCCACGGTCGCCGTCACGTTCGTTACAAGTTCACTAAAGTTCGCTGTAATCGTGACCTTCTTACCATCCTCTGGCACCACTGGTTCAAAGGCAATCTCACCGACCAATTGAGGTAGTGTGGTATCGGTGTAAGTAATGGTATCTGTCGCGGTATCCGCTGCCACACCATTATTGTTCAGACCAACAACCGTGAGATTAATATCACCACTTGGCCAATCACGTATATTCTGCGGTGAAGTACTCCAAGCACCATTTTGTGCTACTACGACCGTCTCTTCAAAATGGTGCTCCTGGGCGCTCCCGCTTAGTCGAGCTACAACCGTCACTTCATCATTCGCTTGAAAGCCTCGCGCCGTGCCCTCAATCACTAGCTGACGGGATTCTTGCTCATCGATGGGCCCACCTCGCTCCGTAATCTCAATCACGGGTTTCACGGGAGCTTCTGTTGAGTCTTCCTGCCCGCTATTGCCTTGCGCATCCTGATATTGCGTTACGGTCACGGTTTTGAACATTTCATTGGCGTTCACTGTCACCACATCCGACGTGGCCCCTTCCCATACCGTCTTCGCCCCGTCTCGAGAGACAAAATTCACGTTCACACCGTCAACGTTTGCAACAACATTCTCCACGCGCTCGCTGAAAGTCACACTGACGAAGGCCGTTTGGTTATCGATGATAGGATCTCCTGAGTTCACGATGATAGTACTCACCTCAGGCACAATATCATCCTGCAACTCAACATCTTGACTTGCTTCGTCAGCGGCGTGAGAGTGGTCATTCATACCATTAACCGTGATGTTCAAGGTGCCGCTTTCCCATGATGAGAGGTTTTGCGGTAAGGTTGCCCAAGCCCCCTCACTCACTGTTGCGGTCAGATCTAATTCATCATTAAGTGGATTATCACTCGAAACGGCTACGCTCAACTCTGCGCCATCTTCAAAGCCTTTTGAACTCCCCGATATAACAAAGGCATCAGCCTCACTGGTCGATAAATCATCAATATTCGGTATGGTAATGACGGGCTTAACATCAACCGGTTTCTCAAAACTGTCTCCTAAGTTCGGTGAACTTGCTGTGTCTTGGTAATTTGTTACAACTAGCTTTGATGTGGATGAATTATCCGGAAGGATAAGCTCTGGGCTCGTCCCCACCCAGATTTTGGCAACGTCATCAAGCTGGCTAAAGGTAATCACTTGTCCGTTCAGAACTGCTTCTGGTTGGCTCACTCGCTCACTGAAGGTCAGAGTGACGGTCGCTACTTCACCATCAATCAAAACTTCCTCTTCCGAGTGGGCAGACATAATAGTGCCTGTGGTTCCAGACATGGAAATTTGAGAATCTAGGACTTCCGGTTTGATACTGTCAATGTATTCGGAATTCTTTTCTTCAACCACCTCCTCAGACTCGCCACTATTTCGGCCTCTCACTTCAATTATGAAGTCCGACTCTTCCCAATTGGACATATCTTGATTCGGTATTGACCAAGTACCATCTTGGTTTACCTTGACCCCGGTGAATTCAAATTTATCGATATTCGGGCGCTTGTCTGAAACCACTTTGACGGAAAGTTCACTATCTTTTAAAAAGCCTGTTGTTGTCCCGCTAAAGGTTATATTTGTAACGTCATCTTCACCCTCACTAACGATGTTATCCTCTGTTACGTTATCGATTGTGATGACCGGCGTAACAATGATGTCCTCAGAGAACTCCGCACCAACATTATTGAGTTCATCGTGATAGTTACTCACCACTAACTGTTTCGAATTCTCATTAGGATTAAGTGAAATCACTTGCGATGTTGTCCCAGTCCAGAGCTCTTTGAAGTCTTGAGATTCACCAAAATCAATATCGATGCCGTCAAATGTTGCAGTGACTGCTTTCACTGGTTCTTCGAACTGTAGTGTTACAATTACATTATCAGCTTCAGTTGGATGCTCAGGAGCCACTGCAGTAATACTGCCCGCAGGTGGTTCGTTATCTACATAATAAGTTGATGCCACATAAGGGCCTTCAAAATTGCCGAATCCATCTTCCACCTTAGCGACAATTTCAAATCGTTCGGCTTCCGAGAAATCAGAGGCTAGAGAATCAATCGTGAAATCGTAGACTTTTTTATACTCCGTTGATTCATCGTTATTGAGAATAAATTCTATATCGGTCAACGTCTTTTTTTTTGAGTCATTCACCCAGTGGGCTGACAATTCTGTCTTCCGCTCATTAACTGTGGCGATATCTTCGATCGTTACCTTCGAGTGGACTTTACCTGCGATGTTATAATCGGTTCCTCCCGCTTCGGTATAAGCTCCCTCCTGTTGTATTAGGTTCGGCGTCACATTGACCGACGGTGCTTCCTGATCAATGCTGCCACCTTCATCATCAAAGATATCCTCACCAGAAAATGTTGGGTTCGCTGTCGCAAAATGGTTGGCTTGCTCAAGTGCCTCCATAGAATCTACATTGTGCATTCCATGTGCCACATCATAGTAACCTTGAGCAAGCTCTTCACGGTACGTGGCTGAAGACAGCTCATAATTGCCAATCTTTATGCTGCCGCTGCTGCCTTCTCCATTTGCCTTACCATCATGCGATAAGTCTTGATAGAAGGCTAAGGCGTAATTCAACGAATTAGCCGACTGGCTCTCCGCCATATTGGTTAAGCTTTCGAGTAAGAAACGGTAGATATACTCATCTGAAAGAGGTTCAGGCAAAGGATCCTCTAACATTTTGTTGGTCGCATATTTCGTCGTAACAGGATCAAACCCAAGCATAGAGTTTGGTTGCGAATCTAGAGCAGAATTAACATCAGCTAAAATTTTTCGGGCGGTGCCTGCGGTTTTATCCGCTCCATCTAACTTATCCCACTGGCTATCAAATAAACCTGTGTGGTAGCTAGAGAATTCAGTTATATAGACGGTATTCTCATCTACTGCAGAAAAATACGCTCCAATATCCCCAGTATCGGGAATAGTAACTTTCGTAAACGTATTATTGCTCCATTGATAATAATGTGTTTCTCCCCCCTTATCACTTAAGTACACTCTAAAGAACTCATACCCTGACGAATCATAAGCAATAGTACAGCTGGCAACATCCTTTTGACCATCCACTTGCACAGTGTCGCATGAGTCTATGTAGTTAAAGGCTCCAAGATCACTCAAACCTTCTAACCTCACTGAAGCATCAATAAAGGGAGTAACAATCGTCACTTCAGGCATATCAAATGAAGTTCGGTAATAGACTTCTTGTGGTTCACTTTCATTGCCAGACGCATCTAAAGTCGAAATAACCAATTTTTGTCTATCCTGAGGTGTTTTATTTCCATAAATGACCCCAAGAACCTCTTTAACATAGGGGACATAATACGTCATTTGAGGCACTGTACCGTCTGCTTCATGCTCTAACTTTTTAAAAGGGATCCCTTTGTTTTCACCTGGTTCAGCTTTACTAGCTACTTGCTCTGTTGTGATGTGCTGATGGTATTCATCCTCACCTTCTTTTTTGGAGTAATATTTAACTCTCAAAGTGAGGTTCTCTGCTGAGGAGCCATAGGTTTCTGAACCATTTTGGTCAGTGATGGTCACTGCTACATATGGAACCGATTGATCTACGAGATCTTGTGCGATGAAATCTGTAAACTCCAGATCATCATCAATTTCTCCCATAGTGATAGCTAAGCCCTTTGAAGCATAATCGTACAGCACTTTAAGATACTCTGTAGCAGTTTCTACTGAGTCACTATTGTATGTAATGTCAGAATACTCACGTTCATAAACAACCCCTTGCTCATTTTCAAAGTCAAAGAGTACGTTTGGGTATTCCAAATATAACGTTGGTGGGGTGTTATCGTTATATAATGTAAAGTTATGAGTACCAACGTTACCGTGAATGTCTTCGGCTGTAATTTCAAAATTTGCTTGTTCTCCAAAACTATCCGTTAAATAACCAACAGTCTCAAACTTACACCAAATTTCATCCCCAAAAACTTCCTCACAGCTATAAGGCTCTGCTTTGCCATTAGACAAAGAAACAAGTACATTTCCATCTTTTAATAAATTGGGGTCTTCTTTGACCAAACCTTGAAGAACATAGCTTTCAGCTTCACTATTGATAGTTTCAGCCGAAGTGATTTCAATGATAGGCGCGATATTGTCCCACTCAAATGGAATTTGAGACCCTGCTTGGGGTCCATCTCCATTGCCGAGAACATCAGTAGCATGAATCAACAAATACGCTTCTGGTGAGGCCTCAACACTCTCTGGGTCCAGTTGTTCTGTGTCTACGTAAACTTTTAAACTTGTTTCTCTTGGCCCTTCAACAAACTCACTTGTATCAAGCCAACAGATATCCCCTTCAGCTGGTTCAGCAGAACATATCACATCAGTCCATTGCTCACCGCTATCAAACTTGTGCTTTAATGTCACTTCCGCCGACTGGATACCAATCGTATCAGTCAGAGTGATATCAATGGACTCTGTGCCTTTAAGCACGCCATCCCCGTCTCGTATCGCAACCGGAGGCTCCTCATCAATGACCGTTTCTTCACGCGCAGGAATCGCACCGTCGGTTGAACCATTGGTACCTAATGCGTTTAGGTGCTCAGCCATCACCAGATAATCTTCAACCGGAGTATTGGAAACGTTCAGGTCAGGATCACTGACAACCACTAAGGTATGTTCTGCCATTTGATTGGTATAAGTATCAGGTGTCACTTTTTCTTCACCAAAATAAATATCTTCATCAAACGACCCAATAAGCTCCGAACCGTTAAGAAGCCCATCAGCAACAATGTCTCGATAACCAATATCAGACAGGTTCAACGAACTATAAACGTTACCCGCATTACCACTTTCACCAATTAAGTCATAGGCATAGGAAGAATAAGCGGTCAACAATGCACCATACAGGTGTCCATCGCTCGCAGAGCCACTGATTCCCTCTTTGGTAATATCAATAGGCTTCACGGAATTGACATTGAACCCATACATAGCATTGATCGTATTGAGTGCATCATCTACAGCCCTTGAAGCTTCTTCACCTTGTTTGATCTTATATTCTGCAAGGCCAGCCACCATATAAGTCAATGGAGTGAGCATCACATCTTGATCATTCCCTTCACCATAGTTAATAACACTAACTATCCGAATCGGTTTACCTTCACTGGTTTCTATCACCTCGTCCGTCAGAGGGTCTTTGTAAGCGCCCCCTTTCGCCTCTATATACAAAGGCATTGAAGCCGCATCGACTTCAATCGAATATTCACCGTATGCTGTCGTAGTGGCAGAGCCTAACTTACGACCGACTTTACCATCTTGATATTCGTAGGCGGTAACAACAGCTTGAGAGACGGGTGCATCAAACACTATCCCGGAAACCGTACCTGTATCTCTGGACTGTGGTGACGAATCACCACCACCTCCACCACCTCCACAAGAACTCAGTGATAAAATGGTTATGATGGTGAGAAAAAGTTTAGTTATATATGGGTATCTCAACATGATGCCGATGTGACGTTGCAAAAAAGTGGCTAAATTATATTTTCAAGCTCGATAATGGCAACGCGACATAATAACTAGAGATAAGCAATATAAGGATATCTAACCATATATAAATCGACAAAAATAGATTTCACTGCAAGTAAAATTAACTATTGCAATAGTAAAAATGAATGCTAATAAATATTCAAAGATAATGATTATGATATTTTTTTTGAATAATAAGAGCTAGGTAACATTAAATAATAACCACAAAAAATAAATAAAACAAAACAATAAAAAACACAAATATAACACTCACTCACAATGAATATAAATATAGAGTTGCATTCACGTCAAGAATAATTTAGCTAATTAAGTGATAACATTCACCATTAAAAAAATGGTAATGAATGAATTCATTACATACAAAATATAAATACAAAAAGAGCGTATATCCTTTCAAATATACGCCCTTGTGTGAAAATCAGAATACTGTCAATTATTCCGTCGGTGAAATGGTCACTGGTTTGAAGGTGGCGATGGCATTACCACCAGCCCCAGGACGATCAACATATGTTGTATTCTGCATCAAGGTGTAATAAACATCGACATAGTCATCATCGTTGGTTAGTAAGCCATCAGGAATCACATCGATGATCTTACCAGTAATCTGAGCAATAATGGCGTAGCCTTGAACTTCTGGATCTGGGATCATTTTCAGAATTTCTTCTGCCGCTTTCACCAACAATTTAGCAAGCTCTTTATAGTCAGTGCCGTCATCTTGTTCCATCAGAATCATGTCAACAGCGCCCCAACGATAGCGCGGCCAAAGGATCATAGTCTGCCCTGGATAATAGTCTTGACCATCGTAATCAAGGTAAGGCATTTCGACTAAATCAATTTCTGGCTCAACGCGACTTGGATCGACACCAGTAATAATGGCGTAGACTTCAGCTTTGCCTGAAATCCAAGGCTCTTGGTCGTCATTCAAACGAATTTTAGTCAACTGAGTGGTATTAAGAGGCTCAACATCAGCAGCCATGACCGAGCGGCTCATTTTGCCCATCTTTGTAACGGGCTTAGGCGCTACATCATTGGTTGTGAGCTCGGTATCCTGACCTAAACGCTTCATCTCAGCTTGCATGGCCATCAAGCCAGCACGCAGCTCTTCTGCACCATTACTGTCCACAACCAGTACAGGCACATCAGGCATCTCATAGACGTCCAACTCATGAACTTGGCCATAAACATCATACGCTTCGATATATTGCCAATTAGAGTCATCACCCGATGGCTCGAATGCAAACAGTGGGCTTTGACCCTCTTTCCAGTTTTTCACCATAGAAGCATCCGCAATGCGTAGCTCCATTATTGAGTCGCTGTACTCACTAATCCCTTTCATTGCACGATAACTGCGATCCGCTTTTTGCATTTTCTGGCTAAACGCAGAGTATGGCTGAGCAGACTGTAGTTTATTCAAAGGTGCGGAGAGATGCTCTTCACTAATTTGCGACTTGATTGAAGATTCAAGATCCGCATAGCGAGCACTGATTTGTAGTGCGATAGATTGTTTCTGTTGTGCAATAGCCTCAGCCTTGGATTGAGCATCTGTTGTGTCTACAGTCTGCGCATTCGACTGGAAGCCAACCACTGCCGTCGCAAGCATCATGCTGATAGATAGATTTGGTCTCATAAAAAATGATCCTTATTTTAATTTTTATCATTAATAGAGCATTTGCCCTACCCATAAAAACCTATCATCAATATCAATAAGTGGAAGTAAAACGATTGCATTTTGTTTTATTTTCCAGCTCAAGATCACTTTTTAACCAAATTGTATGATATTTAATCTTATCTAAATTAGAATATCCGAATAGATAATCCAATCAATAAGCAATTTACAATATTATTAACTAAAAGAGCACCTTAGGTGCTCTTTTGTACTCTCAAACTAATAAGTGGCGTACAACTCCACCTCTCCTCCTTGTTGATCAGCACTCAACGTAAAGTGGACATAGCCCGCTTGAGCCACCTCAAACTCGACAAACTCACGGCTCCTACTCTGCTGACTCGCTTTATCAAAGTTGTCTCTTGTCGCCCAAGTACGTTTGCCAACGAATACATCCACGTTGCTCTGACTTTCATCTACAGGGTTTACCCAAAGCCTCACTGTAGCTGGTCTCTCAACATACATGCCTACATATCGCGTTTTATTTACCTTGATTTGTAAAGGCTCATTCACCGACATTAGTTTTGGCGTCAAATCATCTTGTTCAGCAGAAGGAGAGCGAGACACCGTTTTACTTGTCACCTTAACGGATTCAAATGATTCGCGAGCGGTTAAGCTGAAATAGTAACGGCCCGGAGTAATGAACCCGTTTGGCTGCGGTTTGATCTCAATTAGCTCGTCGCTTCCGCGCTGAAAGTCAGATAGCTGATACTCATAGTAGTGCGCCACACTTTGGTAGCTAGCGTATAGATCTGCGTCACCATCACCTTCAATCGAAACGGAGAATTCTGTCACTTCTGCAGGGATATCGATGTAAAACAGATGCTCATCGTAGGCGTTAGCGCTAAAGATCTGCGAATAATTGGCGGCAAAACTCGCTATTTCTGAGCCTTGTGGCGATTGTTCTTTCTCACCGTCATCGTTGTGCGAGTCAGAATCGGCAGATGAGACTGCTTCTAGCCACAATTCAAACTCGCCATTGAACTCAACACCCAAACGCTTCGCTTGTTCACTCCAAGTCGTATAGTCGCCTTCTCGCGCAGCCTCTAATAAGCGTGCCATGCGCTCAGGGTACTCTTCTAGCATAAACCTCACCCCGAGATAACCCCAGCGATAGATGCGGTTTACGTCATCTTCATACGTGGTTTCAATGACTTCGCTGAAAGACAGTGGCTGATGTTCAATCAAATCTACTGCGGCTTGGTAACCTTTACGGTAATGCATATACTCCGCAAATCCTTCTAGCCACCAGACCATATGACCACGGCTTAAAGTGTCATTAAAATCACCATAGAGGTTAAAACGGCCATCTAAATAGTGAACGTACTCATGCTCAAGGTTTAGGATGGCAAGTTCATCACCGGAGTCGTAGCGGTAAGCTAAAAAGCGAGCCACATTTTCAGGTTTGGATGGATCACCCTCTAGATATTGCCCTCCATTATCTGTGCTGTTACCGAACAGAAAATTAGAGTAGGTGACGTAAGCATCGTTGTCCTTCCAGACCACGACTTCTACCTTGTCATTATGATCATCATTGACTGGAACCCAACCAGAGTTCACCACCTGATGAAAGTCAGCTTCAACTGCTGACAGAACATCACACGCCTGTTCAGATTGTTGCTCTGATAAGTTTTGCGAACGAATGATCGCAGCGCCCTGACATTCATAACGGTGGGGTAGCACGCTGAGTTCAAGCTGCTGCTTACTTTGTTCAAGCTGTAATTTTTTGCCTTCTTCTGGCGCGTAAAATAAGATCATTTCCGCCGCCGCAATCCATAAACGCTCGCCTGCGCTGCCGAGCGCATTACGCTCCAGCGTACGTTTCATAAACGCCATCACCTGGTTACGAAGCTTGTCATCACGACTCGCTAATAAACGACCAGATTCACGTACCGCATTGTAGATAAGAAACTCAGCGTCCGTACCCAGTGCCCAGCGATTCTGATCAACAAACCGCTCTAACCTCACCAAATAGTCAGGGTGAGCTGCGAGATCCGCATAAAAATAGTCTCGCGCTACGTGACCACTCATCGCTCTGAACAAATTATTTAATCCATCCACATACTGCAGCTGTTGGCTATTTTGGCGGTTGAAGCTTTCGAGCAGATCAAGCATGGCGGGCATAGCAACTGGCAGTTGTTTAACACTATCGACCATTAAGCTTATCGCAGACATCGCACGTACTTGCTCTCGGCCAATTGCTTGAGCATATTGTCTGCTTAGGAATTGAGCTGAGATTTGAGCCAAATCACGACTCAACTCTTCAGAATAATAGCCATAGCTTGATTGGGTTGAGTAACGCGCAAAGTACGCGGCTTTAATAAATTCGCTAAGGTTGGCAATTCGCTTAGCCTGCTGCTCATCCCCATCATACTGCGTCACTTCTTTAAGCAACTCACGCTGTACTTGTCTGATTGACGTTTCGCTGTAGATGCCCGTCGCTGCTTCTTCAGGCGCATTGAACCATGAGTGATAACACGTCGACTCGGCGAGTTTGATTTGTGTCACCCAGTCAGAAGAGCGCGAAAGTAACTCATACTCACACTCCGGGGCAGATAAGGCATTGAAACTGATGCCAGCTAATAATAAAGCGCTGGCAATTTTCTTGGGAATAAACAAACGTTGATTATGCTTCATACGCAACACCACACTTATTGTAATGATTAGGAGCTGCGTTATATCAACTATCTATAAATCACATAAGACCGATTGATAAGCAATTTAGAGGCTGGTTCCGATAATGCCTTAGATTAAATCTTCGCAAACGATTAAATAAAACACTTATTTAACAACTAGTTATAGTTAAAAAAGTTAATACGAAAATCGCTAATCTGCTGCTCAACGTACTGCTGCCATTCAAGATCAGACATTGCTGACCCCGCCGTTGAACGTTGCTGGTCGAGTGACTCTTTGAGATCAGATAGCTGGCTTTGATAGCTTGCGACTTGTGCCTCCTGACTCGCGACTTGCTGCTCTCGTTGAACAATGGATGCCGACTGTTCAGCATTGAGGTATTTGGTGGCGAGCTGTGCTTTTGCTTGATCCTTTTGCTGCTGCGTAAAAGTGCTTGGTATTAGACTCACGCCTTTTTCATAACGTGCAGCACCGCTATCTAAAGACAGCGACTCTTCATTATGTTGCCATTGATTCAGCAATGCTTCATAGCTTTCAACATAACTCTCAGCGTTATCAGTCGCTAAGGCCTGGGATGCCAAACTAAAGTCATAGAGCGCATATTCTTCAGCAAACATAACACTTGCAAGCTCGCCCCAAATTAACAATGCCTGCCGCTTCATTTCTGCAATTCGATCAGCTAACGACTGGTATTGACTGAGCTCCAGCTCTCCCATTACCTCTTGCCACTGGGCTTTCAATTGAGGGTAATGAGCAAGGATAAGGTATCTAGCATCTGATAGCTCAGCTTTGAGCAGGCTCAGTGCCTGATCACAATCATTACGCTGTTGGCAATGCCGCCAAAAGGATTCCAATGCTTCAATCAACTCTTTTCCCGAGCTTTGAGTAAGAGGGTTCAACACTTTGCCTTGAGGGGTGCTAACCGTCTTTTCGAACTGGCTTCCACCCACGACCACTGTTCTGGAACGACTCTGGTTAGTAGCGATAGATTGCTCGGAATGCGCCTTTCCCACCCCAACCCCAGAATTGACTACCTCATCCTCTGGCCAGAGAAAGATGCCCGCCACAACGGCGAGCACCAAGAGTAGGTAACGATAAACCATTACTTAATCACCGCTGTCACAGGGAAATGATCGGATAGATTGTAATGCTTCCACAAACGCTCATCAGTGCTGCGCGGAACGTCAACACGGTTGTCGTTGAATGATTTCACCGCGTACTCATCACTTACCATGACATAATCAAGATATTCAACATTCTCGCCACCAGACATGGCTTCGCCTGCAAAATCATTAATACGCGGATCGAAAGTCGATTCCGTATAGCCAGAATATTGTGGTTCAATTGCGCTGAGATTCGCAATCATTTGCTGATAGTCACCTGGGAACTTGCGCTTATTCACATTGAAGTCTCCGCTATAGACAACCGTTTCATTGGGCGGAATGTTAAGTGATGTTGCTAACTCACGAATCTGTTTAAACTGGCGCTGGCGGTAGTCACGAGCAGTATCTGTATCGAATGACGCTGTATGCGTAGCAAAAACATGGTAAGCCTTACCACCTTTAATGACTTCTGCGTAGTTAACCCCTTTGTCTGCGAAACAATCTGTGCCGGTACAATCTGGGAACACATACTGAGCCTGATTCACTATTGGGTAACGACTGACGATAGTGACACCGCCGTCGTGAATGTTGAAGCCATCTTTATCCAGCATTCTAGTCTGATAAGGATACTCTTTCGCCAATTCACGCAGAAACTCTTCTCGGCCACTAGCAAAGACTTCCTGGAGTGCCAATACGTCGTAACCTTTGACATATTCAGGGAGCAAGGCGTAGCGATCACCAATATGTGAAGCAATCACAGGCAGTGCCCAGATGTTGTAAGTCATTAACTTGAGTGTGTTTTCATCTGGATCAACCGCTTCATCGACTTTGGCAGGAGTGATGGTGTAGTAAAGGTCATCATAACGAGCGGTATTCGCAGACTTAAACGCCAACTCCGCTTGTCGCTCACCAAATGCGGCCGTATTAAAGCGGTGTACATTGCGGTCATCTTTTAGAGCCAGTTCAACATCAGAGGAAGAGACTCCATATTCAATGGTTGAGTTATACCAATGCCCTTCCATCACTTGGTTTAGTACGACACTTTCACCCACAGGGTTGGAAACGACAGTGTTGAATTGGTATGTCTTGCCCGATTTCACCCCTTCCCAACGATTAAAGCTTAGTACTTGTTTGGTCTCCCATGGCCCAAGCGTTTCTGTGTGTTGTTTCCATTCTTCCCCATATTCAAGTAAATCGGTGCCATCATGGTTCACTTGAATAGTCAGAGACTGGTCCGAATTGTTGGTCAAATATACATCTGTGTCCGCTAAAGCGGGAAGCGCAATCAGAGACGCTAACAAGATATTCCACTGCTTAAGATTCATGTTTTGTTCCTTAGTTTTTATTTGAAGGCTAGAACTTAAAACAAACAAGTTGCATATTTGTTATAAATATATGACAAGAAAAAAATCACACAGGTTAATGAAAAACTGTGACGACAAGTCTATTTTTTTGTTCAATTTAATGTTGGGAATTTAACATTTGACCTAATAGGGCAAGACTGGATTTAATCAGCGAGAAGTCGCTACGAAAAAGCCCAGCAACTGCTGCAATGTAGATCAGATAAGGATCGGTTGACCGATCCTTCTGATGAGAGACAATCGGAAATCTGTTTATAGGTCTCCGATTTTTTATGTCTATTCAAAACTTCTTTGCCGACTTCCTTGAAGAAAACCCTGTTGATGTTGCCCAACTCACCACCTTTTCTGAACACATTCCCGATGCGTGGGTAGCTAAAGCAGCCTCACTGTCCGATAAAGCGACTATCCGTCGACGCCGATTACCGAGCGATATGGTGTTGTGGCTGATTGTGGGTATGGCTTTTTTCCGCAATGAACCCATTGCCGAAGTCGCTCGAAGAATGAACGTCTGTGCTGACGGTTTGGCTGATGAAGAGCTATTGGCAAAGAGCGCCTTAACCCAAGCAAGACAACGCTTAGGCAAAGCAGCACCCGAATGGCTGTTTAAGCAATGTGGGAAAACGTGGGGACTTGAGCGATACCCTGATGATACATGGCAAGGCTTACAAGTTTTTGCTGTCGATGGCGCTCTTTTTAGAACGGCTGACACACCAGAATTGAGGGAACATTTTGGCTCTGGAAATACGTCTAGCAACAGACAAACACCTCATCCAGTATTGAGAGTTGTGACTATGATGAATGTTCGCTCTCATGTCATCGTTGATGCGGCGATAAGCCCGTATCGCCGAGGTGAAATTCCTCTAGCGATGCCTTTCATCAACGCTCTACCAGACAACTCAGTGACGTTACTGGATAAAGGTTTTTATGGTGCAGATTTACTCCTTTCTCTGCAAAACAGTGGAATAAATAGACACTGGCTTCTCCCTGCAAGGAAAGGAGTCAAATATACTCTACTGGATGATAAAGAAAGCTGTGACATGCTGGTGGAGATGAATGTCTCACCGCAGGCTCGTAAAAAGAACCCTAGTCTTCCAGAGAAATGGACAGTCAGAGCCGTCAGTTATGAGGTGCAAGGTAAATCCAAAACGGTGTTTACCTCGCTTCCTAGAGAGCAGTATGACGCCCAATCTGTGGCAGAGCTTTATCATGAAAGATGGGAGATCGAACTAGGTTATCGTGACATTAAGAGTTCGATGCAACACAACGCTTTAGTACTGAGAAGCAAAACAGTCGAACTTGTCTACCAAGAGCTCTGGGGGCTACTACTTGGTTATAACTTGGTAAGGCGAGAAGCAAGTCAAGCCGCAGTAGAGCACGGACGATTACCTAATGAAATCAGTTTTAAGTACGCTTGCCAGTTTATAGCCAGCCAGCTCAAAATGATGAGTAAAGCGGTGTCTTTAGGTAACACGCCGAAACGCTTAAAGAGCCTTCGAGGAGATTTATCTGTCCTCTTTATAGACAAACGCCCTAAGCCAAATCGGCCTAGGGCGGTAAAAATATCAAAGACCCGATACCCTGTAAATCGCTACGCAGCTCCTCTTAAGTGAACTACGTTGCAGCAACTGCTGGGCTTTATTCGAAGTCACAACTTACTGACGGCAACCTGCTGTATTGAAATCAACCACCAAAGCTGCATTGCTGAACTCTCCTGAGACTTTCAGGTATCCCCAATAATTCGCCTGACCATTAATGGTGATACATTCTGAATTGCCTGAATTATCAGACCATCCATGAAGATTAGATCCTTCGTCATTTGGCCAGCCGAAGTTGCTGTACTCCAACTTCAGATCGCCAATCCCATGCGCCGATGTAATCGACATGGATTGATACTGATTCACCCCTTCAATGCTAAGCCAGATAGGTGATTGAGAAGCCAAACAGACAGGTTCTCCCGCGACCAATCGTCCCCCACTGACTTTTGAACGATCCGCGCAGTCCGTTGGCAGTGAATCATTATCGCCTTGGCTACGAATATTGATCGACGTATTAGTACTAGCGCTTAACCCATCATTATCCGTCACGGTTAAACGGACCGAATAACTCCCCTCACGGCTGTATTGGTGCGTCGGATTGGCCTGTGTACTGGTCGAGCCGTCACCGAATTCCCAGTAGTAGTTTGAGATTTCACCGTCGGAGTCTGAGCTGTCTTTGCTACTGAATGAAATGGCTTCACCTATTTGTCCCTCACTTTTGACTGATATTACTGCGGTTGGTGGCTGTGGATCCGAGCCACCATTAACCAACTCTTGTTGCCATTGTTCAAACTCACTTTGGTAAGCCGTAGACCAACCACTGATAATGGTTTTGTATTGCGACCAGTTGCCTTTTCGCGTTTCCACCAGCATCTGGTTTACGTCATCCATATGGCGCTCAAACATAAAGCGGACAGCTAGATATCCCCAGCGATAGATTCTGTCAACATCAAAGCCGTCGTACGTCGTTTCAAAGATTTCACTGAGTGTGTAGGTGGATCCGTCTTTGATCGTGTCTATGGCTTTCTGATTGTTGTCTTCGTTGGCGATATACTCCGCTACCCCTTCACTCCACCACACAACCTTTTCAGTTGGATGACCAAAATCACCATACATATCAAATCGCCCATCCAAGTAATGGACATACTCATGCTCTAGGTTCCAGACAAAATGATCTGGATTGGCGTATGAAGCTTCATAAGCAATGAAGTTAGGAACATTTCCTGGCTTGGCTGGATCACCCTCGAGATACATACCACCATTATTAGTATCAATCCCGAATATGGGACCAGCATATTTACCATAGTCATCGCTACTGTCGAAAATATTGACTTGTAGCTGGGTGTTATGATCATCTTCAACTGGCTGATTACCCGTTTCTAGACGCTGATGGAAATACCCTTCTTCATAGCCCATTTTTTCACAAGCTGCCTGATGCTGAACTTGAGTCATATTCTGGGACAAAATACGAACCGACGGGCCACAAGTATAGCTTTGTGACAGCACTAATGACTTCAGTTCTGTTTTGAAGTTACATATACCTAGATCGGTACAATCCGAGTAATGTGAAGCAGTGTCCGCCGTTGCCAACCATACCGCATCGCCAAAGCCATACATTTCATACTGTTCGAAGATCTGCTTCACCTTGGCTTTGACAATCTCCTCAATGGTCGTATTTTGATAACGCGTAAGCCGGCCAAGTTCACGGCCAGCGTTCGCAGTCATAAACTCATCATCACGACCAATGGAATCTCGGTTCAATGCAAAATTCGACAATGCATTGACTAGATCAGTCTGTTCACCGATTTTAGCTTGGTATTCATCATTCCAAGTTCCTCCAAATAACACAGTAAATACACTGTTGACCGCATTACGCATATACCAATTTTTAGCGTAATCCGAGTTCCAGCGATGTAGCCATTGCGTGACCACGCCAATGTATTCATGTTCAAGGCTGGCACTGTCCATGGTAATAATCACTTCAGCCAGCACCTTACCGTGAGCATCGCTGTTCTCGTAAAAATGACCGTTGGCAACAAACGCATCTACCGCCTCTTTGACAGCAGGACGTACCGAAGAGGTAAAGCTGACTTCATCGTTGTAAAACTCTGCGTAATAGCCTGCACGTAAGTAAAGGAATAATGCTTCCAACTCATCACTTCCTCCACCTTGGTAGTGCTTGGCTAAAGTGGTCGTGTGTTTAGCTACATTGAACATATTGACAGATTCAAATGTCGTCTCCTGAATACGGCTTTCCGCAGAGAACAACTCATTGACGCAGTTGGCACCTTGAGTGGTGATAGTATTAATCAGACTGGTGCTGTTCGATGTAGCAAACGCTTCTACATCACAAGGTATTGTCGCTTCTTCTGCCGTTACCCTATTCAGTTTGCTGATTATCGGCTCAGGCCTTTTAGGCGTGAGTTTGGTTGGTGCGTATTCTAGGTGTTGATCTTCTACACCATGATGATGTTCGTGATTGTGTTCTGCATTGTGCTCGACGACCTGCGGTACGGGCGCGCTGATGGCATAGGCATTCGCACTAAGTAATACACTAGCCACTGTCACTGTTATTTTTTTAAGTTCCATCTTATTTTCTTCTGTCTGTCGTTAAGTAGAAGCACTTCACGGTGAAGTACCATGTGCAATCGATAACCGATCGCCACTTACTCTAAACAGAGAAAAATATGCATAGTAAGCAAAATATTAACACTGGATATTCTGGTCTCAGTTTCTAATCTTGCTGGTTTCAAAATCCCATCCTTGATTTTATTTTCAGGAGAGAAAACCATCTTATGCTACTAATTCAGCCACTTTTTTACCGGAAATAGGCTGTCAAATGGATAAAAAAATCCCCAAACCTAGGCTTGGGGATTGTGGTACTAAAGCGACAATCTGATGACGTTACTCATCATCAACTTTTGGCGCGACTTTCTTTTTCGGGATGAAGACCGAATCACCCACAGCCACATTCTGGTAAAAACCTTTATCTCGCTGAACCGGTTTCTTCGTCGCTTTCTTCGTCTGTGGTTTAGCTTTCTTGACCACTTTCTTCTTACCACGGTAATCCGGTTTACGTGGCTTAATGCCTTTAAATTTACCTTTCAAGCCTTCCAGCTCAGAGAAAGTGAGATCTTGTTGCAGATACGCCTCCACCCGTTTAAAGCTGTCCCAGTCTTTAGGGCCCACCAAAGAGACTGCATCACCTTTATTACCAGCACGGCCTGTTCGACCAACACGGTGAACGTATTCTTCAGTGTGCTTAGGCATATCGAAGTTCACCACATGTGTCACATTGGCAATATCCAGACCACGAGAAGCCACGTCCGTTGTTACTAGAATCTTGAACACCGCACGCTCGAACTGACTCATAATGGTGTTACGCTGCGCCTGATTCAAGTTACCACTCAATGCAATAGCTTTAAGCTTCTTCTCGTTGAGTTTTTCCGTCAAACGCTCGGTGTCAACACGAGTTGCCGTAAAGATGATCAACTGCTTATAGTCAGCTTCTTCTAGAATACGCTCAAGAATCGCTTCTTTATGATCAAGATGGTCACATAAGTAGAACTTCTGTGTGATGTCTTTATGCTCTTCGTTCGAAACACCAATTGCAATGCGTTTTGGGGCATCGAGCATTTCAAACGCAATTTCATTCACTTCAGCGTGATCCAACGTTGCGGAGAACATCAGTGTTTGACGGCGACGATGCTTAGCCGCGTTGTGGATACGACGCAACTCAGGCGCGAAACCAAGATCCAGCATACGGTCAGCTTCATCAAGGATAAGTGTCTCTAAACCATCCAAATGAAGAGAACGGTGATCAAGGTGATCCGCAAGACGTCCCGGTGTAGCAACGATAAATTTCGGGTAACGACGCAGCGCTTTCACCTGATCGTTGAAGTTTTCTCCTCCGACAATCAGAGTCGCGTCATAAGACAAACCACCCAGCATAGAGCGTAGTTCACCGTATACCTGCTTTGCTAACTCACGCGTCGGAGCCAAAATCACACCACGAGGATCTTTTGCAGAAAAAGCTTTGTTCTTTAAAGACTTGTGTAGCATTGGTAGCACAAACGCCAATGTTTTACCTGAGCCGGTTTTTGAAGAAGCCAACAGATCTTTACCAGCAATCGACACCGGAATGGCTTGTTGCTGTATTTCTGTCGCCTTCTTGAAGTCAAAATGCTTCAGGTTTTTCAGTAAGCGATTGTCTAGGCCTAAATCTTTAAAGTGCAAAGTATTCTCCAAGTTCAAATGTGCGTTTCAGCCTTGCTCTTGGTTACGGCTTAAACGCGAAAGTGTTCAAAAACGCGCTATGATACCGTGAAAGGTTAGCACTGGATAGAGATCACAGAAAATTATCTGTTTTCACTCCCTTTGCACCCCTCATTGTAGTTAGAACATTGACATTTATACCTCTCACCAGTGAGACATGTATCAACTAATTTGATAATTGCTTAAATTCTTGGGTTTTTTTGACTTTTTTCTGCTTTTTGAAGCCTAGATTTGAGTCTACACTTTATGAACCGTCACTATATGAGCAGAAATGTATAGGGCGTCTTTTTGATACTTTAAATGCAAGGAGTTCTTCTATGAACAAAATGTTGATCGCAGCTGCGGCGTCTTCTGTACTTCTTCTAGCGGGTTGTGCTTCTGGTCCAGACGAAGCATCTTCAGCAAAAATTGACGAGCTAAGCAATCAAGTTAGCCAACTAAGCCAAGATGTACAGGCTCTACAGTCAGAAGTACGTAAATCTGGCGATGCTGCAATGTCTGCTCAAGAAGAAGCGGCACGAGCTAATGAGCGTATCGACAACATTGCTCAGTCTTACACTAAGTAATTCTGTCAATTTTCGATCAGAAAGGGCCTGCAATTGCAGGCCCTTTCTATTCGTTTTAAAGCGATTGATGAATGTAGGAATCACTTGGTGACACCACCTCTACCGGTACTCCGTTTTGCGCCAGAATCGCGGCTCTTGCTTTCGCATCAGACAAATCAAACTCTTCTAACCACCATCTGAGCTCCTGAGGAATCGTCAAATCTTTTTTGCTACCATCGCTGCGCGTTAGCGGTTCATGCGCTTCAAGAAACACACTCCGGTCGGGTTCGAGTGCAATCTTTACTGGCTCATTAATCACCCGCACTTTTTCGCCAAGTTTCACTTTTGGAAATAGCCAATCAATATCCTTAGGATCCATACGAATACATCCTGAGCTCACACGCAGGCCAATACCAAAATCTTTGTTGGTACCATGAATCAGATAATCTCCAACACCGTAAGCAAGACGCATTGCGTATTCACCAAGAGGATTATCAGGCCCAGCGGGTACAACTGGCGGCAATTCTATCCCTTTTTCAAGATACTCCTTACGAATAGAAGCTGGCGGCGTCCATGTCGGGTTCGGTCTTTTTTGACTGATGCTGGTGACCATTTCAGGAGTATCACGCCCAACTCGACCAATACCTACAGGAAAAATATGGACCAAGTTTTTCTCTGGTTGGAAGTAGTACAAACGAAGTTCAGCAAGATTAATGACAATACCTTCTCTTGGAACCTGAGGAAGGATAATCTGGGTTGGGATAGTCAACACGTAATCTTCAGCGGGAAGAAAAGGGTCAACCCCCTTATTCGCTGCCATTAGGGTCAGAAAGCCGACATCATACTGCTTAGCAATATCAGCTAAGTTTTCACCACTTTCAACTTGGTGATATTGCGTCCGTCCGACCATATTACTCCCCTCTGGAGGCAGTTCATAGGTTGCGGCAAATAGTGAAGCACTGAAGCAGCAACAGAGAGAGAGTAGTGTTCGCAACATTCTAAGCGTCCTTCGCTTCCTTGTAGAGCCGTAAGGTTACTTCTCTTTCCACCTTGTGATCAACTATTGGCGGCGGATATGACAAGCTTCTTACACCGCTCCATTTCCAAGGTTGATGAATATGTTTGTCTGGTACCTGAGCCAATTCAGGTATCCACTGACGAACGAACTCTCCGTTTGGATCGAAACGTTCTCCCTGAGTAATGGGGTTGAAAATGCGAAAGTAAGGCTGTCCATCACAGCCCGTTGAAGCACACCACTGCCAACCACCGTTATTCGCCGCATAATCACCATCGACAAGCTTATTCATGAAGTAGCGCTCCCCAACTCGCCAATCCACATGAAGATCTTTCGTCAAAAAGCTCGCGACTATCATTCTAAGCCGATTATGCATCCACCCACTCTGATTGAGTTGCCTCATTGCAGCATCGACGATCGGAAACCCCGTCTCCCCCAGCTTCCAGGCCTCAACCTGCTGTGGTTTATTGTGCCATACCAAGCGTTCCCCCCAGTCCACAAAAGATCTACCTTTACTTAACTTCGGTTCGAAGTAGATCAGATGTTGATAGAACTCACGCCATATCAACTCACTTTGCCAGACTTCTCTACCTTGGCTAAGAGGAGGAGTCTGGCCAAACATCAAACGCGCCATACACTGACGAATGGACAAAGCACCAATGGCTAGATAGGGTGAAAGCTGACTGGTTCCTGAAACTGCTGGAAAGTCACGATTACGTGCATAACCTTCAATAGCTTGGCTATCAAAGTCTCGCAGCTTTTGAATGATTGATTGTGTATCAACAACATATTGGTCACTCGGCTCTCTTGAGTAACTGAATTTAACATCATCATTAAGCAAAAGAGAGCCTAATTGTTCAGGTAGTTCACTCGAAGTGACTGCCTTGGGTTGACGAACGTGAAACGAGCAAGCATCAAGTTTTGCAAGATAGGCCTTCTTAAATGGTGTGAAGACTTTGAAGTAACTGCCTTGTTTGTTTACCACGCTACCAGGAGTAAATAGGCACTTATCATCGCTGGACTCAAGTTGAATTCCGGCATGACTCAAACAAGATTCAAGCTTAGCATCACGTTGCTGTTCATTAACCTCATATTCTTTATTCACATAGACTCGGGTAGCCCCCAGTAAAGTAGCAACCTCAGCCACACATTGGGCGCTCTTCGTATATGTTTCAACCTGCTGATAAAGCAGTGGGATACGCAAAGATTCGAGATCTTGCTTTAATGCCTGTAAGCGGCGATAGATCAAGTCGGCCTGAATAGGTGCCACACCATGATCCTGCCATGTTTTTGGCGTGGCAACATAAATACAGACAACCGGTTCACCCGTCTCAACGGCGTTGATCAATGCAGCGTTATCTTCGACTCTTAGATCACGCCTTAGCCACACAAGATTCATGACTTTACCCCTTAAGTCGCTGAAGCAATTCTGAAAGCACCAACTCACCTGAAACAGAGTCTTCCAGTTGTTTAATGGCAGACAATTGCGACTCACTCACCGCACGCGCACTGTATATAGCCAGTGCTGAGAATTCATTTAGGCATGGGTGATCGATCAAGCCAGACAAATCTTCAACGTCGTCGATCAAGGTGACTTTATATCCCTTCTCCACCAGTGAAAGTGCCATCAGACGAGAACCAATATCCATACTGCCTTGAGCGCAAATAAACAGCGCTTTACCTGAACGTGCCACTTTGTTTTCAGCTTCAATGATAGCGTTGAGTTTGGTTAGCATCAGCGTATGGAATAAACCAAACTGAAGTGAACGCAGACTCTGCCTGACAAGTCCAAGGGCTTGCACTACTGGTTGAATAAACTGGGCTTCTACAACATGGAGTGGATACTCTTTAAGTACCGAATGTATTAAGGTTTCAGCCTTACCTTTGTTGAGGTTTGCCAAAGCGTCCAAAACAGGCTCAACATCCTCTAGTTGAGTCTCACTAGCAGATACTTCGGATTCAACCTGCTCTCCTGATTCCAGCAAAGCTTTCACCTTACCAATCGACACTCCTTTGCCTAACCAGCCTTGGATCTTATTGATTAGGTCAATGTGTTTCTGAGTATAGAGGCGGTGACCTTTTTCTGTTCTTTCAGGCTCAATCAAACTATAGCGGCGTTGCCAAGCTCTCAGAGTGACTGGTTTTACGCCCGTCAGCTCAGATATTTCTCTTATTGCGTATCTCTTCATCTTATAATCCGTATCTCAAGCGCATTTCCTGAGGGTGTGGCTGCAAAAATTTCTGTTCGGATAAATAAGCATCCGGATAAGCAGCCAAGTAATGTTTAATTAAAGTGATGGGAGCCAAGAGCGGTAACGTGCCTTGACGATATTGGTCAATGACATTGCACAGCTCGGCTTTCTGTTCTTTAGCGAGGTCTCGTTTGAAGTAGCCCTGAAGGTGCATCAAAACATTGGTGTTATTCTTGCGACTTGCTCGGTGAGAGACCGCCTTCATCAAACCAACACGATATTTCTGGTAGAAAGTATCAATATCATAATCTTTGATGTTCGCAACTAAGCGGCCAAGCTCTTTGTAAGATTGAGGGTGGTGCGCCATCAAAGTCAGTTTATAACGTGAGTGAAATGCAACAATTTTACCTGCTGTCGGTTCCCCTTCCATTGAATCGTAGAAATCTCTTAGCGTGTATATACGAGTAATGAAGTTCTCCTTCAGTACAGGGTCATTTAAGCGACCATCTTCTTCCACAGGAAGCCACGGCATCTGTTTCATTAACTCTTGTGTGTATAGGCCTACACCAATATTTTCGGCCCCACCTTTCTTATACACCTTGACTCGCTCCATACCACAAGTCGGTGACTTGGCGCAGACAATGTAGCCACATAGGTCGGTATGACTTAATTCAGCCACTTTACTTTTGGAGTATTCCACCATTTTGTCTGTGTGATCTATAGATGCATCTTTTGTTTCTACTAGAGCAATACGTTCCTGGTCTGAGATCAATCGGATAGTTGGTCTCGGAACAGGCATTCCCATCCCTACCTCGGGGCAAACAGGAACAAACTCGAAAAAGGGAGCAAGTTCTTTAGTAACAAACTTACTGATCTTATGTCCTGAGTCGAAGCGAACTTTTTCACCTAAAACGCAAGAACTAATGCCGACTTTGATTACGTTGCTCATATGATGCTCCAGTATTCTTGTTAATGTGTACAAAAATATCTTTTGTATAAGTTTTAGCACAACATCCCAAAGTTATACAAGAAATAAAAATGTACAATTTAACGAAGTGTTACGTAATTGATCCGTTTTCGGTTCAATTCTGAAGCAATCGTTTTTCCAAATCGATTGCATTAACCCTTTCAACAAAAAACGTTATAGATACTCATATCTATAGTTAAATGGGTAACTTTTGTGACACACTTCTCACGGAGCCTTATCATATCTAGCTAGTATTGCTTCAACAGTTTTTTGAGAATCAACAAAATTAGTAATCAGAACACATAATTACTAATAAACTTGGAGTAACTACTATGGCAACCCCACACATTAACGCTCAACCAGGTGATTTCGCTGAAACAGTTTTAATGCCAGGTGACCCTCTTCGCGCTAAATACATCGCGGAAACCTTCCTAGAAGATGTAAAACAAGTTTGTGATGTTCGTAGCATGTTTGGCTTTACAGGCACTTACAAAAGTCAACGTGTTTCTGTAATGGGCCACGGTATGGGTATCCCATCAGCTTGTATCTACGTTCACGAGTTGATCGCTGAATATGGCGTAAAAAACGTGATTCGTGTGGGTAGCTGTGGTGCAGTACGTGACGACGTTAACCTGATGGACGTTGTCATTGGTATGGGTGCATCCACAGATTCCAAAGTGAACCGTATCCGTTTTAATGATCATGACTTCGCTGCAATTGCTGATTACGGCCTTCTAGAGGAAGCGGTAAACCAAGCACGCGCTCAAGAAGTACCTGTAAAAGTGGGTAACGTATTCTCTGCAGACCTTTTCTACACTCCGGAAGCAGACATCTTTGAGAAGATGGAAAAGCTTGGCATTCTAGGTGTAGATATGGAAGCCGCGGGCATCTACGGTGTCGCTGCGGATCTTGGTGCCAAAGCACTGACTATCCTGACAGTGTCTGACCACATCATCCGTGGTGAAAAGCTGAGCTCTGAAGAGCGTCAAAAATCTTTCAATGACATGATGAAAGTTGCGCTTGAGACAGCCATCAACATCTAATGACCTTTCTTTTGCTGCCAGCGCCTTGGCTCTGGCAGCCCAGATAATCCCGAGGGGGAGATAGTGACAACTGGCAAACTGCCTAAGGAAGCAGACGGGTTACAACTCAACTTTTGTAAAACATTGGCGTGTGACAACTTTGGATTGAGTGATGCACATCGATACGTCGTGCAACATGCTAACCCTAAGCGACCTGCGATGGTTTGTCGGGAGTGCGGTGCTTTCCCCCCCTTACTTAACAATCAGGAAGTGTTAAACGAACTCCATCGTTTAAGACAACTCCACAGTGACGGTCTTCCAGCGTGTCGCAATACCGATTGCGAAAACTTTGGCTTGTCTGTCCATACTCACAAACACCTGTATCATGCCTTTGGTTACAGCGGTGACCGTCAACGTTATCGTTGCAAGTTGTGCCAATCGACGTTCGTAGATAAATGGTCGGGTGCCAACAAAAAACTCGCTTTTCAGGAAAACCTCCTCGGTCTGCTCTTTATGGGCTACTCCGTACGTGAAATTTGCCGTAAATTAGAGATCAACCCGAAGACGTTTTACGATCATCTCGATCACATCGCTAGCCGATGCCGCCGCAAACTCGCCATGTTTGATGCTCGTTGGGTAAATCATGCCGAAAAGTATGAGCTCGCCTCTTACTATGTGCCTCTGCAGCCTAAGAGCAACAACGGCGTTTTATGGATCGCAACTGGAGAAGCAAACTCGGGCTATATTCTTTGCCAGCACGTCAACTACTCTAGCAATGAAGAGCCACAAGGGGATATCGACCACGACCCCTATCAAGAAACCGCGCGATTTGTCTCTCGTGATCACTCATCAGAGGCCAGTATTCCTGTGCCACAGCCTTCACCGATGCTCAGAGAACGTATCGACCAGCAGTATCAAACCATTTTAGCCCGCGGTAATGTCGAGGACCCAATGGGTAACCTGACGGTGTTCAACTACCCATCAAAAGGGGCGCTCATTCGTCCACCTTATACATCTTACGCCCATTTCCTGCACGTTTTGGATCTATGTAACAGCGAGCGTCAGGTTTCTATCTATTTACCTCAGGACCCAGTTTTACGCTCTGCGGCGCTCAGCGTCTGTCTACCACGTATCCAGCGTCAAAATGTCGACCTTCTGTATGTAGAAGAAGACGCTAACTGGAATGAACAGCATCTGGTTGGCAAAATCGATATTGTTCATATGGGATGGTGGAGAGACCGCTGGGCAATTACCTCTTTCGCCAACTCGTCTAAAGGGATCTGTTATCTAGCAGGTAAGAATAACGAGCCTAAAGAATGGCTTAGCAAAGCAAGTATTCGACAAACTGAGTTCTATCAACAACGATTCCAAACTCTGTTTGAAAGCTTCATCAATGAGCCACGCCGTAAGCTTCGTCCAGGCGGGCTACTGCCTATGTTGGACATTTTTCGAGCATGGCATAATTTGTGCTACCAAGATAAGAGTGGTATGACTGCAGCGCAAAGTCTTGGTTTAACTCAGTCACCTTTGACTCTGCGGGAACTGCTTTCATAATTACTAATATTGTGAAGTACGCCATTAAACCTTAGGCGTATTAATGCTTTTACTAGAGTTGCATCAGCCACTATTTTTATAATACTTTTGAATGAATATTAGAAATGGCTGCTAAGGGGTTGATTCATTGGATAAAAGCCAGCACCTGCTAGACACAGAGATTGAACAGCTCAAAACACGAATTGAAAGCGAACCTGAGAAGGTTTTAGCTATCGCTGAACAGTGCGCAACGCGCGCCAATCAGATTTTATACCCGGAAGGGGCTGTGCAGTGCCTGATCATCATGTCTCGCTGTGCTTGGAGTCTAATGGATTATCGGCGTGGGCTGAAATACATCAAAGAAGCTCACAGCAAACTCAACTCTTTAGACACTGACGATTTTCTTCCTGAGATCCTTCATATCCACGCACTCCATTTTTGGGGGCAGGCTAAGTACTATTCCGCCCAGCAGTTCTGGATCAATGCATTGGAGCAATCTGCACTAGTCGATGAAATCGAAATCCAAATTGAATCCTTAATTGGGCTCGGAAATGTCTGGCGTATCACCCATGAGTACCAGCTTGCAAGAACCACTCATGAACTGGCTGTGACCGTGGCCAATAACACCCGCATAGGTTGGCTGGAAGGTAAAGCAAGGATTCTCCTCGCCTGGGATCTTTACTTACTCAACAATTATGTGGAGATGCTGACGGTACTTGATGGCGCAACCGAGGCACTCAAAGGCCACGATGACAAAACTTGGCAAGCCGAAATGTGGGACTTCCGAGGGCTAGCTCTGCTAGGCCTTGAAAGAATAGAAGATGCAGAAGTGGCAACAGGAAAAGCACAAGCCCTCGCCGAAAAGCATGACCTCGTGTGGATGAAAGCCCATTCCTATATCAGCCAAGCAAGATTGGAGCTTTTGAGAAAGCGACCTGACGAAGCCGCAAAGCTATTGGTCCAGGCTGAGCGTTCTGCGGCTTCTTTCGATAATGGTGAGTTACTGTCACAAATCTGCTTTCAACAATCCCGCGTAGCTGAAGAGCAAGGTGACTTTAAAACCGCACTACGAGCTTTTCAAAAATATCGTAAATATTCAATAGACATGCTCAGAGAGCAAACGGCTCGCGTCAGCAACGATAAAGCTCGGGCATCAAAACGCCAGCTTGAGCAACGAGCTCGCAAACTCATTAACCGCATCCGAGGTCAACACGAGTACGATCCTGAGAAACACCTCAATCAAATGGTGTCTGAGATTTACTGGTGGGAACAATTGGTGTTGTTTAAAACGGAACTTAAACGATCCAATCATGCTGTTGTGATCATTCAACACAATGATCCTGAGTACCTTGAAGTATGTGCTGAACTGGCACACTCACTTTGTACTCATCGAGATTTGCTCTCTCGACTAAGCAGCGATCGCTTAGGTATCCTACTGTCAGAAAAAGACGACGCTGCACTGCAGGTATTCCACGTGTTGGCACAAATGATTGAAATCTATCCATGGCACCGCAAAGGCCTGAATAAGTCACTACCAAAAGTTGTTTTTCAGGACATCCTGACATTCCCGTTTACCCTAGAACAATTAGAAGAAAGCCAACCACTGGAAATACAGAATGGAAACATTGCTTAATAAAATCTCCGAATCGGGTTTAGATGCTTCTTCTGTGTCTGGGGAAGAAGCGATCATTTTCTGGAATCATATTCGCCAGCATATTGCGACAACGCCGCAGGAAAAAGCACAAAGCCTGATCATCAGTGCTGAATATCGCAATGAACTTAAGCAGCCGAAGACCAGTATTGAAGAGTTAAGAAGTGCATTGGAACACCTCTCTTTACCTAATGATGCTGAATTGATCCTTGAGGTGAAAAATAGCTTGGCCGATAGGTTGGTTGAAAGTGGCGACTACTCGGGCGCACTTCAAGAATACATTACCTCTTCGACCATTGCGGTAGACACCAGTCATATTGATGCCTACGTATTAGCGGTATTGGGTATGGGCAACCTTTGTGATGCGTATGGCGACCATAACCGTGCCCTACGCTATTACCAGAAAATCGACAGCATTGACCATGCCATTTCCAGCCGTTCGCTGCGACTACGTTATAAGCTGTATATGTTGGCGTGTTATATTGAGCTTAACCGAACTTCCGCAGCACAAGATTTACTCAAAGAATGTTCTGAACTCGCCATTTTAGTCAGCGATAAAGTGCTGGCTGGGCAAATTTTGCTTTATCAGGCCAAGCTATTTCGCCGTCTGGGTAAACATGAACAAGCCATTGAATCTTTGGGCAATGTTCAATACACCGCAGGGAACATCCACTCTATTTGGCTATCGAACATGATTCGTCTTGAATTGGCACACAGCCTCAACGAGTCAAACAAGCCGCACCTCGCAAATTGGGTATTAGAAAGAGCTCAGAAGAAAATAAGGCGCTACGCCTCTCCTGTGCTGAATCTAAAATTAAATACTGCTCTCGGTGATATCTACGAGCAGCAAGGTGACTTTCAACAAGCTCTGGCCTGCCAAAAGAGGGCTTTTCGTATCGAAAGTGACTTAATGAAACAAATTCCCATTGGTGAGCTTGGTGCTGCCCAGTTACGTCGATTGTCACGATTTGAACTGCAGCTTAAGTTGATACTATCAGAGCTTGAAAACCGAGAACTCAAGGAAACAACTGAAAACCAAAAACATACCGTAGCTAAGCTCCAGCAAGACGTGTTTACCGACCCACTGACCAGTCTACACAACCGGCGCTGGCTCGATGTAAAACTCAAAGATCTGCTGTTACATGATGTACCTTTTGCTTTGATGGTGATTGATATTGACCATTTTAAATCGATTAACGACGAGCTCAGCCATCTGGTGGGCGATAAAGCCATCGTCAATGTTTCCCATGAACTGGCCGCCTACTTCAAGTTCAGAGGTGCATCGAGTGTCCGGTTTGGTGGTGAAGAGTTTTTGGTGATTCTTGAGCGTACAACTCTAGAGCAAGCTACAATGCATGCGGAGAACTACCGAGAACGCATTTTCAAATTTGGCTGGCAAAATATTCTTGGTGAGCGTGGACTTACCGTGAGTATTGGTATTACACTTCACCGCGAAGGTGAAAATACTCAGCGTACCTTCTATCGCGCAGATAAAGCTCTATACCGAGCAAAAGCGAATGGTCGTAATCAAGTGTGCACTGAGTAAAACTAACGCCAAAAGAATAAAGAAATCCCACCAAGCGCAGCCAAAGTCCCCACCATGCTTTTGGCTGTGACCTTCTCGCCTTTAACCATGTAGATAAACAGCATGAACAGTGGACTGGTTGCAATCAACGTCTTAGCAATCGCAGGATTTGCATGTTTTAGCGCAATTTGTTGTAACCAGAGAGCGAGAAAAGTCCCAACAAAGATGGCACTCAACAGCCACAAAAAAGACGACGTAGATAGTTGACGCAAATGCATAATCATCGATGAAAACGGCTTTTTCTCAAACACAGTAATAACCAAAGCCACCGCCAACACTCCGACAGATAATCGAATCAATGCTCCCAACAAAGGCGGTAAATCTCCGGCAACAAGCGCATAATGAGAAATGACTACCCCCGAGGCCTGACAGACACTTGCCAGCATGCCAAATCCTACACCTGACCAATGCGTTTTTTCGCCGTGGACATCCGGTTGAAAAATCACAAAAGTGACCGCTGCAGTGGTGACCAAGACACCTACCCAGCTTTGTAGGGGAAGTATTAATCCCAGTGCAACTAGCGCTAAAACACCGGATAATGGCGGGGCCAACGACTCCAACAGCAAGGTTTTATTCGCACCAATTCGCTTTAATGAGGCAAAGTAGGCACTGTCTCCAATCGCTATTCCTATGATTCCGGACAACGCCAATATCAACAAATGGAGAGTGGATACCTCAGTGGCTGGTCCATCAAGCCATGGCATGACTATTAACATCATCCCAGACGCTGCAACGCCTTTAACAATATTGAGCTGCATCGCTGAAAAGTGATGACTAAACTGGCTGTAAATCCAAGTCGCGACCGCCCAAACTACAGCCGCAGATAGTGCGGCAATTTCTCCCTGAAACTCCATCCGTTCACCTTAAGACTGGATTAAGAAAATGGGTAAACACTCTCTAATTTCTTGTTTTTATTTCTATACTTAACTTCGTATCACCGTACGTTTTATTGAATAAAAACACAATAACAGGGACGCATTTATGTTTTTGGACTACTTCGCGCTAGGCCTACTTATTTTTGTCGCATTGGTCATTTTCTACGGCATCATTGTCATTCACGACATCCCCTATGAAATCGCCAAAGAGCGGCAGCACCCGCATCAAGATGCCATCCACTATGCTGGCTGGGTCAGCTTGTTCACACTACACGCTATTTGGCCATTTCTCTGGATATGGGCCACATTGTGGCGTCAAGAAAGAGGATGGGGGTTTCAGAAACTAGAGGAAGAACAGCACGATATTCATCATCGTGTTGATTCACTCATCGATCAAGTTAATCAGTTGCAGCAAGCCGTGCACCAACTAAAAGAACAACATCATGCTGAACCTTCGCTCACTACCCGAACCGGCGATAATAAGGAGGAGCAATAATGGATTTACTCCTCATATTGACCTATGCCGCATTATGTATTGCCATATTTAAAATCTTTAATATTCCACTCAATAAGTGGACCGTGCCCACGGCCGTATTAGGTGGTGTGGTATTAGTCGGCACACTGATTCTGCTGATGAACTACAACCATCCGTTCACCCAACTTGGCAATCAGGTATTTTCCAGCACACCTATTGTCTCAGGTGTGCGAGGCCGCGTGATCGAAGTTCCGGTTGAACCCAATAAACCTCTTAAGAAAGGGGACATTTTGTTCATGATCGATCCGGTTCCTTATGAAGCTGAAGTTGAAAAACTGGAAGCTCAGATAAAAGAAGCCAGCCAAGGCGCACTGGGGCTAGAATCTGATGTGCAAGAAGCACAAGCTGCTCAAGCTCAGGCCATCGCGGACCGAGACAAAGCGCAACGCGAATATTCACGGTATCAGCGCGGTTTCGATAAAGGGGCGTTCACCGAACAGGAACTGGATACACGACGTCAGGCATACAAAGCTGCGGAAGCGGCGGTGAAAGTTGCTGAAGCTAGGGTGGAGCAAGCCAAGATCGCACTCAACTCTGAAATTGGTGGAGAAAACACCACAGTGGCACGCCTGTTAGCGGAGATACGACAGGCTGAGTTTGACCTAGAGCAAACCATTGTCAGAGCCCCTACCGACGGCTTTGCAACCCAGTTAGCCTTGCGACCCGGCGTTATGGCCGTTCCACTGCCATTAGCACCAGTGATGACCTTTATTCATACCGAGGAAACACTTTATGCGGCCGCGTTTAGGCAAAATTCCTTACAACGCTTGCAACCTGGCTATGAAGCAGAATTTCTCTTCAGAGCGCTTCCTGGTAAGGTTTTTAAAGGAGAAGTAGTCGATGTGCTGCCTGCGATTGGTGAAAGCCAATTTCAAGCCCGTGGAGCTCTTCTAGGGACAGAAGCACTACGGACAAGTGGACGAGTGTTTGTGACACTTAAAATTACGGACGACTTATCTGATTATCATTTGCCCATGGGTACTGCTGTCGAAGTGGCGGTTTATTCAGATAAATTCACCCACGTTTCGATTATGCGCAAAGTCCTCATCCGAATGAAGAGTTGGCAAAACTATCTCTATCTTGACCATTAATGTCGACAAGATAGTACAAAGGCCTCTAAACAGAGGCCTTTGCTATTTTAGTATGCTCTAGCCAATAAAGGAGATGTAACCTTGTAGGATAATCAGGTTCACAATATCAATAAAGAAGGCACCCACAATAGGTACGACCATGAAAGCTTGTGGGGAAGGGCCAAATTTATTCACCAAAGACCCCATATTCATAACAGCGGTCGGCGTTGCGCCCAGACCAAAACCACAATGCCCACCCGCAATAACAGCCGCATCGTAGTTTGAACCCATCACCTTAAACGTCACAAAGTAAGCAAAAATACCCAAAATGACAGACTGAACCGACAGGATAATCAAAAATGGTATCGCAAGATCGAAAATATTCCATAGTTTTAAGCTCATCAAAGCCATAGCCAAAAACAGCGACAAAGACACAGTACCCAAAATATCGACCGTCTCCGCATCCACTTTGTGAGTTTTGGTCACTTCCAGAATATTGGTGATAAACACACCGATAAACAGCGCATAAACAAAGTCAGGGATCATCAGCCAGCTGATTTCTAAGCTGCTCACCCATTGTTCAAGATATTTAGCACCAGTGACACAAATGAGGAGGATAAAAAGTATTTCAATGACCTTTTTCGCTGTCACCTTATCTTCTTCGTATTCGTTATACGTCACCACTTCTGGGAACTTTTCGTGGGTTTGGGTACCACGCCCGTATTCAGATTCAAAGTTATTTTTGTTAATCAACTTCTGTGCTACTGGGCTACCAATTATACCGCCAATAATCAAACCAAATGTAGCCGAGGCCATCGCGATTTCTAAGGTGTTACTCAAACCATAGGTCTCTGTAAAAGTTTGAGACCATGCAGCACCAGTACCATGGCCGCCGGATAAGGTAATAGAGCCGGCAATCAAACCCATTAATGGGTCTAAACCTAGAGCTGAAGCCAATGACACCCCAACACCGTTTTGAATAATGATGTAAAAAGACGCAACCGCAAGGAAAACAAAGACTTTCGCTCCACCTTTCATTAACTGCGTATAGTTTGCAGCTAACCCCACGGTACTGAAAAACATCAGCATAAAGGTATTCTGCAGTGGCAGTGAAAACTCCAAACTTACGCCATTAAAATGCATTGCAGTGATGATCATCGCAACGATTAATCCACCAACAATAGGCTCTGGAATGTTGAATTTCTTCAAAATTGGCAGCTTTGAGTTTACAAAGTGACCAAGAAATAACACGCTGATAGCAATTAAGAAAGATTCTAGTGGTCCAACCGAAATTATCTGATTCATATAACCTCTTCATTGTTTGTCACTCATCTTCCCTAACGAGTAAAGAGCATACAGCTCTAAGCCTTTTCGTTACCAAGGGATCAGGTAACAATTGTAGGCATTGATTGAGATATTCTCTATTGAAAGGTGTCCTCTCTACTGTGGATATTCCCACGCGATTTTCAACAGTAAGACCCGATGATGTACTTTAGGGTCAAAAAGAAAGCGGACATTATTAATAAACTCACGAGCGTTTGTCGAGTATAGAGAGAAAATTCGTTTTATGAATCAATGTAAATTGACGAAGAGTGAGCTAAAAAGCCAAAAAAAAAGCCAACCGCAATAATGGCGATTGGCGTATATATTGTGTGAACAAGTTCATTCACTAACAACGTCAGTTGGCTAGGTGACCCTCGGCTTAATAAGGGTCACCTTAAATAAAGCAGGTATCGTGCCAACTTTAAAACCCACAAAAACCCTAATCTTGATCCAACTTTTCACCAATTTATTATAATGAAAATGCAAAATGAAAATTGCATTTTGCAAAAAAGTGCAATTCGATATTAAACAAGTATCTTATCAACTAGTTTATCCATTCACTATTTTCATACTTTTTTGACGTCAATCCGATATACTCCCACTACCTAAACTGAACCGCTGTAACGAATGAACTATCTATCTACTTTCTTCAAAGGCTTAGCTATGGGCGCTGCCGACGTGGTACCAGGAGTCTCTGGTGGTACCATTGCTTTCATCACTGGTATTTATGACACATTATTGGAGAGTATCCGGCGTATTAACCCAAGCTTAATTGGTATTTTAAAACGCGATGGATTGAAAGCTGCGTTTAATCATATCAATGGCTTATTCCTTATCGCTCTCTTTGGTGGTGTACTAACCAGCATTGCGACTCTGGCAAAGCTAATTTCATGGCTATTAGTGACACACCCTATCCCTCTCTGGTCTTTCTTCTTTGGCTTAATTCTGGTTTCGGTCTTCCATATGCTAAAGCAAATTGAAAAAAGAAGTATCAGCCGACTTATCTTCCTATTACTCGGGGTTGGGTTTGCTTATAGCATTACCATCCTCAAACCACTTCAAATGGATCCGACCAATATTAATGTCATGTTTGCGGGGGCTATCGCCATCTGTGCCATGATTTTACCGGGGATCTCAGGCAGCTTCATTTTGTTGCTCATCGGCATGTATAGCTCCGTTCTAGGTGCGGTGAAATCACTGGATGTGACTATCTTGCTGCTCTTTCTCACTGGCTGTGTGATTGGCTTGCTGAGTTTTTCTCACGTATTGTCTTGGCTACTAAAACGCTTCAGGGATGTGACTCTGATTTTTTTAACTGGCTTAATGATTGGTACATTACCAAAGATCTGGCCTTGGAAAGAGACTCTAACCTGGCGGACGAATTCGAGTGGTGAGCAAGTCCCACTCGTCGAGCGCAATCTATCACCGTTTGACTTTGAAGCCATCACGTCACAGCCAGCACAAATAGGCATCGCTGTCGTTCTTATGTTGTGTGCCATTGCTCTAGTGCTGGGGCTAGAAAAGTTTGCCGAAAGCCGCGAACTCTAATCACTAAAGCAGCCAACTGGCTGCTTTTCTTTTCATCTTTGTCTACTGAACCTCATTCCAAAAGCTCATAATAGTCAATGATGGCTCGTCGCCTACTTCACGCAGGCGTATTCAAGTATTAAAAAGCGGGGCTGATTAAGTAATCGCTTCATCAATGTGAAACCCGGCATTTGCCGGGTTTGTTATTGTATAGAGAAAACAGCCTGTCAGATGACAGGCTGTTAAATATTTATAGAAGGGTCTGCCGGCTTGGTAAGAAAACTTCACCCAGCATACAACGAACGCTGCCACCCCCGATCGACTCGATGGTCTGAACGTTGAAAGGTAAAAGCTTACCGTGGCTCGCAAGTTGGGCACGTTGTGCTGATGAGAAGGCATCGTACGCCGATTGTGACATGGCAATCACTTTGTCACCATTCACCGTTTCAAGTTCTAGAATGTTGCCACAGAACTGGTTCATCTGCTCAAGGCTGATAGAAATAACCTGCTTATCTTTCGCCAGAGACTTAAGTACAAAACGACGTTCAAATTCAGGAATCACTTCGTCACAAATGACGCAGAAGCGCTCCCCGATCGCCATCATCACATTCGTATGGTAGATCGGCTTGCCTGACGGTAAGGCAGTCTGGAATGACACAACACGATCGTAACCGATACGCTCAGCGTAGTCTTCCAATACTTCGCGATCACAACGCTGTGACAACGCCGCATAGATAGTACGATTCACATGATCAATGACCATAACACCCGTACTTTCTAGATGTGCATTTTGAGCCAGATAATCAGTCAGAGAATCTTCTGACACCACCTTTCGCCCTGCGGCTTCTAGAGCTTCACGCAAAGCATCTGGGCGAACTTCCTGCTGACGGTTTTCACACGCCATAGGGAAAGTGTACAAAGCACCATCAGCAGTAGTGCTGAACCAGTTATTAGGGAAGACGGCATCGGGCGTTTCGACTTCACCAAGAGGGTAATCAAATTCCACAACTTGAACACCAGCTTGGCGCAACTGACCAACCATGGTATTAAATTCTTGCATCGCTTGCTTGCGAACTTGCTCCGTGGTTTCGTTGACTTGATGTTGGAACTCATTGTCTCGAGCGGTTTCAGCATTAAACGCAAATTCTTTTGGTGGAACCATTACCACACAGTTGGCGTTTTGCACGGTAGAAACTGACTTTTCTAGTTGTGTTTGCTGTTTGAACATGGCGATAGACTCGTTATATCTCACTCACTTACGCTGAATTGTAGACATATTGTTAAGACAACAATTACTGAATTCATGTATAACAATCGATACTAATCTTACATTTTTACTGTGAATCTTAAGTTTTACAGTAAATTTTATGGATAGAATGACATTTAAAACCCTTTGACTGAATATTATGCAGCTATTGGTATAACAAATGGTTGATATACGGTTACATTTCACACATTAACGAGCTACCATATGATGCAAAGCGCAACCGCTATCTATAGCTTTCTTCTGCGTTGTGAATTTTAAGGCGAGTTATGTTTAAGAAATTTGAAGGTTTCACGAAACCTTTTCCTAATGAAGAACCTTCTCAGCCACCGAGTGGAATTTTTGCTTTCTGTCGTTATTACACTCGCGGGTTTGAAGTACCTCTGATCCTTATGTCGTTGATGGCAACGGTTGTGGCCATCGTAGAAGTGTCATTATTTGGTGCCATGGGCAACCTTGTTGACTGGCTGTCAACCAGTAACCCTGAAACATTCTGGCAAGAAAACCGATCCGAACTCATGCTTTATGGTGGTTTACTCTTAGTTGTCATGCCTGTTTTGGTCGTTGCCTATTCACTATTGGTGCACCAAACACTCCTTGGCAACTATCCGATGTCCATTCGCTGGTTAGCGCATCGCTACTTGCTAAAACAAAGCCTGAATTTCTATCAGGATGATTTTGCAGGTCGTGTCGCGACTAAGGTGATGCAAACCTCTCTGGCAGTCCGTGAAACCGTAATGAAAACCATGGACGTTTTCGTTTATGTATCCGTATATTTCACTGCGATCGTCGTACTTCTGGCTCAAGCTGACTGGCGTCTGATGATCCCTATGGTTATTTGGCTATTGTGTTACATCGCTATTCAGATCTACTTCGTACCTAAATTGAAAAAGGTCGCTTCTGAGCAAGCTGACGCCCGATCCACGATGACAGGGCGTATCGTCGACAGCTATACCAACATTGCTACGGTTAAACTATTTTCCCACAGCAAACGGGAAACGGTGTACGCAGAAAATGGCATGCGCGGCTTCCTTGATACTGTTTACCGCCAGATGCGCTTAGTGACCGGCTTTGACGTCGCCGTTGAGATCACAAACTACCTATTGGTCTTCACTATCGGTGCGCTCTCTATTTATCTGTGGATGGACAATTCGATCAGCATCGGTGCCATCGCTATTGCAATCGCTCTGGCTTTGCGTATCAACGGCATGTCTATGTGGATTATGTGGGAAGTCGGCGCCCTATTCGAAAATATGGGGACTGTTGTCGATGGCATGAAGACACTATCTAAGCCGATTGATATTCAAGATAAAGACAATGCAAAGCCGTTAACGGTTAAGCAAGGTGGTATCCAGTTTGACGACGTCAGTTTCCATTATGGTGACGAGAGTAAAGGTGTGATCAGCCACCTCAACCTTAACATCAAGCCAGGAGAAAAGGTCGGTCTGGTTGGTCGCTCTGGCGCAGGTAAATCAACTTTGGTCAACCTGCTCCTTCGTTTCCATGATGTTGAAAGCGGTAACATTAAGATAGACGGTCAGGTGATTTCTGATGTCACTCAAGACTCTCTGCGCAGCAATATAGGTATGGTAACCCAAGATACCTCACTGCTACACCGCTCAATTCGTGACAATATCCTTTATGGAAACCCTGATGCCAATGAAGACGATCTGCTACGCGCAACCAAACAAGCCCATGCACACGAGTTTATTGAGACACTGAGTGACCCGTTCGGTAACAAAGGCTACGATGCTCAGGTGGGTGAGCGAGGCGTCAAGTTGTCTGGAGGTCAACGACAGCGTATCGCCATTTCACGTGTGCTGCTTAAAGATGCACCTTTGCTCATTTTGGATGAAGCCACTTCGGCCCTTGACTCAGAAGTCGAAGCTGCAATTCAAGAAAGCCTCAATGAGCTTATGGAAGGGAAAACGGTTATCGCCATTGCCCATCGTCTATCCACCATCGCCGCAATGGATCGATTGATTGTGTTGGACAAAGGACAAATTGTTGAGCAAGGTACTCATCAGGAGCTGATCCAGAACGAAGGCATTTATGCTCAGCTCTGGGCACACCAGACGGGCGGTTTCATCGGCGACGAAGATCAGCAAAAACAAACGGCTTAATCCACCCGTTTAAAAGCATTAAAGCAGAGGTTTCGCCTCTGCTTTTTCGTTTTCGATATTCAATCTGCCACAGAAATTGATATATACTCGCGCCATTCGCATTCAACCAAGTTCAACAAGACCAATGAATAAAAGTTTACTGACAAATGTGCTGGCACTGGCGCTATTAGCTGGCGGTTACCAAACAGACAACCAAGTCGCATTTTACGCCGGCTTGTTTGCTTTTTCTGGCGCAATCACCAACTGGTTAGCGATTCACATGCTGTTCGAGAAAGTACCCGGCTTATACGGTTCTGGCGTGATCCCTGCGCGTTTTGAAGAGTTTAAGGCCGCCATCAAGAACTTGATGATGGAACAGTTTTTCACCGCAGAAAACATTGATCGATTCCTCAACAAAGAAATGTCGGGCAAGACACTCAATCTTGAGCCTGTACTAGAGAAAGTCGATTTCAATCCAACGTTTGATTCTCTGGTCAATGTCATTGCAAACTCTTCTTTTGGCAGCATGCTGGCTATGTTTGGCGGCGCGGAAGCCCTGCAACCGCTGAAAGAACCGTTTGTCGAAAAAATGCAGGAAGCGGTGGTAGAAATCAGCCAGAGCGATGCGGTTAAAGAAGCGCTAAAGGGTCAACTGGAATCGCCAGCCATGATGGAAGAGATTCAGGCCAATATTGAAAACATTATTGACCAGCGCCTAAGTGAACTGACGCCAAAGCTGGTCAAAGAAATCGTCCAGAAAATGATTAAAGAGCATTTAGGCTGGCTGGTAGTTTGGGGCGGCGTGTTTGGCGGTCTAATCGGTATCGCATCATCATTCATTGCCTGATGTAGAACCCAGCAATTGACGAACAAGGGAAGCGAATGCTTCCCTTTTCTTTTTCTAGAGTGTTGCTATCAAATCCGCGTTTACACCAAAGCTGGTTTTGTGCTCTTCAATCACTACTTCACTTCGCGTCTGAATCACACCGGGTAAGGTACCCAGCTTAGTCGACATAAAATTCTGATACGCTTTCATATCTTTAACTCGAACCTTAATCATGGTGTCAAAATCACCAGATAATGAATAACACTCTTCTATCTCTGGCATATCTTCCACCGCTTTAGCGAACTTCTCAAAGATTGAGAAGCTGGTTTGGTCGAGACGGATGTGAATAAAAACCTGCACATCTAAACCCAATTTCTCTGGGCTGAGCTCAGCGTGATAGCCCTTGATATAGCCTTCTTTTTCAAGGCGTTTAACCCTTTCAGAGCAAGGTGAGGTGGTCAAGTTTACTTGCTTAGCAAGCTCTACAACAGGTAGGCGACCTTTTAGGTTTAAGGTACGGAGGATTTCACGATCAATTCTATCTAAGTCCATTTAACGCTCTGATTAGATGTCTTTCTTTATGCTTATCATAATCGAAACAAGTCAATGAAACCTAATAAAGGAACAGCTTTAGAAGAAATTTTATTAGCAAGAATAGAAATTTATGCGGCTTCAACGTTCGAGAGCTCACGCTCTTGGACTAAGTCTGCCTGAGTGTTGCACACACGACAAAACGCCTGCTTTTCCATTTTTACATAATGGGCACCCTGGAAGAGGGTTGCAAAGAAACACGCCAAACTCTTTTTCACCGAGTCATGCTCTTCTTGGCATCGCTTCATAACAACTTTGTGGGCAGTCACTTTTTGGCAGCAATGGCAATATACCTGAGGCATTTTCTCTCTCCGTGAGCGATAGCGTTATTGATAGTGGACATATTAGTAAGGCCTTAGTTCCAATTGCTCAAATTTTCATTTTCAATTTGTGAACCAAGTTCAATTATCAACCAGCTTTATTAAAAAAGCCCCGAATATCGGCAACGTAGTTCACTTAAGAGGAGCTGCGTAGCGATTAACAGGGTATCGGGTCTTTGATATTTTTACCGCCCTAGGCCGATTTGGCTTAGGGCGTTTGTCTATAAAGAGGATAGATAAATCTCCTCGAAGGCTCTTTAAGCGTTTCGGCGTGTTACCTAAAGACACCGCTTTACTCATCATTTTGAGCTGGCTGGCTATAAACTGGCAAGCGTACTTAAAGCTGATTTCATTAGGTAAGCGTCCGTGTTCAACGGCAGCTTGACTAGCCTCTCGTCTCACCAAGTTATAACCAAGTAATAACCCCCACAGCTCTTGATAGACGAGTTCGACTGTTTTGCTTCTCAACACTAAAGCGTTGTGTTGCATTGAGCTCTTGATGTCACGGTAACCTAATTCGATTTCCCATCTTTCATGATAAAGCTCTGCCACAGATTGAGCGTCATACTGCTCTCTAGGAAGCGAGGTAAACACCGTTTTGGATTTACCTTGAACCTCATAACTGACGGCTCTGACTGTCCATTTTTCTGGAAGACGAGGATTCTTTTTACGAGCTTGCGGTGAGACCTTCATCTCCACAAGCATGTCACTGCTTTCTTTATCATCCAGTAGAGTATATTTGACTCCTTTCCTTGCAGGGAGAAGCCAGTGTCTATTTATTCCACTGTTTTGCAGAGAAAGGAGTAAATCTGCACCATAAAAACCTTTATCCAGTAACGTCACTGAGTTGTCTGGTAGAGCGTTGATGAAAGGCATCGCTAGAGGAATTTCACCTCGGCGATACGGGCTTATCGCCGCATCAACGATGACATGAGAGCGAACATTCATCATAGTCACAACTCTCAATACTGGATGAGGTGTTTGTCTGTTGCTAGACGTATTTCCAGAGCCAAAATGTTCCCTCAATTCTGGTGTGTCAGCCGTTCTAAAAAGAGCGCCATCGACAGCAAAAACTTGTAAGCCTTGCCATGTATCATCAGGGTATCGCTCAAGTCCCCACGTTTTCCCACATTGCTTAAACAGCCATTCGGGTGCTGCTTTGCCTAAGCGTTGTCTTGCTTGGGTTAAGGCGCTCTTTGCCAATAGCTCTTCATCAGCCAAACCGTCAGCACAGACATTCATTCTTCGAGCGACTTCGGCAATGGGTTCATTGCGGAAAAAAGCCATACCCACAATCAGCCACAACACCATATCGCTCGGTAATCGGCGTCGACGGATAGTCGCTTTATCGGACAGTGAGGCTGCTTTAGCTACCCACGCATCGGGAATGTGTTCAGAAAAGGTGGTGAGTTGGGCAACATCAACAGGGTTTTCTTCAAGGAAGTCGGCAAAGAAGTGTTGAATAGACATAAAAAATCGGAAACCTATAAACAGATTTCCGATTGTCTCTCATCAGAAGGATCGGTCAACCGATCCTTATCTGATCTACATTGCCGAATATCGGGGCTTTATGTTTCGTCGGTTTACCGCTTACTCAAGCTCAGTAAGCTGTTTTTCAAACTTCGCATGCTGCACTTTTACCGATTCTTCTGGTTCACCTGTCGTCATGCTTACAACCACAATTGCGATAGTAGAGAAGATGATTCCCGGAACAATTTCGTAAACATCGAACCAACCACCTGTTAGTTGCTTCCATACCACGATAGTCACACCACCAATCACGATACCTGCAAGCGCACCGTTGCGGTTCATACGAGACCAGTACAAGCTAAGCACCAATGCTGGACCAAATGCAGCACCAAAGCCTGCCCAAGCGTAAGACACTAGGCCAAGAACTGAACTGTCTGGCGTCATCGCTAGGATTAGCGCCACGATAGAGATAGCCACTACCGCAATACGGCCAACCATCACAATCTCTTCAGACGTAGCGTCTTTCTTCACAAGCTGCTTGTAGAAATCTTCTGCCAATGCTGAAGAAGAAACCAAAAGCTGTGAGTCCGCAGTACTCATGATTGCAGCCAAGATCGCCGCAAGAAGAACACCTGCAACCACTGGGTGGAAGATAGAGTTCACCAGTAGCATGAAGATCTTCTCGCCGTCATCAATGGATACGCCAGAGTTGGTAACGTAAATCAGACCAACCAGACCAACCAGCATTGCGCCAACCATAGACAGTGCAGTCCAAATCACAGCGATACGGCGAGCCGTGGTCAAATCTTTGTTGCTACGCGCTGCTTTAAAACGAGCCAGAATGTGTGGCTGACCAAAGTAACCTAAGCCCCACGCAACCAAAGAGATGATCGCAATCGCTGACAGCGGTTCACCTTTTGTGTCATTCCAGAAAGTCAGCAACTGAGGGTTGATGTTGGTGAGATCAGAGCTTAGTTGACCAAAACCACCTTCCATCGCTGCAATAGGTACAATCATTAGCGCCGCCGCCATCAGAAGGCCTTGTACAAGGTCAGTCCATGATACCGCTAAGAAGCCACCAAACAATGTGTAAGAAACCACACAAACCGTACCAATAATAACTGCTGTGGTGTAATCCAATCCGAATACCGTTTCAAACAGTTTTCCGCCCGCTACCAGACCAGAGCTGGTATAGAAAAGGAAGAATAAAAGGATAAAGAAAGCAGAGATAACCTGAATCAGTTTCGAATTATCGTTAAAGCGACGTGACAGGAATTCAGGCAACGTCAGAGCATCCGTCGTAATACTGTAAGTACGAAGACGCTTAGCACTGATCAACCAGTTCAGCCAAGTACCCACTAACAGACCACCTGCTAGCCAAAATGCTTCAATACCGGCAGCGTATGCATAACCAGGAAGCCCTAGTAGTAACCAGCCACTCATATCTGACGCACCTGCGGAAAGGGCTGCTGGCCAAGGGCCTAATGAACGGCCACCCAAGAAGTAATCCGCTGAGTTTTTCGTTCGTTGGTATGCAATAACGCCTATTGCCAGCATCAGAATGAGATACGCAATAAACGTGGTCGTAATAGCAAAGCTATTTTCCATGTGTTTGTCCTCTTATAAAAGATCGCCTTCCATGAACGCCCCCACTTACACAGAGTGAGGGCTCTCTGAGAAAGGATTAGTGGGCTTCACTCCCAAGCTCTAGCAAGGTCGCGTTTCCACCCACTGCTGTTATATTTATTGTTCTCGTTCGCTCTGTGATAAAGCGAAGCGATAAGTGTGGATCGTGTGCAACCGGAATCGCAGTCACGTCCGTTTCCGAAACTAGGCCAACAATCGCGCCTGAACGTTTCGCTAATTGGCGGTTGATTGTACGTTCAACCTCCTGATTACCTATGTATCCAACACTACGTACATCCGACTCCAGCAACTGATGATATGCATCAAGAGAGGCAAATTGTAATAGATTCATAGGTAGGGAAGACTGCTTGTAGGCAGCTTCCAAATCTTGGCTAAGTTGCGCATCATCACTGCACAAGATGATGCTATTACCAGCAATTAAGGCCGCTGTCAGCTGAGCTACGGTCGCCTGCTGAGAAGACGCTGATGCCTCCTCTTGAATTATGAGCGCCACCCCACGGCCAGCGGTATACAACTCGTTAGTTTCGCCTGTCGGACCAATCAATTGGTGTGTTTCAGCCAGCAGGGCTGAAGCATGCTCAATATGATAAGCCATCACGGACGCTAAGTTTTTTTGCTCTAACTGCAAAGCCTGTTTAAAAGAAAGCAAACACTCACTTTTAGAATCAAAGCTAGTCAGATTCCAGTTTTCCCAAGCTGAGTAAGCATCAGAAAAACGAGTTACTTGATGAACCATAATCTTTCTCCTTACCAACAGATTAAGAAAACGAAGTTTGTGTAAAACGGAATAGGTAGTGCGGGCCGCCAGCTTTTGGCCCCGTACCAGAAAGGCCCTGACCACCAAACGGTTGCACGCCAACAACCGCACCCACCTGATCACGGTTGATGTAGCAGTTACCCACACGTGCGTGTTTTTCAATCCAGCGGTAAGTGGTTTCGTTGCGGCTATGAATCCCCATAGTCAAACCAAAACCTGTGCTGTTAATGCGATCTACAATCTGATGCAGTTCATTGGCCTTGAAGCGCACAATATGCAGAATCGGGCCAAATTGCTCTTCTTCTAAGCACGAAATATCACGAATTTCAAAGGCACTTGGTGCAACGAAATCACCGTGTTGATGTTCTTCACCCAAAGTAAGTTCAGCCACTTTCTTTTCCGTCGCGGTCATACGCTCAATATGCTTAACCAGTTTGGTTTTGGCTGTCGTATCGATAACCGGCCCCACATCGGTGGAATGAAGATAAGGAAGGCCGACACTCAGTTCCTGCATCGCCCCCTGAATCAGTGCAACGATGCGATCAGCGATGTCTTCCTGAACATACAGTACGCGCAAAGCACTACAACGCTGGCCTGCTGAGGCAAACGCAGAACGAATAACATCACGTACAACCTGTTCAGGTAGCGCTGTACTATCGACAATCATTGCGTTTTGACCGCCTGTTTCCGCGATAAACGGAACTGGCTCAGCATCACGAGCCGCCAATGTTTGATTGATTCGTTGCGCTGTTGCCGTTGAACCCGTAAAGGCAACACCAGCAATGGCAGAGTGAGAGGTTAATGCCGAACCGATTTCAGCACCGCGACCTGGCAGCAATTGAATAGTCCCCGCAGGGAAACCTGCGTCATTCATCAGCTCAACTGCACGTGCAGCAATCAAACTAGTTTGCTCTGCTGGTTTAGCGACTACTGTATTACCCGCAACAAGAGCAGCGGTAATTTGGCCGAGGAAAATCGCCAGTGGGAAGTTCCATGGACTGATACAGACAAAGACACCACGTCCTTGACGAGACACTGTACGAGATTGGCCATCAAAGCCTTGTAGCTGAAGCTCACCTAAAGCATCAACCTGCTTAGCGTAGTAGCGACAGAAATCAACCGCTTCACGCACTTCATCAATGCTGTCGTGAATTGTTTTACCTGCTTCCTGATGGCACAGTGCCACAAGCTCAGCGAGGTTTTCTTCTAGCAGGTCAGCTAACTTATCCAGCTTCTCTGCTCGTAGCGCTTTATCACTCTTCTGCCAATTTGCAAATGCCTGCTGTGCACCTTCGATCGCTGCGGAAACATGATCAAGAGATGCAAAGGCTACCTGACCGACTTTAATACGGCGGTCATAAGGCGCTGTGACCACTTCAGTATTCACATTTTCCTTGATCATGCTTTCAGCATAAGCTTGACCATTGATGATCGGGCCTGCCATCCATTGCTTATTTAAGAACCCTTCAACAGCTTGCTCAAAAGGCTTCGCCTCAGACTCCACATCAACGTTGACACCGTAAGAGTTACGACGCTCAGGGAATATTTGTGGTGGCAGTGGAATATTGACATTATTCAGCGTATCAAACGCTTTCAACATATCGACAGGATGCTGCGTCAATGTTTCAACAGGACAACGAGCATCGACTAAGCGGTGTACAAATGAGCTATTTGCACCATTTTCCAACAAGCGACGCACCAAATATGGTAAGAGATCCTTGTGGCTACCCACAGGTGCATAAATACGAACTGGCTGCTGGTAAGCTTCCATCGCATGGTTATATAGGGAATCCCCCATGCCATGTAAACGTTGGAATTCGTAATCTTTATGCTGAGCCATCACTGCGATTGATGTGACGGTTTGGGCGTTGTGACTGGCGAATTGAGGGAAAATATTACCGCGAACATTTTCAGAAAGTAGGAATCGAGCACACGCTAGATAAGCAACATCCGTCGCTTCTTTGCGAGTATAAACTGGATAGTTATCGTAACCAGCTTGTTGAGACCATTTTATTTCACTATCCCAGTAAGCACCTTTAACTAGGCGCAGCGGAATCAAATCGCCCTGCTCTTTTGCCAGGCCATTAATCCAAACCAACACAGGCAATGCACGTTTTGAATAAGCCTGAATTACCAGACCAAACTTGCCCCAACCTTTGACTAAGTCACTGCGATACACTTTTTCGAACAACTTGAGTGACAGTTCAAGACGATCGGCCTCTTCTGCGTCAATAGTGATCGCCACATCAAGTTCAACAGCGCGGCGAAGTAGCTGCATTAGCGTATCAGCTAACTCAGTCATCACACGTTCTTCGTTTGCCACCTCATAACGTGGATGAAGTGCAGAAAGCTTGATAGAAACGGAAGGCGCAGGGCTGGTCTCTAACCCATATTTATCGCGTCCAACCGCTTCAATTGCCATTAAGTAATCTTTGAAGTATTTGTTAGCATCTGCAGTGGTCAGCGCAGCTTCACCTAGCATATCGTAGGAATAAGTGAAGCCTTTATCACGCATGTTGCGACCATTTTTCTGAGCTTCCGCAATGCTTCGACCCAAAACAAACTGATGGCCCATCACCTTCATAGCCTGATGCATCGCTTTACGAATCACTGGCTCTGACATCTTGTTGACTAGGCGATTGACTGCTGAGACAGGACTTTGAGAATCCGCTTCAGGAAGCCCCACCACTTTGCCCGTCAGCATCAATCCCCAAGTGGACGCGTTAACGAATACAGAATCTGAATTCTTAAGGTGAGATTTCCAGTCAGCAACACTGAGCTTATCTCGGATTAAAGCATCAGCAGTCGCGGAATCCGGAATACGCATTAGCGCTTCGGCAAGACACATCAACAAGATACCTTCTTGAGTATCTAAACTGTACTCAAGCAGCAGGGCATCAATCATCTGGATTGATTTTTTGTCTGCGCGGATGGTTTCGATCAGCTCAGTTGTTTTCGCGGTGATCTGTGCTTTTTCAGCATCAGTAGGGATTGCCAAAGGCAACAATTGTTCAAGCCATTGGGATTCGTCCACCATATAAAGTGGCGAGATCAATGACCACAGTTTGTTAAGCGGCTGCTCAACAAACTCGGCATTCAACACATCAGTTGCTGTAAACATGCGTTTTCCTCAATCTCAAACCTGATAAATTCATCAGGATTCTTACAATGGTTTGCAGTGTATTTTGAGCGCGAGAGGATTACTTGTCAAAAGCTCCGAGTTTTTTGCTAAAAACTCTGATTATTAACAAAACAAAAACAGAGTCACATGCAAATGAGCAAAATAATATATGGTTAATCTTTTCTTATTTAACCAAATTGTTTCTTGTAGCGGGATGGAGACATGCCTTGCAGTCGAGAAAAGGTATGGGTAAAAGCGCTTTGACCAGAAAAGCCTGTCAGTTCTGCTACTTGGCCAAGTGAAAGATGCCCTTTTTCAATCAGTGATTTAGCCATATCAATACGCTTACCGAGCACATATTGATGAGGTGTGATTCCCATCTGTTCTTTAAATAAGTTGTGAAATTGACTTTCACCCAGAAAGACACTACCAGCTAATTGAGCAACTGAGATCTTTTGACTCAGGTGCTGCTCGATATATCGATCAATCGCCTCAAGGTCGAAACGCGATTCTTTGCGCGAAGGAGCAAACGTCGACATATGACGCTGGAGAAGTGCGATAACCGTATCGTTGCAGGCACGACTAAGAAGCAAGTCTTCCGGGTTGGAATGCATCTCAGCCACCAGCATTTGTATGAGCTTCTGGATTTGCCCGTCGAGCTGAAAATAAGTATCACGTTGATTGATTTCATTGAGCTTTTGTAGCATCAAGGGATCATCTCCTGACGGAGGGGGCATGTTCAAAACTAGGATATCTGACTGGCCGACCACACCACCAAACGCATGACCTGAACCGGAGCTCACAACACAACCTTGGCCCGGACCAACTAAATTACCAAACCCACTGACTTCAAACTCCGCCTGCCCTTTCAGGCCGATGACTATCTGGGTATAGCTGTGATCATGGCAATCCATATAAGAAGGCAATGTCACCAGCTCCGCAGGCTTAGGTGACAAAAGTTTGGCATGTTCACCAGTCAATGCTGGGTGCTTAGATGAGCTCATAACACAGTTTTGTGATCTTAAATGACACTAGAGTCGCATGTTATACCAAAAACTTCTCAATCCGAAATCTATTCAACCTCATATGCAATCGAGCAAATACTAACCTTGATCTAGGCTTAAAACTGGGTCCCTAAAACAGGATAAAGCTGTTCAACATAAGCTTCGGAAGAATGATCAAGTGCACATAAATTACGGTATATGTCACTTCTAGCCACATTTCTTTTTGCAGATGCTCAATCTTCACTTGCATATTTCCCCAATCAACTCAAAATGATAGGTAGCATCCAAGTTTTATATACACTCATGAGATTATTCTGCTCAAACGCTGATTAATCTGTTAAAAGAAAGATGCAGGGATAAAAGAAAAACTTGGGAGAGACAGGGGAACAAGGACTGTCAAAAGTTTGTCTTTTTTGGGTTTTTACGTTGGTAATAAAACGTTAATTGTTGCAGGGAAATATGATAACACGTCGCATCCCAGCGCTTTTAATTGCGCTAAGCCCTATATGGGTATCGACTTCGGTTTTTGCGGAAACGGCTGACTCTGCCGATCCTGTCGCAGCTATCGATAGTAAGTTAGAAAACAAACAAAGCGAACTGCAAGCGCTAGGCGCTGAGTTCGAAGGTGAGTCCGAACGTTTACAACAACTTAGGGCTGAACTGAGCAAATACCAGCGTGAAGAGCAAGAGCTCAACGCTAAGCGTAATCGCGCTAAGTCTGCACTGGACAAACAATATAATCGCCTTCTAGACGATCCAGATGTCGATCTGCTGTCTTTCCAACAAGAGTACCAGCAAGCTTGGTCCTCTGTGAAAGAAAACCAAACACAAATTCTTGAACAAGAGCAAGCCATTACCGAGCAGGAAATGCGTTTATCTCAGATAAAGCAGAAACGCTCTCGTATTAACTCCGAGCTGTCTTACCTTAAGGAACAGAAAGTAGAGGCACGCGTTAAACGACTCGATGCCGAACTTCGTGAAAGTGACGTACTCAACACCGCGTTTAAAACCACATGTTCAGCAACAATGACATTGGGTGAGTGTACTAATCAGGGTAAATACCTCACCAAGCAACGTGCAGTCAATACATTCAAAGCTAAGCTACTTGACGGTCTAACCGAAGCGAACCTTGCCAAGCAAAACCTGAAAGGTGTTCAGCTCAACGTGTTTGTTCAAGAGAGCCAAATTATCCGCTCAGGCTTCGAAGGCAATAACAGTTACTACACTGAAATGCAGGCACAGCTTCAAGCTCGTCCAGAAGCGTCAGCAGCATGTAAACTACTAAATGTCTCTTCCCGTTACTGCCTGAATGGGGCGGAAGTGACGAAAAAAGACCAAAGCAACAACAAAGAGAAAAGCTGGGCAAACATTACCGTTCGCTCAGATCAGTATGAAGATCGTGTCACCATTAACGGTGTCAACTATGGTAGCACGCCAGTCGAAGTTGTCCTCCCTAGGGGTAAGCATCAGTTCACTGTTTCTAAAGACGGTTTCCAAACTTACAATCGCACTATTGCCGTCCATGGCAATGACACAGTTTGGGTTAAGCTACGTCCGGATTCAGATATTTAACCCACTTCTCTTTTTAGAAAGAGGGGGATTGCACAAAATTGACCAAAAACGCCACTTTGTCGTAAGTTATTGCTTTATAACTTAAGACAAAATGGCGTTTTCGTTTAGAATAAGCCCATCAGATAGAAAAAATTGTAGAAATAGATAATGCGAACTGGTTTACCAACGCTCCTTCTTCTTGCTTTGTCACCTTGCTTTCTCACTGCCAATGCTTTGGCCCAAGAGGCGCGAGACCCTATTGTCGTGATCGACCAGCAGTTATTTGACAAGCACGAAGAGCTAAAAGCAGCAATACAAGCTCGAGATGAGCAAAACGCAAAGTATGAAGAGCAACAACAGTCTGTCGCAGAGTTAACCAAACTCGTCAAATCTTTGGATAAAACACTCAGCGAAGCCAAAGCGAACCTCGAAAGCGACTATTCTCGAATGATTGACAACCCAAGCATCGATTTAGCTGCAACGCAGGAAAAATACCAAGACGCTTGGTCAAAGGTAAAACAAAACCAAAAGCAACGCCTATCTGAAGAACAACAGCTGCAAGAGCTCAAGCACCAACTGGATCTTGCCAATAGTGAAGTCGAAGCCATCGAACAAAGCATTGAAGTTTTAGACCAAAATAAACTCCGTGCTCGCGCTGAACGTCTTCAAGAAGAGCTGCAACAAGCTCACACTTTATCCGTCAGCTTTACTAACCGTTGTCAAGCGGATATGACCATCGCTCAATGTGATCGCCAGACACGTGACCTTGCCTTGCAAAAAGCCGTCAAGCAGTTCCAATCCGAGCTTATTGCTAACACCAGTGAGCCTCAAGTCGTCAAGCTGAACGCCAACAAAGTACCTTTCAATATTCATGTACTGCGCTCAAAATCCAAAGAATCGGGCTTCTATGATGGTGTTCGCTACCGAAGCCTGATGGATGTGGAAATGCAAGCTCGACCAACCCAAAGCGCAGCGTGTACATTGCTCGGTATCGATAAACAATACTGTTTTGAGCCAGAAACTTTGAGTGACAAAGATGCGTTTGTCAGTAACAAAGAAGTCGCTTGGGTCACCTTGACCATTCGCTCCAATCTTTTTGACGATAACGTAACGATCAATGGTGTTAACTACGGTAGCACCCCTGTAGAAGTCATGCTTCCTGTTGGCCCACACATGATCACTGTTGAGAAAGAAGGCTACCGCTCCTTCCACCGCGAGCTGACTGTAAAACGTGACCAAAATCTACGCGCAGTCTTGGTTGAAAAAGCCAATCCTCTACGTGAAGGTGACAAGTTCGCAGACTCCCTAGGGTCAGGGCTTCAAGGGCCAGAACTCTCTACCATTCTTTCTGGTCAATATCTTGTGGGTGAACACGGTTCCAAACAACTAAAGCTCAAACACCCATTGGGGTTTGGAACTACACCGATTACCGTCGGACAATTTAAAGCTTTTGTTGATGCGACCAACTACCAAACCGACGCAGAATTAACAAACACCTGTACAGCTATCGTCAAAGGTGAAGTGACACCGATTTCAAAAGGTTACTGGCGAAACCCGGGCTTTAAACAAGCATCCAACTCCCCTGTTGTTTGTGTGAGCCGAAATGATGCGCAGGCCTATGCTAACTGGTTAAGCAATAAGACTAATCACAGCTATCGATTGCCAAGTGAAGATGAGTGGGAAATTGCCGCTCGAGCAGGGGCTGAAACTTATTACTGGTGGGGCGATCAGTTTATTCCCAACCAAGCTAATACAGGTTGGGGAGGTACTCCTTGGTCAAACAAGAGTACTTCTCCCGTTAATGCCTTCAAACCCAATCGTTTAGGCATTTACGACACAGTGGGCAACGTTTGGCAGTGGACTAGCGATACCCGAGGTTTGCTCAAAGGCGGCGCATGGAACTTCTCTCCGGATATGGCCGCTGCGCATCAGCAGCTGTCATTGTCCAGTTCGTCCGCAGCTAACTATGTTGGCTTCCGAGTTGTACGTGACATCCACTAAGTAGACCAGCAGGGGGGGGATTTCCCCCCTTTTTTATACCCATAATCCAGATAGAATCAGTTCTGAGTTCAGCCAACACTGAGCTTAGTATCGATTGGTACGTCTATACTCAGTTCCTCGTACTGAGTTCATAGAACCTCTTCTACACGTCGACAAGAACAATTCTTGTGTTTGCCAGCTCTCCTGTCGATTGCTGGCAATTTTTTATTCAAAGTACAATTCAAATATAGCCAAAATTTCTTATATTCAGGCCATCAACTGCAATCAGGAATGGATTGGCGGATTACTCATTTGATATCATATGTCGAATACTGTGAACGGCAGGAATGACCTTGGAACCACACTTAATATCCCTGTTTAATCAACTACCTGGTTATTGGGGCTGCAAAGACCGCAACTCGATTTTTGCTTATGCGAACCGCGCTTACGCCAAGTTGATTGGTTTAAATTCACCACAAGACTGTATTGGTCTCACAGATCACCAAATGCCAAGTCCCACCACTAAATGCGCCAGTGACTTTCAAGAGCAAGATCGTTTTGTCATTGAAAATAAGCGGCCAATCAAAGTACTCGACATACACCCCTACCCAGATGGCACTTGGCACACTCATATTTTTAGTAAGTCCCCATGGTTGGATGCACAAGGTAATGTACAGGGAACCATATTCTATGGGCAGGAACTGACAGATACTGCCATTCTCGAAGTTGGGCATTGGATTTGTCGAGCGACTGGATTGCACGACGAAGAACGGATATCACTAAATCATCTGTCGCCCAAAAATCACCAAATAAAGCTGACGACACGTGAATCTGAAGTCCTTTTCTTGCTGCTGTATGGCAAGAAGCCAAAATACATCGCAGACATCATGAACATCTCAACCAAGACGCTAGAAAACTACGTGCTCCATCTAAGGGAAAAATTCGGTGCTCACAGTAAAGCACAGTTAATCGATATGGCGTTGGATGCAGGATTTGGCTCACACATACCACACACGCTATTACGCACTCAACTTTCGGTCGTGCTCAATAATGAATACGCCGCATAAAGCGGCGTATTGTGTGAGTAAAAGTAACGCTATGGAGCCAGTCGATCGATGTGCCACTCACCGTTTGCTTTGGAGAACAGGAATCGGTCATGCAGGCGGTGATCCCCCCCTTGCCAGAATTCAATGCTTTCCGGCTTAATACGAAAGCCGCCCCAAAAAGTAGGTACAGGAATCTCACCTTGAGCAAACTTCTGCTTCAGCTCAAGAAACTTACCTTCCAATACTCCGCGTGTTGAAATTCGGCTGCTTTGTTTACTGGCAATTGCAGCCAATTGACTCTCTTTAGGCCGTGAGGAGAAATACTTAATGTTCTCCGTAATACTCAGCTTCTCTGCCACACCCGTAATATGGACCTGACGCTCTAATGGATGCCACGGGAAATGAAGGCTTACTCGAGAGTTACCTTCTATTTGCTGCGCTTTACGGCTACCGAGGTTGGTATAAAATACAAACCCTTGAGTATCAACGTGCTTCAACAAAACGATTCGCTGGAAAGGTTGACCCTGCTCATCTACCGTCGCTACGGTCATGGCCGTTGGATCGGTGAGCTTAGCGTCAATCGCTTGCTGTAGCCATAAGTTGAACTGATCCACTGGGTTAGCTTTAAGATCTTTTCTACGCAAACCACCCTTACTGTATTCACGGCGGATATCTTCGAGTTCCATCTTCTCTCCTGCGAAATTTTTTTGCTGATTGTGCGCTCATATATACATGAACACAAGCGTATGTACCACATTGCCTGAGAATTTGATGTATTAGAAAGAGCTGTCGTTGGCAGATAACAAGTTATCAAGAAAAATACCCGTATATACTTAGTACAACTGATTGATTGTTTTCTATTATGTAAGTGTTTGATATAGCACATCGTTCTAACAGCTATAACTTAACATTTGCCAATTTGAATAATAGAATCAATCGAATACGCCAAAGCAACAAGGAACATCAATGAGTCAAGACAGCTACAACAAGCTCTCAAGTAATGAGCTTGAGTATGTGGATGACAAAACGGCAGCACTTCTACTCAATACACCGAGTAGTGCTCGTATTATGCTGTGGGTGATGGTTCTATTTTTCATTCTGGCGGGTATCTGGGCTTCATGGGCTCAAATCGATAAGGTGACCGTAGGGCAAGGAAAAGTTGTTCCCTCTTCTCAAGTACAAATAGTACAAAACCTTGAAGGTGGGCTCGTGAAAGAAATTCTTGTTCGCGAGGGACAGGTGGTTCAAAAAGGCCAGCAACTACTGTTAATCGATGATACTCGCTTCCGCTCTGATTTTCGCGAACGAGAACAACAAGTCGCCAACCTAACGGCAAGCGTGCTGCAGCTCTCCGCTTCCATCACGAGTGTCACTATTAATGAAGACTTCAGTGAAAAATCTTGGCAGAAAAGTGTCCAGATCGATTTCAGTAAGCTTGCTTTCCCGCCCCAACTTGAAGAGCGACAGCCTAAATTGGTTGAGCGTCAGCGCGCGGAATATCGTCAGGATTTAAACAATCTGCGTAACCAGATTTCTTTAATCGATCAACAAGTCAAACAAAAACAGCAGGATTTAGTAGAAATTCAAGCCCGAGTCAGAAACCTGCGTGAAAGTTATAACTTCGCACGCAAAGAGCTAGAGATCACTAAACCCCTTGCGGATGAAGGTGTAGTACCACGGATTGAACTACTCAAGCTTCAACGTCAGGTAAACGATACTCGCCGAGAAATGACCTCCAGCGAACTGAAAGTTCCCGTACTCAAATCAGCGATTAAAGAGTCTATGCTTGGTCGTATTGATGCCGCACAGAAATTTCGTTCAGAGCAACAAGAAAAGCTCAACGAAGCGCAGGATAAACTTTCTGCTCTTACTGAGTCTACCGTAGGTCTAGAGGACAGAGTGAATCGTACGGTGGTCATTTCCCCTGTCACTGGCACGGTCAAAACACTCAATGTCAACACTGTGGGTGGAGTTATACAACCGGGTATGGACATCGTGGAGATCGTCCCAAGCGAAGATACGTTGCTCGTCGAAGCTAAGATTGCTCCACAAGATATTGCATTCCTCCGCCCTGATTTACACGCCATTGTCAAATTCAGCGCTTACGATTTCACCAAATATGGCGGGTTGGAAGGAACGCTTGAACACATCAGTGCCGATACCACCACGGATGAAGAAGGTAATAGCTTTTATCTTGTCAGGGTTCGAACCAAAGAAACCAGCCTCAATAACGATACCTCTTTACCTATCATTCCTGGCATGACTGCATCCGTCGATATCATCACAGGCAAACGTACCGTCATGGAGTACTTACTCAAACCTATTTTAGGTGCCAAAGGCAACGCATTGAAGGAATAAAAATGCCAACAACCAGTACGACAAATAAGGTCAGAGCTTAGCCCACATGAAATATTGGCTAATAGCTCTGCTTATTATTTTGGCTTCCACGGCTTCACAGGCGCTTAATACTCAAGAGCAGCGCTGGGTTGAAGCTGTACGCAACACCTATGGGGACAGAGCAGGGAAGCGGGTCGAAACTTGGCGTCGTGAGATGGAACAATTTAAAGGCTTGTCAGAAAGGCGGAAGCTTACCGAGGTCAATAATTTCTTCAACCAACTGAATTTTGTTAACGATGATCGTTTGTGGGGCAAGAAAGACTACTGGGCTACCCCACTCGAGTTCTTGGGCAGTAATGCTGGGGATTGTGAAGACTTTACCATTGCCAAATATTTTTCTCTGCTCGAGCTAGGCGTCTCAGATAGAAAGCTGCGTTTGGTATACGTGAAAGCCATCACGCTAAATCAGTTCCATATGGTGCTCGCATACTATTCGAAACCCAGCGCAGAGCCTATTCTGCTCGACAACATCGATCCACAAATCAAAAAAGCATCCAAGCGCCGAGACTTATTACCGATCTACAGTTTCAACGGTAAAAATCTTTGGCTAATGAAATCGAAACAAGGGCAACTGGCAGGAAAATCATCCCGACTCAGTCTGTGGAATGATCTTCGTGCCCGTGAAAAATCACTCAAACTGAATAAACCAATAGTGAATTACGATGAGTAGGCAATATGACTTTATATAAACAGCTTGTCGCGGGAATGATTGCTGTATTTTTGATGCTGATGGCTTCGGTTTTCATCATCGAATTTAACACCACGCGCAATAACTTAGTGCAGCAGCAGCGCTCAGAAGTGAATAACACCATTAATACGGTCGGCTTGGCTTTGGCTCCCTATCTAGAGAGCAAAGATCAGGTCGCAGTGGAATCTGTTATCAATGCTCTATTTGATGGCAGCAGTTATTCCGTCGTTCGACTGATCTTCTTAGATAGTGGCGAAGAGATTCTGCGCTCTTATCCAGTCAAACCTCTCGATGTACCAGAGTGGTTCACCAACCTACACTTGTTTGAAAAAATTCACGATCGGCGTGTAGTGACCAGTGGATGGATGCAATTAGCCGAAGTTGAAATCGTCAGCCACACTGGGGATGCCTACACCCAGTTGTGGAACGCATTCGAGCGTTTGGTTGTTGCTTTCAGCCTGATTTTTACTATTGGTCTCTTGGCCATCGCCTTTATTCTTAAGCGTGCCCTTCGTCCTCTTCAACTCATCGTGGAGAAAATGGAACAGGTGGCACGCAATCAATTTGGAGATCCTCTGCCTAGACCAACCACGAAAGATTTAATCTATGTCGTTGATGGCATCAACAGTATGTCCGCACAGGTAGAGAAATCCTTCCAAGCTCAAGCCAAAGAAGCTCAACAGCTACGTGAACGCGCGTATATTGACCCTGTTTCTGGGCTTGGCAACCGCGCTTACTATATGAGCCAGTTGAATTCATGGCTTGGTGAAGGTGGTTTTGGTGGTGTAGCCATTCTTGAAGCCAGCTTTATTCATGAGTTGTATGAGGAAAAAGGTTACGAAGCAGGCGATGGCATGGTACGCGAGTTAGCGGATCACCTAAAAGTGTCTTTGACTTCGCCGGATGTGACGCTTGCTCGTATATCCTCTGCCGAGTTCGGTTTTATCTTACCAAACATAGATGAAACGGATCTTAAACTAGTGTCAGAGAGCATCGTAACTTATGTTCAAGACATCAATGCTGACCCGACCGGCATGGCCACATCGAACTTATCGCTTGGCGTCGTCTACAGCGAAGCAACTAAGAGTGCGTCTGAAGTGCTCACCATGCTAGATAATGCTTTAGCCACGGCAAAATCCGACCCAGAAATAGCCTACGGCTACGTCACCGGTAACAGCTCCGAGAACCTGATGGGTAAACAACAGTGGAAGACACTAGTCGAAGAAGCGATGAGCAATGACTGGTTCCAGTTCCGTTTCCAAGCTGCCAATGACGGTTGGGGTAAAACTTATCACCGTGAAGTCTTCTCTTCTATAGATAAAAATGGTGAGCGCTTTAGCGCTAATCAATACTTATTCGCTCTTGAGCAGTTGAATGCCAGTCACCTGTTCGATGAGTATGTGATCAAGGCAATTGTAGAACGCTTAGAAAATGGCGAATTTTCCGAACCCATCGCGATTAACGTCTCGCAAAGCAGTATTGCTCAACCGAGCTTCATCCGCTGGGTCACTCAGATGCTAAACCGACACAAATCGGTAGCACATCAACTACACTTCGAAATTCCTGAAAGCTGTTTTGTGAATATGCCACACCATACTGCTCTATTCTGTAATGCTGTGCGTAATGCGGGTTCAGATTTTGGTGTAGATAACTACGGGCGTAATTTCCAATCGCTGGACTACATAAATGAGTTCCGCCCAGCGTACGTGAAACTGGATTATCTCTACACACACCATCTGGATGATGAGAAACAGAAATTTACCCTGACTTCTATCTCACGTACCGCACATAACCTTGGGATCAAGACCATTGCGTCGCGAGTTGAGACACAAACCCAGTTGGACTTTTTGTCTGAACACTTTATTGATGTCTTCCAAGGCTTCATTGTCGATAAGTAAAAAGGTTTTAAATGCAGGATCCTTTACTCAATTCGCTGATTTACGTCAGCCGTTACTTCGGGCTGGCCAATTCACCGGAAGCATTGATTAACGGCTTACCTTTAACAGAGGGTAAGCTCACGCCATTCCTATTTCCGCGCTCTGCAGAGCGTGCTGGACTAGTTGCAAAAGAAAATCGTTCCAAGCTCGAAGATATTTCAGATTTAGTCTTACCTGTCGTTTTGTTACTCAAAAGCGGCGATGCATGTGTGCTGAACGCCATCAACAGCGACAAGCAGGAAGCTGAAATCGTTACGGGCGAATCCGGTTTAGTACCAATCTCTATCTCTTTGGATGAGCTGGAAGAGCTCTACATTGGCCGCTATTTTCTGGTTAAGAAACAGTTTCGTTACGATGAGCGCTCTCCGGAAGTCCTCAAAACCCGTGAAGGTCACTGGTTCTGGAGCACCATCTGGCAGTCAAAGAACATCTACCGCGATGTCTTAATCGCTTCTATTCTGATTAACTTGTTTGCCGTTGCTGCACCGATGTTTACCCGCCTAGTTTATGACAAAGTGGTGCCCAATCTTGCGTTTGAAACCTTATGGGTACTGGCAAGTGGTATTTTCGTCATCTTCCTGTTTGACCTGACACTCAAGATCATGCGCAGCTACTTCATTGATGTGGCGGGCAAGAAGTCGGACATATTAATTTCATCCAAACTGTTCAGCAAAGTTCTTGGTATTCGCATGGAATCAAGGCCCCCCTCTGTTGGGGCTTTTGCCCGCCACTTACAAGAATTTGAGTCCATTCGGGAGTTTTTTACTTCAGCAACCATTGGCTCTTTGATTGACCTGCCGTTCTCCTTACTCTTCCTTGTCTTGATTTGGTTAATGGCTGGCAATCTAGTCTTAGTTCCCATTGCTGGCGTCGTGATTCTGATTGTTTACTCAGCGCTGATTCAGGGCCCATTGCGCCGTACCATTGAAGAAGGCTCACGTCTTGCTTCACAGAAATACGCTAACTTGATTGAGAGTTTGTCAGGGCTTGAAACCGTAAAATTATTTGGTGCACAGAGCCAATTTCAGTTCCGCTGGGAAGAAGCCGTTGCTCATATGGCCAACTGGAATATCAAGAGCCGTCGCATCACAGATGGTATCCAAAATACCGCTGGCTTTGTTCAACAAGCGTCTAACGTCGGTATGATCATCCTAGGTGTGTATCTGATAGCAGAAGGCGAACTCACCATGGGTGGCTTGATTGCCGCCACCATGCTTAGCGGCCGAGCCATTGGCCCTATGGTTCAACTTTCCTTACTCTCTACACGCTACAATCAAGCTAAATCGTCTATGACCATTATCGAGCAAGTCATGGAAATGCCAGATGAACAGGAAGAAGGGAAGCGCTACATCCACCGCCCTATTGTTCAAGGTAAGATTGAACTAGATAAAGTGACTTTCCACTATCCTGATTCGCCCATTGCATCTATTCGCGATCTAAGCATCACGATTAATCCGGGTGAGAAAGTGGCAATCATTGGTCGAATTGGCTCAGGTAAGACAACACTGGAACGTTTGATACTGGGTCTATTTAAGCCAACCGAAGGCCATGTACGCATCGATGATACCGATATTGAACAACTGCATCACATTGATATTCGGCGTAACATCGGCTGTGTACCTCAAGATAGCCAACTGTTCTATGGTTCGATTCGCGACAACATTACCCTTGGCCGCCCACTAGCCGATGATCGTGATGTGATGGATGCCGCCAATCGTGCTGGCGTAACCGTATTTACACAGCAAGACCCCGCTGGTTTAGAACGTCAGGTTGGCGAAGGCGGCTTGTTACTCTCAGGAGGACAGCGTCAAGCCGTGACTATTGCACGAGCCTTCCTCGGTCGCCCACCAGTGCTGTTAATGGATGAACCAACCAGTGCTATGGATAACCGCTCTGAGATGCACATCAAGCAACAATTAGCGCAACTAAAGCCATCGGAAACGCTGATCTTAATTACGCATAAAACATCCATGCTCGATGTGGTTGATCGAGTCATCGTCATGGAAAAAGGTTGTGTGATTGCTGATGGACCTAAAACTGAGGTACTTAACAATCTCAAGCAAGGTAAAGTGAGAGCCGCTAACTAAACTGACAAAAACAATAAAGCCGCTCAATATTGAGCGGCTTCTCTTTACCTACGATAAGAAGAGCTGTCTAGATTAGCAGTCTGCAGGGCCGACTTCTTTCCATACCCCCCACTGGCCCGATTGAGATGGGTCATCACCTTGTGTCCACCACTTGGCTTCCCAGACTTTCCCATCCCAAGTCACTTGGTCACCGCCATTGTATACTGCGCTAGAATCCCAAGCGTTGGTACAAGTACCGCCACCTGTATCTTTCTTCGCAACAACGACAGTCGCCAAAGCAGAAGAGGTCGCTTGAGCGTCACTCACTGTAACCGTAAAGAGTAATGAAGTATCTTGCGTATATTCCACTGCGGTAAACGTCACCGTTGCACCATTAATGGTCGCATTAAGTCCAGCAGGCACATCCCAGCTGTACGTTAATGTATCATTATCGGCATCACTAGAACCTGAGGCGTCAACCACCACTACGTCTCCAGCATTCACTGTAGCAGGAGCTGACACTACAGCAACTGGCGCAGTGTTTACAGGACCAGTGTCTTTCGCCTGCACTGTCACAACCACAGTGTCAGTCCCCGTAGCTCCTTCATTATCCGTCACTGTCAGTTTGAAAGTAAGCGTTTCAGTTTGCGCAACTTCTGCCACATCAAAACTTGCTTGTGCGGTGTCTGCACCCGTTAGTGAAACACTAGTACCTGACAGTTGTTCCCACGCATAGCTTGCAACACTGCCATCAGAATCGCTTGAGCTACTGCCATCCAATACAACCGATGCAGGACCTGTCACAGTTATATCAGCGCCAGCTACAGCAACAGGAGCTCGATTAGCCGGAGTTCCACCAGCAAGCCCTTCATGCATCGCATTGAGAATATCACCGTTGTCGGCATCGATTTCCCAAGAGAACAAGCCAGCAAGACCTAAGCTACGTACATAGGCGCCCTTCGCTTTCACAGAGCGGTCATCATCAAACGTAATCAACTGACCTGTAGAACGATTCCAGACCCAAGGAGCTTCAGCCTGCGCATCGTATCCGTATTCAAAACCGTTGATGCCAGTATTATCCGCGCCAAGCATAAAGGACTTCACACCTTTATAGTCAATTACACCATCTTCCCAAACACCTTGTGCTGTGCTGCCTTTCAGCTTACCAGTCCCGGTCCCTGTCATTGGATCATTAGGATCTGTAAGCGTATCAGGTGTCACGCCTTCCCAACCACGACCATACATTGCAGTACCAACAACCAGTTTGTTCGCAGGGACGCCCTGCGCTAACAAGAGCTGAATACCATTGTCTGTTGTGTAAGCAGGCCCTTTGTACGGTTCACCATTTTCATCCATCCCGGAGCCATCACATTGGCCAGGACGCATAAACGTTCCGCAATAAAGGGCGGTCTGATGGCCCGGTACATTATTCCAACCACCGTAGAAGTCATATGTCATCGCAAAGATGTAATCCATATACTGAACCGCATCGGCATAATTCACGTCTTCTATCTTGTCATAGCCAACCCCGATCGCAGAAGTCAGCTCGTAGGTGCGCCCCGTATCGGCTTCCAGCTGATCTAGCATTGCACGTAGTTCTTGCATCAACGCGACATAAGCCGGGCCGTCATTCACCGGGTCGCCAAGATCTGGAGCCGCACCGCCGCCACCTGGGAATTCCCAGTCAATATCGACGCCATCATAAAATTTCCAAGTCGTCAGGAAGCGCTTAACAGAAGCGACAAAAGTGTCTCGGTTCGCTTTGGTAGTAAAGTCAAAGAATGGGTCTGATAACGTCCAACCACCAATAGAAGGGATAATTTTTAGATCTGGATTACGCTGCTTAAGCGCCATCAGCATCGCGTAGTTACCTTTGATTGGAGAGCTGTATTCATGGCCAGCTTGAGGGAAACTTTTCTGATAAGCTGCCCAAGGATCATGAATCACAACTTCGTAATCAGGAACACCAGTACAAGCGGTCATCAACGCATTGTAGCTGTTACCACCAACAGATTTCACAGACTCATTCGGACCACAAATAGGAATGAAGCCGTATAGAATATGGGTCAGGTTATCGGCAGGAATATTATCAACGGTAAATTCACGTCCATAAATCCCCCACTCGACAAAGTAAGTACCAACGACTGTGCTCGGGTCGGTGTTGTAGCTCTTGTTATTGGGATCGACGTTCATCGCCAGTGGTGCTAAATGAGCACCATCGGTATCTGCGACCACGATCTCAGCAGGCGCACTCGTGCTACAGCCACTTTCATCACAAGCTTCAATGGTCATTTGATAACGACCACCTGTCGCATACTTGAAGTTGGCTGTTGTTTGGCTACCCGAAATTGGACCAGTAGCTACCTCAACACCATCAAAGTAAACCTTGTATGTGTCCCCTGTTGTGCCACTCCACTGATTAAACTTAATAGCGATATCAGCTTCATCAAAATATTTCACCATTTGGTTGTAACCAGCGGTGGTTTCCATTGCTAATTCAATCTTCGAGAACTGAAGATTGTTCGAGCCGTAGACATCAATACTTGGGGCTGTTGGTGCAGCCATCGCAGTGCCGGATAGCGCCAAAGCGATACTAGCGGCGCACAAAGTTATACGATTCATACCTATTTCTCTCATTCCTTGTACATTTACCCGAAAGTTGGGAAGTGATACCTATCGCCGTAAGTTGCCTTAAATACCTAGCTGGCCAAGTAGTGAGCCGAAAAACTTATCGAGGATCGGTATTCGCTGTTCTTTGCTACATCACGAAGAACATCACTTTCAGTATTCGAGAGACTTTTTTTTTGATGAAAAAAATAAAGACTCTTTTCGAGGCAAGATCAGAAAATAATTGTATATCTTAGACTTGTTACATCACAAATGAGGATACCTGCCCATATTTTATAAAATATCAAACATGGAAAAACATACTTATTTGTCAATAATTTAACGGGTGATATACCAAATATAGTGACAAAAACGTATAGAAAACCTGCCTCCTAAAGGGGTTAGGAGGCAGGTTTTAATCAAGGATTATTTGGACTTAAATCGCGCCGTGAAATGACGCAGTACAGGTGGTTCGTACTCAAACGTTAAGCCTTTAAGCTCATGAGCACGCTCTTTGAGCGCAATGATCGCATCAGCGATGTAATCCATGTGATCGTTGGTGTACACACGACGGGGTATAGTCAAACGCATCAGCTCCAGCTCTGATGGCTTTTGTTTACCTGTTTCGGGATCACGCCCTAAAAGAAGTGAACCTATTTCTACGGCGCGCACACCAGATTCAAGATATAGGGCATTACATAAAACATGCGCAGGGAACTCCTCAGGTGGAATGTGTGGCAGTATCTTCGCTGCATCGACAAAAACGGCATGACCACCAGTGGGATACTGAATAGGAATACCACCTTCACGTAAGCGATCACCTAGGTACTGAACTTGGCTTATCCGGTAGTGGAGAAAATCTTCGTCTGCTCCCTCATACAAACCACGAGCCAACGCTTCCATATCTCGACCCGCCATACCGCCATAGGTCACAAACCCTTCCATCGGAACACAGCGAGTTCGCACCGCTTGAAAAAGCTCCTCATGATCTCTAATACAGCACAAGCCACCGATGTTAACCATTGGATCTTTTTTGGCCGACATGGTGAGCATATCGCCATATTGATACATTTCACGAATGATCTCTAAGATGGACTTATCCTGATACCCTTCTTCACGCTGTTTTATAAAGTAGGCATTTTCACAGTAACGGGCAGAATCAATCACGACTGGAATATCATTTTTACTCGCTAACTCATAGACAGCACGCATATTTTCCATCGAAACGGGCTGACCTCCTGAACTGTTACAAGTGACGGTGGTGATAATCGCACAGACATTATGAGCGCCATACTGTTCTATCGTGGCTTCCAACTTATCGAGATCAAAGTTACCTTTCCAGTCATAAGGCGTCGTTGTGTCAAAGGCATGTCTATCCACCACATTGATTGCCTTGCCACCATTCAGTTCGATATGTCCAGCGGTTGTATCAAAGTGATAGTTGGAGATGAAAACCGGCTCCGTCCCACCGCGAACGCTACGCATACGCTCAATCAGCGCTGGAAACAGAATTTGTTCTGCCCCGCGTCCTTGGTGAGCAGGCACTGTAAGCTTATAACCAAAGAAATGTTCCACTGCCTGACAAAGATTGTAGTAGTTGCGACTTCCGGCATAAGACTCATCTCCCATCATTATGCCTGCCCATTGGTTGTCGCTCATCGCACCTGTCCCTGAATCTGTTAGAAGGTCGATGTACACATCATCACTCTTTAATAAGAAGGGGTTGAGACCAGCTTCATTCAACGCGATGACTCGATCTTGGTATGTGGTCATTTTGATCGGTTCAACCATTTTAATACGAAAAGGCTCTGGTATACGTTTCATGTTTAATTTCCTATAGATAGATCTATCCCTGCAGAAAACTGCATTGGATTCAAAAATAAAATGACAAATAAGAGCGGCGCGTATGCGCCTGAGGAAATTAAATGAGTGCTGATTCTTTATTCAGCAGGGACAAGCAGAAGTCTAAGTTATACCATGGCGACAACACTAAGCGGCTGTCGTGCATCCAAATGCATTTCATAGCGTTATCCTTTACTTTGGTTACAGACACATCAATCAATATAGTCGTGTTGTTATCTATTTACCGTGAAACGCCGCTCAAAAACCATCCGTTATAGAAATGAAAGCCGAACATTCATAAACCTAAAAGGCCTTATTTAAAGTTCGTCACGAGCACCTCTCACACTCTAGTTCGAATAACTAAGACATTTATCATCATTAAAAGTTAAGTTTCCGTGAAATCTTATCACTTTGACATTCATCTAATTGAAACCTATTAACTTGCTAGGCAAAGTATTGGTAACCAAACCAAATGGATCAAGTCATGAAAATCACTACAACATTATTGGCTGCAACAGCACTGAGCCTCAGTGCGATGGCAGCGGCCGAAGTCACGATTACCGTCCCTGAGACAGTGGACGTCTTGGTTGCAAATGATGCCAAACCAGAATTGTCTGGCGGTTTCTTTTCGGCGAATAAAACACTGACTCTGCCAAATGGTGAGAACCAAATCTTATTCCGCTATCAACCGTACTTCACTCAAGGTAATGACCGAATTATTCTTGAAAGCGACCCTATCATTGCCACTTTTAATACCAGTGATACAGAGCTGACGTTCGACATGCCGAAATACCGTGATCACCACGAAGGTGAGAAGAAAATTAAAGATGTAGACTGGCAACTGACGACAGAAAACGGCAACCCGCTTGCCGTCACTCAGGACAAGCTTATAAAAGATGGAATGCAAATAGGGCGTAACTTCCAAATTGAGCTAGCTGATTACAACCGTCGTGGTGGTGTGGCTGCGGTTTCAGCCGCCGCAATAGGCGCAACAGTCCAGCCAGTTCATCTACCCGCTCAAGTGACGAAGGAAGGCGTCAAAGGTGATTCCACAGCGGAAGAGATGCTGCATTTCTGGTACAACAAAGCCGATGCAGAAACACAAGCACGCTTCAAACAGTTCTTGCTGGAAAAGTAATCAAGCTTAATAAACCAAAAGCCTGCGCATTAAGCGCTGGCTTTTTCTATGGCAGGGTGACCTGTAGAAATCTGATAACACTCCAATTCATTCTCCATCAAGCATTCAAACACTACCGCATCAAGTTTACCGTCATCCACCAACCCCTGAAGAATTTGCATTGTTTCATTAAGCAAGACCCCTTGTCGATAGGGGCGAGATTGCGTCAAAGCCTGAAATACATCGGCAATAGCAACAATACGGCTGGGTTGATCCAACTCTTTGGCCGTCTTCCCTAAAGGATACCCAGAACCATCAAGCCTTTCATGATGGTTTGAAGCCCAATCAATCACTTGACTGGAACGAAACATGTTCGTTAATGCATGGCGGGTATCCGTCGCATGACGCTTGATACAGGCGTATTCTTCATCGGTCAACTCTGCAGGTTTATGCAAAATAGCCACTGGAGTTTTCAGCTTGCCAATATCATGCACTAAACCAGCCAAATACAACATACGTTGCGCTTTCGTCGAATACCCCAATTGTTTACCTAGAAATGAGGTTAACTCTGCAACATGTCGAGAATGTTGGAATGTGAAAGTACTTTTGGCATCGACAATCTGGGCAAAAAATTCTGCCACCGCAATCGTGTCTTCCAACCCCAAACACGATGAAAAGAAAGGTATGGAAGGAAAGCGGCTTGCCATGGTTTCTATATAACGAGATTCCATAGAAAACCAGAAGTCGTCATTATCGATCAATTCACACATATGCTGAACCATATTCGGCTCAAATAAAGTACCAACATTTGCGGTTAGTTCACCAATAATCGACCGTTTATTATTTTCAGTGATATTGCCGTATTGATCCGGGTAAAAACGCGAGTAGAGATAGTCGACTCGATCGGAAATAAATAGCAGCCCAGCAAGCTGTTTATCCGTTTCAGACAGTCTGTCTTCACAGCTCAGATGTTGCCACTGAGTATGGTGATACAAAACCGGCAGAGCAAAAACAGCTAAAGGCGGGCAAACACTCAGCAACCCATGTCCTTTAATACAGTGCTTCTTTGTGTTCTTCGGAGCCATTGACTCGAACAGATAGGTCAATTCATCAGACTGTGAAACACCACAGTCATGAATCAACCCCAGAGAAAAAGCGAGTTGAGATAGCTCTTCCTCCCACCCCATTCGTTTAGCACATTGATAAGCAATGTACCCAACTCGGTAACCATGGTTGATATCATCAATTCCAACGTCATCGAGAGCTGAAGCGATTTCAAATAGCACCTGACGTAAATCTACGCTTACGTTATCAAGCGATTCATCCATTCGTATTAACCTAACTGACTAATTTTTCTTATTTTAGATTTATAAGGCTAAACGATTTCGTTTCATAAAAACCATAAATTCATTAAGACTATTTATATAATTGTGATTTGTATAACGTCTTGGGCGAACTTCGTGCTACATGAAAAATGTTTTTGCAACAAGTGTTTATGGTCATACCAGTCATTCTCTGTTAAGTTAACCTTTCATATTCAACTTGTTTAGGTTCCTTATGTTCACAATCTCTATCGACTCTGAACTCGAACTCGCTCTTGTCCAGGAATCATTTGCCACTCAGTACAGCGAATTAGTATCCGGTCAAACGGAATACTTATCACAATGGTTAGCTTGGCCTCCCTACTACCAGTCTGAGCAGGACTTCCGCATGTTCGTTCAGCGTGTATTACATGAATATGCAGAAGGGAAATCAATGACGTGCGCAATTCTCTACAATCATGAAATTGTGGGTAACTGCAGTTTTAACACCATAAATCACGATACTAAAACCGTCGAAATTGGTTACTGGCTATCGCAACACCAGCAAGGCAAAGGCATCATTACTCGCGTTGTGAACAAACTGATTGATATTGCATTTAATGAGTACCAGATGGAGAAAGTCCAGCTATCTGCCGCCAAAGACAACCTACCGAGCCGACGAGTCGCCGAGCGAGTAGGTATGACCCTAGAGGGTATCATCACCAATAAGGAAAAAGTTGGAGATCGAATTCTGGATCATGCCATTTATGGGATTCACCGCCACAATGTTCATCATTGAGTAGATTGATTCCAAGCACAGATTTATTGGTTGACTGAGGTATTTAGTCTCGCTTGGTGATAGGATTGCGGCTTTAAAACCAAAGAGAGAACACCGTGTCTTCATTGCTAAAGCTGCTCTTAGTCGTTGTAACGCTGGGTGCAGGCTTCTTCGCCGGTGACCTATACCAATGGTTTCAAAGCCGTTCTCAAGTCAAACCTTTGTCAGAATACTGCTTACTCACCACTCAAGCTTGTGAAAGCGATAATGTTCGTATAAAAGTTGATCGCGACATCAGTCAGCCACTGGTACCTACCGAAATCGTCGTCGACTGGCCCGAAGCTCAACAAGAAAGCCTGTTGCTGACTTTGGAAGGCTACGAGATGGAAATGGGTACCGCCGTATTTAAACTCAATAAAAGCTCAACAGGCCAGTTTACAGGCCAAGTTATTCTGCCGGTATGTACGACTGATGCCATGACTTGGGTTGGCAAACTCACTGATGGCCAACACAGTGTGAGCACCTCGATTAGGATGGAACAATGAGTAAGAACTGGTCTTTAATTTTAGTTGCCGCGTTTGCACTTGGCTTTGGCGTGAAAGCGTATCTGGGTTCACAGCCAACGATCGAGGTTCCTGCTGCAACCAGTAAAGAAGTCGTCCTGTTCGGTGAAAATGACAAACCGGTCAAAATCTTCGATCAACAAGACTCTCGCGTACGCATCGTTTACTTTGGCTTCACACGTTGCCCAGATGTCTGCCCAACATCATTAGCCATGCTAGCTGGTGCACTGAATCAGGTGGACAAAAGTGTTAAGTCTAAATTCAGACCTATGTTTGTCTCACTCGACCCAGAGCGTGACGCGGCAGCAGATTCTTACAAGTACGCACAATATTTTCATCCAATGATTGAAGGACTATCAGCTCCGCTCGATATCACAACGCCTTTGGCACATAAATATGGCGTCATTTTCCGCAAGACCCAATTAGAAAACTCAGAGCTTAAGTATACACTCGACCACAGCTCCTATTTCTACTTCCTAAAACCAGATGGCACATTAATTACTAAAGTGCCACACACGCTGACACCGGCTCCTTTGGTTGAAGCGATGAAAACAATTACGTCACAAGGAAACTCGTAATGAAGTTAAAAGCCCTTATTTTAGCGTCTATCGCACTTAGTCCACTTGCTCACGCGGCTTCAGACGTCATGCTATCCCATACCTATGCGCGTGCGACTCCACCGAGTGCAGCCACCAGTGCGGTATTCACTGAAATCATGAACCACAGCGCCAAAGATCGAGTCATCGTTGCTGCCAGCACTGAAGCTGCAGGTAAAGTAGAGCTGCATGATGTGATTAAAGAGGGCGATGTAATGAAAATGCGTCAAATCGATCAAATTACTGTGCCGGCAAATGGCATGGTTGAGCTAAAACCAGGTAGCCTGCACATTATGCTATTTGACTTGAAAAAGCCGCTGGTCGAAGGTGAGAGCATTGATGTGAAACTGACCTTCGCAAACGGTGAGGAGCAGACTGTCTCAGCACCTATCAAGAAAGTCATGAGTGGAATGAGCCACAAACATCATCACTAAGTTTTGTTGATTAGCCCGGCCTTCGCCGGGCTTTTTATTGTTCACTCTTTAGCGAGTTGGGTAGAGGTGAGCAAAGTTGTCCACCTGCTTTTCCCAGATTGGTGGTGTACCAATATGTGCCTGCACCGCAGAAATAAACTCTCTAACCAACGCCGTTTGCTTACGATGTGGGTACAGAGCATATAGGGCGAGGCCGCGATTACATAGAGTGTAATGCGTCAAGATCGGCTTTAGATTCATCTCGGCAACTGGGCGGTATAGGTTGGAAGAGGAAATCATGGCATAGCCAAGCCCATCTTGGACGGCCGCTAACAAAGTCAGCACATCATTGACCTTGTATTTACCCGTCATTTTGTGATTTATGAACGTACTGCCACCCGGAGCTTCACTAATACGTGCCGTATCTACGGTTAATGGCCCATTACTATAGACGACAGAAGGCAAGCTCATTAGCTCGTCCGGCGTCTGAGGTTCTCCGTGCTGCTCGATAAAGCTTTCAGACGCCAAAATCACCGGCCTGATGTCAGCGATTTTCTTTGCAATTAAACTCGAATCTTCTAGCCGACCAAGGCGAAATGCGACATCAAAGTGATCAGAAATAATATCTGAACGCTTATCATCCATTTGCAGGTTAATTTCCACCTCAGGATAACTGCGCATAAATTGCGTAATCACGGGCTGAAGGTAGTGCTGGCCAATATGCAAAGGTGCGGTAATGCGTATGCGTCCTTTCGGCCTTGCCTGATAAGAGTCTGCGATGGAGTGAACATGCCCTAAAGTCCCAACCAGATTATGTGCCTGCTCGAGAATTTCTTCACCCGCTGGCGTTAGGGAAAAGGAGCGCGTTGAGCGATTAAGAAGCTGCACGCCTAGTTCTACTTCCAGTTTTTTGATCTGTTTTGACAACGATGAGTTGTCCATATTGTGCAAGGTCGCAGCTTTAGTAAAAGAGCCTTGCTGCACCACATCAATAAACAGCGCTAACTGGTTAACCAAGGACATCCACCCCTCCTATTTTTGCGCCCTTTGCCACTGCACTAACCATTTGTCTAAATGGTTAGCAAATTGCTGTCGATCCGCTTGGTTTAGCGGTGCTGGGCCGCCTGCTTGGACACCACTACTGCGCATGGTTTCCATAAAATCACGAATATTAAGGCGTGACTTTATGTTCTCTTTGGTGAACTGCTCCCCACGAGAACTCAACACGTGGCCGCCTTTGGTGATGATCTCATCGGCCAATGGGATATCGCTGGTGATCACCAGATCGCCAGCTTCACAGCGCTGAACAATCTCATTATCTGCGACGTCAAAGCCAGCCTGAACTTGTAGCATGGTGACTTTTGGAGAAGCAGGAGTACGGATAAACTGGTTAGCCACTAGAGTGACTTCCACGCCAGTGCGCTCAGAGGCTCGAAAAAGAATGTCTCTGATAACTACCGGACACGCGTCTGCATCAACCCAAATTTTCATCTATTACTTTCCTAAATCTGCAATTGGCGCCATTACACCGCAAAAGCGCCTTGCTGAATAGCCTTATTTGAATTTCACCGCGGTACCACTGACGCTCACCATCATCATGCTGCCGCCACTGCCAATGACTTCGTAATCAATGTCGATGCCGACGATGCCATCGGCACCCAGCTCACGTGCTCGCTCTTCCATTTCAGCAAAGGCTATCTCACGAGCTCGGCCCATCTCTCTTTCATACGCGCCAGAGCGGCCACCGACGACATCTCGAATTGCGCCGAACATATCTTTAAAAATGTTGGCCCCTAAGATAGCTTCACCGACCACAACGCCCAAATAATCTTGTACAGGTCGGCCTTCAACTACTGAAGTCGTTGTTTTAATCATAATCTTTCTCCTTTTGAATCACTGTTATCCATATTAGCAGTGGGTTTAGTCAAACACTGCGCTCACAAACTAATCTTGCTACAAGGTTAACTTCGGCTGAATAAAGTCGATAAACGAGGAGATTCGCCGTGCTACTGCTGAAGATTTGTAGTACACAGCACTCACCTGCTCTCGACCGGTATCAAGACGCTTGGCATCATCAAGTAAAGATACCAGCCTACCTTGTTTAATATCTTCGCGAACCATAAAGCCAGACAAACAGGCAATACCATTAGATGCCAATGCCAACTGCCGAACCGTTTCACCATTACTCGACGTGATATCTGGCTCTATGGCATCAACTCCTTTTAGCGGCCATTGGTTAAGCACTTTAGGTGATGTAAAACCTATCAATTGATGCGACTGTAATTCTAACGTTGTACGGGGCGCACCAGCAGATTCCAGATATTGGGGAGAAGCAACGATGAAGAGCTCACTTTTACCTAGTGGACGTGCATGCAATGTTGAATCTTTTAGTTGTCCGATACGGATAGCGACATCGGTGCGCTGCTCGAGCAAATCAACAAAACCTTCGTTAGAGGTTATTTCCAACTCAATCTCTGGATAAGTATCTTTGAATGACTGTATCAGCGGTACAAGCTGATGGAAAACAAATGGACTGGCGGCATCCACTCGTAACTTACCTCTAGGACGTTCGCTTCCAGAAATCAGATCTTCTTCAGCCTGATGAATAATGTGAAGGCCCTTACGCACAGAGTCAACAAAAGTCCGACCTTCTTGGGTTAACTCTACCCGCCTTGTTGTTCGGTTCAATATTGAAACACCCAGCTGTTTCTCCACCTTGCTTACCGCACGTGAAATTCTGGCAACTTGTATGTTTAACATTTCAGCTGCCGCTGAAAACCCGCCGCTATCGACAACCGCGAGTAGCATTTCTAACTCATCTGAACGTGTGCGCATGTCTTCGTCCATTAAACTTAATTACCTTTATTTATAGCAAAAGTAATTTGATAAAATCACCATTTTTAACAAATAAAAGATTTTCAATAATGGCGGTCACGACATCATTATTAGAGTTTATTATGCCAATTGCACTTTTTGCTTTAACCCTCAGTGCCTTTGCTATCGGCACTACTGAGTTTGTTATCGTCGGATTGATTCCGACTATGGCAAGCGACCTTGCAGTATCCCTACCTTCCGCTGGCTTATTGGTTAGCTTATATGCGCTTGGCGTGGCAATTGGAGCTCCCGTCATAACTGCGCTTACTGGCAACTGGCCAAGAAAAAAGGTCCTATTGTCCGTAATGAGCTTGTTTGTTTTAGGCAATGTACTCGCGTGGCAAGCTCCGAGTTATGAAACTCTGATCATCGCTCGCATCCTGACCGGACTGGCTCATGGGGTGTTCTTTTCCATCGGTTCTACTGTTGCGACAGGATTGGTCAGCAAAGAAAAAGCCGCCAGCGCTATCGCGATCATGTTTACAGGCCTTACCGTTGCTTTGGTCACCGGTGTTCCTCTTGGCACTTATATCGGGCAAGCATTTGGATGGCAGGCGACATTTCTCACCGTGGCTATTCTTGGCGTCATTGCCTTGCTTGGCAGTGCCCTGTTAATTCCTGCCAATCTCAAACAGCCACCAGCAACCAAAATTTCAGCCCAGCTAAAGGTTCTTACCGAACCTAGGTTGCTACTGGTTTATGCGATTACGGCACTTGGATATGGAGGCACTTTTACTGCTTTCACTTATCTCGCCCCTATACTGGAAAACGTTTCTGGATTTAACTCTGGGACCATAGGGTTAATCATGTTGGTGTATGGTGTTTCCGTCGCCATTGGCAATATCTGGGGAGGCAAAATGGCCGATAAACTTGGCCCTGTCAAAGCACTGACCGCCATTTTTATTGGTCTTGCGATGATACTGTTTGTCTTCAACCTTGCTGCTTACCATCCTGTTAGTGCTGTTATTACGATTCTAATCTGGGGGGCATTCGCCTTTGGTAACGTTCCTGGGTTGCAAGTTTACGTGGTTAATCTGGCAGAAAAACATACGCCTGATGCGGTTGATGTCGCCTCTGGGCTTAACATAGCGGCGTTTAACGTCGGCATCGCTTTAGGCTCATGGGGAGGAGGATTAATCGTTGCAAAGCATGGCCTAATGAATACACCTTGGGTCGGCGCTTTGATTGTCATCATTGCCCTACTTCTCACCCAATTCAGCGGTTTGCTCGATAAGCGTGAAGCAACATGTCAGGGCGCAGAAGTAAACTAAAGCCACTTCCTTTCCATGTATAGACGTATCTATTAATAATAGTCGATAAACAGGGCTAGCATTTAGGCGTACGTTCTTGAAATACCGGAAGAGTTCTTATTCTTTGCTTGGCGATAGAGCACTTGGAATTACTTTGACATTCAGTTCTTTGGGTAGATGATCTTTATTGGTGTAAATACGCTCAAAGTGAGCAAGAGGCGCAACCTTGATAGCAGTAGTGCGCTCCCATTTAGTGGCATCAGCTACCAGCCAAGTTTGGCGACTGTTGCGCATGATGGATTGAGATAAGTCCGATTCTAACTGCTCGTGCTCCATTGCGAAGTGACTGCTGGTCACCGATGCGCAACCGCATAGGCCGATATCGGCTTCAAAGCCCTCGAAGAAGTTGACCGTACTGCTCCCGACCAAATCTTGATGCTCGCGACGAAACAAGCCGCCTGCAAGGTAGACTTCGATGTTCTGATTGGCTTCTAAAATTTTTGCGACTTGTAGGTTGTTGGTGACAACACGTAAGGCGGTTTTCCCCAATAGAAACTGAGCAATGCGTGTAACCGTAGTACCAATACCCATCATCACGGTCGCACCGTCTGGAATGGCTTCCGCGACCGCCATTGCGATGCCATCTTTGGTGGTCGATTCCACTTCTGAACGAAAACGATAACTGGTGTTTGTTAAGGTAGCAGGCAAACTGACCCCACCATGAACTCGACGCGCGAGCCCTAGTTCGCACAAGTTGTTTACATCGCGTCGAATGGTTTGCGTAGTCACCGAAAACAACTCGGCCAACTGATCAATCTGAACATCTTGATCTGCTTTAAGGGTCGCGAGGATCTGTTTTTGGCGTTGGTTCAGTTCCATAGTTCCTACTAAAATTTGTCTGGCTTATCCGTGATGATGTAATCCACACCCAAATCGTAAAACGCTTGTGCTTTGTCTGGCGCATTCAACGTCCAGATCTTTAACACCAAACCCGCATTTTTAATTGACTTCGCAATCTTAGCATCAAGAATTTTGTGATCAATGTGGATGCTGAACAAGTCCAAGTTTTGCAACGACTCTAGGCTAAAATCATTCCATACTTCGCAGATGAACCCACGTCTTACTTCTGGTATCTGCGCTTGGCAAATGGCCAGTGCCTCTTTACTAAAACTTGATAAAAGCAGCTTATCCAGCGGGTAGTTTTTCTGCTTCACTACCTTAACCACTTGCTCGACCAGAGTGTCGATGGTTTTGTCATCGTAGGTTTTCAACTCAAGATTCAGCGTGAGCCCGAGTTCGACACATTTATCCAACGCCTCTTCGAGAGTGGGAATGGATATTCCTTCGAACGATGCACCGAACCAACTCCCTGCATCGAGTGCTTTAAGCGCCTTAATATCAAGGTCTGATACTTTACCTTTGCCGTTGGTACAACGATCAACCGTCTTATCGTGAATGATAACTGGAACGTTGTCTGCGCTGAGTTGGGTATCGATTTCTACCCATAGGGCACCTGACTTAGCAGCGTGTTCAATGCTCACCAAAGTATTCTCTGGTGCTAACGATGCCGCACCGCGATGGCCTGTAATCATAGTGTACTCTCAATGTTCATTTGAAAACCAAGCGACAATAGATTGGTTTTATTACAGTTTTATTATCTATAACGTTCTAGCCTTTAATTTAGCTGAAAAACGACATCAGCGGCAATGGTCTATGTTACTAAACAATTGTGAGATCTCATTCAAAATATGTTCATATTAATAATGAAAATGTTCATATGAGTGTAACAATTCACTCGCATACTCTACAAATATTACATATCACTCTCTAATTTTTATAAAACAGCCATCAATAAGGTACTGACAAATGAAAAAGCTATTAGGTGCGGTAATTACAGCGGCAGCGCTACTTTTAGTAGGTTGTGGTGAATCGAAAAAGCCTGAAGCTGAGGCAACTGCTGATCCAATAGATATCAACATGAGCCTGGTATTTACGCAAAATGAGTTACTGACCAAGGAGCTCATTAAGGCGACAGACAAAATCCGTGAACGTACTGACGGTTCAGTGAACATCAAAGTATTCCCGGGCGGGCAGCTACCTGTATACAAAGATAACCTAGAGCAGGTTGTGAACGGTGCAAACTGGATCGCGGTCGAAGATTTAACCTACCTAGGTGACTACGTACCAGACTTCGCGGCGCTTGCTGGACCAATGCTTTACAACACGTACGATGAATACCTAGCAATGATGGACACAGAGTTTGTCGCTGGGCTAAAAGCGAAAGCAGAAGAGAAAGGTATTAAAGTACTGAATGCAGATTACATGTTCGGCTTCCGCCACATGATCACCAACAAAGAGATCGTGAACTCTGCAGATATGAAAGGCATGCGTATTCGCGTGCCACAAAGCCAACTGTTCATTAGCACGCTATCTGCGATGGGCGCGGCACCTGCATCTCTGCCATTCCCAGAAACCTACGCAGGTGTTCAGCAAGGTGTGGTTGACGGTCTGGAAGGTTCTATTCTGACGATGTACTCGACTAAGATCTATGAAGTCGCGAAGAACATGTCACTCACCAAGCACTTCCTTGGCACAGTCGGCATCTATATTTCTCCTAAGTTGTGGGACAAGTTCACTCCAGAGCAGCAGCAAATCATTAACGAAGAGCTGGAAGCGGGCGCGATTTCAAACACCTCTGAGCTGGTCAAGCTAGATACGGAATACACCCAGAAACTGGAAGAACTTGGCGTAACGTTTAACGAAGTCAACTCTGAAGAGTTCAACCAGCTAACGGCTGATGTCTACAACCAGTTCCCTGAATGGAGCGAAGGCATCCACGCTAAGATCATGCAAGAGCTAGAAACGATTCGTGCAGCTCAATAACTCACAAAACACTAACTAACCTAGATGCGGCTTGATGTTTTTCAGGCCGCATTGTTCGTAAATTATCTATGGTTAGTAGGTAATTTACCGGAGAAGATTTTTTGTTTTTACTAAGAAATATTGAAGAGATCCTCGCTTCGATTGCTATTTCAATCACGGTCTTGGTTGTGATTGTGAACGTTGTTTTACGTTACGGGTTTGGCTTTGTCGTCCCTTGGAGCGAAGAGCTGTCTGTGATCTGCTTTATCTGGGCGGTCTACTTAGGTATTAGCTCTTGTTACAAGCATAAGCTGCATATGGGCGTCGACGTCATAGTCGCTATGCTGCCAAGCAAAGCGAAACCTGCATTTAGGCTCGGTGTGTCCGTGTTCTTACTGGCCCTCAATATCTTGATGGCGATTCTGAGCTATCAATACCTGATGCTTTCTAACAAAGTCACGCCTGTAATGGGCCTGTCGTACTTCGCCATTAATGGCGTACTGTTACTTTGTTTTGTTCTTATGGCTATTCACACAGTGAAGTTCATTGTGGATGACGTCGCGTTACTTAAGCGTTCACATAAATAGGTTCTGTCGATGGAAAGCTATCTGCCAATCATCATTCTATTTGTCCTTTTTCTGCTCAATATTCCCATTGCTTTTTCACTGATCGCATCATCGATGGTCTACTTCTTATTCATCAATGATTCGATTCCCGTGAGCTTGGTTATGCAGCGTTTCATCAGCTCCGCTGAATCTTTTCCGCTATTAGCGATACCGTTTTTCATTATGGTCGGCTCGGTCATGAATTACGCTGGGATCAGCCGAAGCTTGCTGGCCTTTGCTGACTCTATGATTGGCCACAAAACAGGTGGCCTGGCGCAGGTTAACGTAGCATTAAGCACATTGATGGGCGGCATCTCAGGCTCTGCTAACGCTGATGCTGCGATGCAGTCGAAAATACTGGCGCCAGAAATGACCAAACGCGGTTATGACCTACCCTTTACCGCAGCGGTAACCGCAGCTTCTTCAAGCATCAGCCCAGTGATTCCGCCGGGTATCAACCTGATCATTTTTGCGTTGCTCGCCAATGTTTCTGTTCACCAGATGTTTATTGCGGGTTATGTACCTGCGCTTCTGATGGCGGCTTCCCTGATGCTGACCATCGCGTTTATAGCCCGCAAACGTAAGTACAAACCGTCTCGTTCAGAGCCTGCAACAGCGAAAGAGCGTTTCCATTACTTCCTGAAAGCCGTGCCTGCATTGCTGATTCCTTTCGGTATCATTTTGGGGATGCGCTTTGGTTTGTTTACACCGACAGAGGCAGGTGCGATTGCGGTTCTACTCTGCATCATCATTGGCGCATTTGTGTATCGCGAACTTGGCTTTAAACATATTCCCATGATCATGCGTGAAACGGTTCAAGGCACCAGTAGCGTCATGTTCATCATCATTGGTGCCATGGTGTTTGGTTACTACATGACGCTGGAGCAAATCCCACACAATGTGGCCTCAGCGCTGATTGAACTGACAGACAACAAACTGGTGTTGCTGCTACTCATTAACGCTCTGCTGTTGGCCGTAGGGATGTTTATTGAAGGTGGCGCGGCGATGATCATTCTCACGCCATTGCTACTGCCAGCCGTACTGAACTTGGGCGTCAACCCAGTTCACTTCGGCATCATTGTCATTGTAAATATCATGATTGGGGGTGTGACACCGCCATTTGGTTCAATGATGTTCACCGTATGTTCCATCCTAAAGGTACGTATGGTTGATTTTGTACGAGAAGTGGCACCACTACTGTTGGCGCTACTGACGGTGTTGATGCTGCTGACTTTCTCAGAAAGCTTAGTGATGTTTTTGCCGAATTTACTTTAACACGATGTATTGAAAGAATTTTGAGGTGTAGAAATGAATTCGGTAACGAATGATTTAAACCAAAACTGGAAACAGGTCGACTGGGTACTGACGGATGTCGATGACACCCTGACTTGGGAAGGCCGTTTGCCGCCAGAGACCTTAATCGCACTACAAAAATTAAGAGACTCAGGCAAGAAAGTGGTCGCTGTAACGGGGGCGTGTGCGGGTTGGTGTGACCATATTGCCCAGCTTTGGCCTGTGGATGCCGTATTAGGTGAAAACGGCGCGTTTATTATGGAAAAGAAAAATGGATATCTTACCTTACGCTCTGGTGTTCCTCTTGAAGCTATCCGCGACGACCAAACAAAGCTAAAAGCGCAGGTTGAAGACATCCTACGTGACTACACAGATTTGTCACTGACACTGGATCAATCCTATCGCTTGTGTGAAGTGGCGATTGATATCGGCCAGAACCGACCTCGTGTAGACGAAGCCGTGATCGAAGAAATTGTCGCTAAGATTCATGCTTTGGGTGCCCACGCCACCGCCAGCTCGATTCACATTAATGCATGGTATGGCGAGCACTCGAAAAAGGCGACAGCCACGGCATTCCTTACCGAGAAAGGCCTGTCTAGCCAAGAGATCACAACGCGTGCCTGTTATGTCGGTGACTCAATGAACGACCAGCACATGTTTGAAATTATGCCAAACAGTGTTGGGGTCGCGAATATTAAGCACTATTGGGATCGCTTGGCGTTTCACCCTTCGGTCCTAATGACGGAGCCAGGCGGCTACGGTTTTGCGCAGTTTACTGAAAAGTTGCTAGCACTCAATACTCAGTAAGCAGTTAAGTATTTAGCCCTAAAGTACAACCTGTTAATGCCCAGGATATTCAGCTTTTACCATGGAAGGTACTAATCCAACGTAGGCCAATCGACCTAGCCTTTATCTATCTTTCAAAAACTGCCTAACAACCCAACTAAAGAAGACAACGGGTGGGACAACTTGAATGAATAATAAGATAGGCTTAGGAAAGAAATAGATCAACGCAATCAAAATTGATAGAAAAAGAATAATAAGACGCACAACATAACGTGCGTAGTAAGACAAGTCATGCACACCTGCAGCAGTTTGAGGCTCATCAATGAGCCTCAACACAGACTGAATTTTGACCGTTTCGGTGCCACCTTGGGAAGAGTGATGTTCTACATCTGTGTATGTTGCATTGTTTGAGCTTTCGACATAAGTTACCCCACTCAAATCGTATATCTGTGAAAATGGGTATTTAAGGTCAACAGTGATCCAACTGTCGCATTCGGTTTTAATAATACAGAAATTCTTGATTTGATTTCCTTCTTCTATCTCCTTGTAAACGAGGTCTACAAGCTTTGTAGGCATCTTTGATGCCATGAGAAACTGGAAACACGCGTGGCAAATTCCGCCTCTAGAGGCTAATGCATTGGGGGCGACAAACTTATAGCACTTATTGCAAGTAAATATGCCCATAACTGAAGGCCTAATTCGGAATTACCTCGTCTTACGATAATTCTAGAACAGTACCTTATATATGTTGAATGATGAGACTAGGGGAAGGGCGCTCCACTAGTCCGGTGCTTTCTGACATTATTATTAATATTATCGATGCGCACTAATCAATCGCTTATGGAGCTGATCTTTCATCACTGCCTGATCATGCTTCATTTTGTGCATTTCTTCATCACTAACAGGAGAGTCCATCATCTCCAATTTGCGGATTTCCTTATCTAGTGAATCGTAGGACTTCATTGCAGCGAGAAAATTTTCATCCATTTTAGCTAATGCTCGAATGGTTTCTTTGTACTGTGGAAACTCATTGAGTAGAGAGTGATCTTCACCTAGCATAACGGCTCCTTTGCTTATCTTAGTCGATTTGGTTAGGTTGTTTTTTATACAAACATAGCACCCTTAATTACCCATCGTTGCGATCTCAATCGACAACTTCACTCGGGACTCTATTTTTGACCAAATCTTAACTTTCTCTAACTCTCTTCTCTGTTGTTCACAATGGCATAAATCAAAATGCCCCAAAATAATATACTATAAGGGGGATCGTAATCAGTGATAACAGGGATGATATGACAAGCGCAAGGGATAGTGCGTAGTTTACCTCTTGGCGACATTTACCGCTAAAGCCTAACGTATTGAGTCCAATTGGTAAGCCTGCCAGCAAACATATTTGTTTGGTCATCGTTAGCGAAAATGGGCTTAGGACAACAAAGAAGAAAGCTGGCATTAATACGACCTTTGTTAACGAGATAATAAATGCCGCCTTAATGCCCTGTACATTCAATCGATTAGCTGTTAATCGAGCGCTTAATACCCAAATTGTGCCAAACTGTAATACGTATACCGTCGATGACTTAAGGTATGCGACTTCTACTCCTTGCCATACCTGTAATTTCGATAACACAAAACCAACTAATATTGCCCACGACAAAAGTGGAACATTGGGTAGAGCTCGTTTTACCTTTTTTGCTCCTCGAACAGCCGCAAGCAAAGATGCACACATAAACAGAACGAAGGAGTGAAAAGGAATAATCATATAGATCAGTGAAATGACCGATTCATTACCTAACCACAAAAACAGCGGAACACCAACCAACACTAAATTTGAAAAACTTGTATTGAGCGCAATACTCACCGATTCATTGTGCCCACCGACTCCCAAAAAACGACAGCAACACAGATAAACCCCCACCATGAATACAACAGCAAGTAGATAGTAAACTCCTGAGTAACTCAGCAATGCTTTAAAACTTATCTCTCCCAAGGAAACTAAAAACAACATTGCCAACGGAAGGATGCGATTAATGAATGATGACTCGATAGCTTGACGGTAGGCCAATAGCCACGAAGTATTACTCACACATCCTAGCAGAATGAACACCAGTAACCCGAAGAGTTCCGGACTCATAAGCCACACCTCATCCCTTCCCTCCAGATTCCACATGGTGAATGACCTTATGGTCTACTTTTTCAACCTTGTGGGCCAAAAACTCAGCGTTGTCTGGTAAAACAATACTGAACTTTGAAGCGGCCTGTAATGATAATGATGCCTGATCGATACTAAAATCATACACATGCCCAGCATACTTTCGATCAGTAGATATAAAGTGAATATGGTAACCCGGTACAGTCATTGGATAAGCGAATGTTGGAGATTTAAATACAACCATCGTCCCAGTAATATTTTGATATTCATTCACTTGTTCGTTATCAGCAATAAATTGCTTGAGATCAAGGTCATTATGACCTGCTGGTTTAGTAATGCTTCTTGCCCGCACAAGATTAAAACGCCCTTCTATTCGCATAACATAAAATACATTGTCTGAAACTAATCGAGGTTTTAACAAGCGCGTAAAGTGCGCTTTACTATCGACATTCTCAAGGCTAAAAACGGTGTGAGGATAAAAGTTTGACACAATCGAAAACGGTGTTTTCGTGTCTAAAGAAGGTTGCTCAGTATGGCCCTGCCCATCTCGAGTGATAAATACCTCCCCATCCAGAAATACCATTTCTCCTCTAATCCCATTAGCCGTACCAAGTCCAAGGTTACCGTGCTTAACGATCTCTCGATAAGTCGTCGAACCAGTGTAAGCGCCTGTCATGGTCGCACCTGTCACACCAGCTTGGAAGATTTCCCCATGATGATCGAAAGAAAATGCAGGAAGTGCCGTACAATAAGCAAATAATATCGTCAGTATTTGTTTCATACTTCTGCTACCTTCGCGGTCAATTTGTGGATAGTTAGGTAACCCAAAAATGCAACCAATGAAAGAGATAAAATTTCCGCTGCCATTGCTGCAGGAGTGATATCAAAAAAGTACCCCCACATTGATGCGCACAAAGAAGAAAAACCGATCTGTAAGCAACCGACGACAGCAGAAGCACTGCCTGACTTTTCCGCGTTCAAGCTAACAGCCGATGAGATCCCTAGGGTTAAAACGATGCCATTTGAAGTCGCAAGCAATGCCATCGGTATTATAAGCTGCGCTGCCGCAGTGACGTGAGTAAACTGGCAGGTTACAAACAACACTAAAGCCCCGAAGCAAAAAATAACCAACCCTAAAAAGAAGGTACTCTCAATTCCTACCCTGCCAGACATGAACTTACTGATTCGAGAACCAACATAAATCATTAAGGCCAATGGTATATAGAAATATCCGATTTGTTTCTCGGTGTACCCCATATCATGATAAATAAATGAGGCCTGAGTGAGAAAAGTAAACCAAGTACCATATAACATCAAAACACATAGTGTGTATTTCCAAAACTGTCCATTCCTGACTATGGATAGATAGTCTCCAATAATGTCGCTAATCTTATATTCCTTTGAATCAACATTAACATTCGACTCCTTAAAGCTAATGCTAGTGATCGTCAATAAAACCCCTCCGAAAAGAAATATAAAAAGAAAAGAATAACGCCAGCCTAAGTATTCTATAATATACCCACCAATTAATGGAGCAATAGCAGGCGAAGCCGCGACAAGTGGATAAATGAAGTTATAGACATGTGCAGATTCTTCTCTACTGTATAAATCAGAAATAATGGCTCTTCCTACAACCAAACCGGAACATGCTCCACATGCTTGAATAAATCTAACAATAATAAGTTGTTCAATAGAGTTAGCATAAATGGCAAATATAGAAGCTACTGTGTATATAAAAAATCCGAACAAAATAACAGGTTTTCTACCTAGCCGATCAGAGAGAGGGCCATAGACTAATTGAAATAGGGACAAACCTAACAAATAAACACCAATAGTCAGTTGGACATCATTTACACTTGCATTTAAGTCCTTTGCTATTGTATTTAACCCTGGAATATAAATATCCGATGCGATCAATCCCATCATGCTCATCATTGTTAGTATTAATAACAATGTGAATTTATTATTTAATTTTTTCATAGATTTTAAAGAAAGTTATTATTATTCTTTGCGTAATAAGTATTAGGTACACGCACATCATCTCTGCAGATGACATCAATGAGACAAGGGCGATGGCTGTCAAGTGCTTGCTGATAAACGGAAGGCAGTAAGTCAGGATCACTCACCCGATATGCGGTGAGTCCCAAAGATTCTGCGTATTTTTTCCAATCATGCTGAGGTAGTTTTGTCAGCTCTGGCATGAAGCTTTGATGTTTCTGCGTTTCAACATGGATACCACCGTGAGCACTGTTGTTGAGAACAACAAAAACCACAGGGATATCGTACCGGGCAGCCGTTTGGATCTCATTACCGTGCATAAGCATGCAGCCATCACCTGTAATGACAATACTGGTGTATTCAGGTTGAGCTAACTTGGCGGCAACCCCTGCACATATAGCCCAACCCATTGGCGCTGTACTCGCAGAAGTTAAATATTGGTTAGGCTCGTAGCTTTGCCAGTAATGAGCACAAAACACTCTGTGGCTGCCAGAGTCTACAGATACGATACTACTTCTAGGCGCATGAAGACGAAGCTGACAAATAGCCTCTTTCGGATGGATACCATACTCTGAGCGAAACTCATCACACTGAACATGCAGTGGAACAGTAAACAACGTATTTAGCCAAGAGATGTGCGCACACGAGGAATACACTTTTTCAGACTGAACTCTCACCCAAAGCTGATCCAAAAATTCATCGGGGGAGGCATGTATTTTGCGGCTATCTAACGGCAAGTAATACTGCCCTAGTTTCGCTGAGCAACAAAACCATTGTGCGCTTTTCGCCAACTGGTCACTCCAGCATAGTGAGGAACGCTGATCAAAATTAACACCAAACGTAACCACATGATCGAATGCATCGCTCAGCAGTGCTTCCATCGCTCGCTGATGACCCGCAAATCCGAACACCCCTAAGTACATTTTATGATCCTCAGGAAATGTACCCTTTGCATCTAGCGTTACCGCCACTGGAATATCTAATTTCTCAGCAAGCTGAATAACCACTTGCGCACAGCGAGAATTTCTTGCTTCAGGTCCCAATAAAATTAAATTCCTAGCATCCGGTTGGGCGAGTTTATCTGCGACCATCTTAACCAGTTGTGGATTTGCGGAAATGGGATACTGATAAGTTTCAAGAGGTCTAGCCTTTGGATCCAACTTTGCTTTTTGTACATCCAAAGGGAGTTGAATAAAAGCAGGGAGTTTGTTAGGTAAGGCCATTCGTTCAAATGCTTTTGCTAAATAATCAGGAATTCGCTCAGCATGGTTGACTCTGGAGGCCAATCCCGTAACAGGCTGGTAGACCGCTACATCGTTTGTACCTAATGCTGACCCATCCTGAAATGCCCCTTTGGCTTCGTGATGGGTCGCAACATCTCCGCTCAGGGCTAAGATAGGGACACCATCAGCCCACGCTGATGCCACTGCAGGTAATAAATTCATCGCTCCTGGGCTTGATATGGATAACGCAACGCCCACTCCTTGCGTCACTCGAGCATAAGCATCCGCCATATATCCTGCACTGGCTTCATGAGTAACGACGACCGGGTGTATTCCCCTCATATTTGTCATATCCTCCATAAAAGGTTGAACCATTTTTCCTGGAAGCATGAAAATATGCTGGATTCCTTTTTCCTTGAGTGATTCAAGAATATATTTTGATCCCGTTATAACACGTGAAGATATATTTAATTCTTCATTCTTCTTTAAAATACCCATTACTCATTATTAGGCTTATGGAAGCCTCCCTCCTTTAAAATAGTCTCCGGTATCTTATCTTTCAGTCCGAGCTGGAAACCTTTTATAATTAAGTCATGGCTTGAGTCACAATTAAGCTTATTTTTTATTGACACTATATGTGAATCGAATGTTCTTGGTGATATAGACAAGTATTTAGATGCTTCTTGCCTTTTGTATCCATTTAAGAAAAGGAAAGCGACTTCCTTTTCTTTCTTGCTTAAATCTTCAATATTATTTCCATGACTAATCGTGAAACAATTTGTTGAGAACTTAATCATTTCCATCTCATACCGATATTCGAAAATCATTGCATGAGCAATGATTCCTGCAATTTCACCTTTCGAGTCTTCAATTATTTTTTTACGAATATGTAGGTTATGCTTTTTACCCTTACTATCTATGATAGGTTCAAATAAATCGTACTGACTACCTGAAAGTATATCTCTCTCATGAGCTTGATAGATTTCAGAGTATTCCTTCCAAGGCATATCAAAATCAGTCAAGCCTAATATATCCTCTACAGAAGAAAATCCTGACATTTTTAGAAACTGAGAATTGCAAGCAACAAATCGATGTTCTTTGTCTTTAACCAATAAGAATCCTTCATCAAAACCTATTAACGGGTTTGACTGGTAATAATCAAAAATATTAATCGCTGCTCTCCAATAAAATCGACTCTTTATGTGACGATGCAGTCCACCTCAACCCAGCATATAGATTGTAAAATTTTGCCTCACAACAGTTTGTTACTGTTGCGACTCTTACCCAGCGCTTGATGTACTTTATCTTTTAGAGTTGTTAACTTTCAGGTGGATAAATTTACACTTAGTTACATTTTAATAAAATAGAGATGTTCACCATTTTTCATATGAATTGACATCTTTATCGATCTTATGCCGGCAACTCTAGTCAATTTCCCCCATTCATCGGTAGCACCGAAAATTCCCTGACTCTGCCCAATTAGTCACACCTCGATTCCAGTAGCGTTTGTAGGGATCAATCAAACCAGAATACATGGAGTCAAACATGAAAGAACTCACCCTATCCTCGTCGGTTGGAATTGGCGCGGACAACACACCTGATGACGTACTCAACGTACAAAAAGCTTTGAACCAGTTGAGTGATAAAATTGGCTTAACAACCCCACTGCAAGAAGATGGTGTTATTCATTCAGAGACTGACCAATCACCAACGTGCCTAGCGATCGCCGCGATGCAAAAAACCATTCTTGGCTTTCATCACCCTGATAGCCGAATCGATGCGAATGGCAAAAGCCACCGCACACTCAATAAAGTTCTGGGGACAGGACAAAGAACTCTTAGTTCCTTATTCTTGCCAGCGATTGACCCCGTCAAAGGGCTGACTGACGAAGACTATCATGATGCAGCCGAATCTCTGGGTTGTGAAGTCGCCGCGATTAAAGCGGTCTCAGAGGTTGAATCTTCCGGTAGTGGTTTCTTCGAGTCTGGCTTACCTTGCATTTTGTTTGAAGCCCATCAGTTCTCTAAATACAGTGATCGTCGCTTTGATGAATCTCATCCGAACCTCTCATCTCGAAAGTGGGATCGTTCACTCTATGTGGGTGGTGAAAAAGAGTATGACCGCCTGAAGCAAGCCATCGACTTGGATAGAACTGCCGCTCTGAAATCAGCCTCTTTCGGCCGTTATCAAATCATGGGCTTTAACCATCAGGCTGCAGGTTATGACGATGTCGAAACGTTCGTTCACGACATGTTCGTTGCTGAGCGTCATCATCTGATGGCCTTCGTCAACTTTATTAAGTCAAATTCTAAGCTACACGAAGCAATACAAGCTCTCGACTGGCCAACTTTTGCTCGTTACTACAATGGTCCTGGCTATGCAGAGAACCGCTATGACGAGAAATTGGAGTCCGCTTACCAGACTCATTCAGCGTAACAGCTTGCGCAGGGTTACCTGCGCAAATTTCACTTAGGCGCAGAAAGGAGTCTATTCATGAACAATTCCCAATCAACAACCATCGCACAATCCTACGATGATTATTATCGCATCGGCTTGTACACCTCTCGCTATCCAAAAGCCAACATCCGAGTCTTGAATACCCTTTTTCATCACGCTCAGTTTCTCGACCAAGATGCAATAGCACTGGACTATGGATGTGGTAACGGGCGATATAGCTACCCACTGCTCAAACAAACAAACTTACATCTGTATGGCTTTGATATCAGTGAGATAGCGGTTCAACAAGCCAAGCAAGCAACGCAGCACTACTCCGAGCGCGTGGAGTGGTTTAACGACCAAACACAACTGATCCAACACATCGATAGTCACAAGGTAAACTTCCAGTTAGGTTTGCTTCTTTTTGGTGTCATGAGCCATATTCGAGAGCAAGCGGAACGCATCAAACTCTTAAAGTGGTTTTATACAAACATGCAACCCGATGGCTCACTGATCTTATCCGTACCTAATCGACGACGGCGTTTTTTCAAACGGCAATGGCAACAAAGAAATCAGCAACAACTGCCGGGAGATATTCAATACGAGCGTTACCAATCGGGCCGAAAAATCCCTCTTTTTTATCATCTTTACACTGTAAACGAGATTAAATCAGAGCTCCTTGAAGCCGGGTTTGAAATCGAGACAATCACCGCAGAAAGTATTTTTCCAGAGCGTTTTGTGATTCAGAGTTCTGTAATGGCCTTTTTAGATAATTTGCTGTGTAACCTTCTGCCAGCATCACTGGGTTATGGCTTATTAGTAGTGGCAAGGAGGCGCGCATGATTCGTTTGTTTACCCTCTTCTTGTGCTGCTACATGCTGCTCCCTGGACATGTTCAAGCGCAAGACTTACTGAGCAAAATTAAACAATCTGGTCGGATTGTTATTGGTGTCAAAGCCGATTACCCACCTTGGGGAATGCTGGACAGTAATAGTCAACCGGCAGGCTTTGAACCCGACTTGGCAAAAATGATTGGCCAAGCGCTCAACGCCAAGGTCGAATTCAAAACAGTCACTAGTGCTAACCGATTCCAAAAACTTAATGAAGGGCAAGTCGATATGCTGATTGCTACCGTTGGCGATTCGATGCAACGTCGACAGCGTGTCCGTATGATCACACCTCACTATTTCCGCAGTGGTGTCACTGCACTGGCCCACAAATCCAACCTTGTTGCACAGTGGACAGACTTAATCGGAAAGCCCGTCTGCCTGACGGCTGGGGCATACTTTAATAAGTCTTTGGTACAAAATTATCGGATCAAACCAATCATTTTAATGAGCAACCGAGATGCCAAGCTGGCTCTGCTGACGAATAAATGTCAGGCATGGGCTTATGACAGCGGCATCCTATTCCACTTGTCGAATCAAAAAGAGTGGAGTGACTATAGTGTTGATGTAGAAACCATCATGCCCATTCACTGGTCAATGGTCACTCGCAAGGATACCGCATCACAGTCTTTCGCAGACTGGTTGTCTCGCTTTATTGCCAGCCGCATCAGAGATGGTCGACTAAAGAGCCTCGCTCAACAATGGCAGTTGCCTGAACAGGACTATCTCGCTCAGCAACACAAAAACTGGAGCTCAGTAGATGAAAATGGTGATGCCTTGTGTCAAGCCAATAGCCAGGAAATAAGCCGGCAGAAACTCTGCTTTGATACTGTCATATCGCTTGGTCAGCAGGGTGATAAAAAACTGTGGCCTTTTGACCGATTCGATACCGAACGGCTTATCCAGTCAATGCTCCATACCGCTCTCTTCACTTTGGTGTCGATCTTTACAGCAGTAGCACTGGCATTATGCTTTACCCAAATGACCCTGAGTTCAAAAATCTGGGTATCCAAACCCATCGCCTTTCTGACTCACCTACAAAGCTCAATCCCTCCGATTTTGATGCTTTACCTGATCTATTTTGGCGCTTTATCTTTCTGGAATGAGCACGGCCAGCATTGGTTATTAAGTGGAGCCAGTGTCGCGTGGTTGGTACTGGCACTGTACACAGCATCAGGAATCAACAACCTAGTCACGGCAGAAGTGGCATCGCCACTTTCCTTAACTCAGCGATACCTTCATCATAGTGCAGGAGTCAAAGCCAATTTAGTCAATCTCGCCAAAGCAGCCGGCATGGCCAGTGTTATTGCTTCCCCCAATGCCGTGCTTGTCGTTAACACCTTAGTCTCGAGTTCTGGCTACCCCGTCCTACTCATGACTCTTCTGGCTCTGTTTTATTATCTCGAAGTCCTGCTGTTTGCTTACCTTGTCGGCAAGCTATTCACACGCTATTCCGATTATCTGAAACGACAAACTTCGGCCGATATCAACAACAAAGGAGCGTTGCAATGATTCTATCAGACATGGCTTTATGGCTGTCGCTCACTTACGCGTTTAGTCTCAATATCCTAATTGCCATATCAGCAATGACCATCGGCTTCCCACTAGGGGCTCTCTTAAGCCGTGGAGCGAATCACAGCCAAGCGCCCGTAAAATGGTTGGCAAAAGGCGTTCAATCTTTGCTCTGCAACGTGCCCAGTTTTGTCATGCTGTTCTACTTGGCGTTAATCGTCCCCTCACGCTGGGAAATGATGGGGTTCGAGATGTATGTCCCAGCTTTAGGTAAAGCTATCATCGCTTTGGCTATCCCTGTCATGGGCTACAGCTGTGACCTAGCCACACAAAAGCGTACCAGCGGTAGGTCCTTCTCGTTATCGGCCGTCAATCAATTTTTCCTAGTCATCTTGATGGCCTCCACAACTGCCTCGGCTATAGGGGTGGACGAGATTCTGGCTACATCAAACTCCTACATTGCTTCATCAGGAAAAGCCGACGCGATACTGCCTATTTACACCATGGTGGCGTGTTTCTTTATTGTCAGTGGCGCCTTGTGCCAAAGCTTTTTGAAGACTTTCATCGCACTCGCTGAAAAGCGTCAACATCGGCATGTTGAATCGGGAGACCAATCATGATCAAACCTTCCGAATTGCAGTACTACCATTTACGCTGGATTGCCGCGCTCATTTGGTCAGCCGCGGCCTTCATCACCATCAGTATTTACCAGTGGCACGCAGATATCGATACTGAAATCCGTCATCATCTGGTGCAGCAGAGCCAAACCGCTACTCAGGCCATTAACAAACGCTTGTCTGAGTTATCACACAAGACAGAACTGCTCGCATCTGCCATCAATCAGAAGCAACATAATGATCAAGAGCTGCGTGATTTGATCACTCAATCCGTGATGACCACCAAAGGCGCACATCGTGGAGGGATCGCCTTTCACAAAGATCGCTATCCGCTGTCAACCAACCCTTTGTATTCACCCTACTTTCAAAAAAATGGTGAGAATCGTCCAAACCAGTTTATTTCAGAGCGTTACGACTACACCTTGCCAGACCGAATGAACAACGGCCCACGCACATTCTGGTTTCACCAACCGATGGAAAAAGGCAGTATGTGGATGGAGCCGTATTTCGGTACTAACGCCAATACCTGGCTGGCTGAATATATTGTACCGTTTGAGTCCAGCTACGATGGGCAGATCAATAACGGCTATGATGGCATTGTCTTTCTCAATTTTTCCCTCAACAGCCTGACGAAACAAGTTCTTAACCTTGACCTTGGAAGCCAAGGCTTTGGCATGTTGATTTCACATACTGGGCAGATATTGGCCTACCCTAATAAGTCTGTGCTAGGCAAAGATATTTATCGCTTAGATCGCAACGAATATCCGCTTCTTGCATCGATCTCAGAGCAACTTTCTAAAGGCAACTTGTCTACCTTTTCTCATCCTGTGACGGGTCGAGAAGAATGGATGGTGCTGAGCAACATCGCAGGCCTAGATGCTCAACTTGGGCTCATCATTGATGCTGATGAGCTACGAAAATCTACCGCCTCTCACGCTTGGTATCATGATTTGGTTTGGTTTCTGCTCATCGCAGGCTTGATTATTTTTATCGCTTCTTTGCGTTTTCCCAACGCCTCGAGATACCGATTAAGACGCCTATTCACTGTTCTATCCTTGTGCCTTCTTTCTTATCTTTTACTGCTTTGGTATCAAGCCCTTGCACCAAAACCGTTGAGTAAAGGAGAAGCATTATTAGTCAACGAAGAAAGCGCCTATCTGGCTTCGCAGGCTCATTACCCTCTAGGGGGGAAAACGTCCTCAGAGCACATTCACCCTATCAACTTAACCGTAGAGTCCTTAGATCTTGTTGAAGCCGATCAAGTCAGCATTGTGGGGAAAATCATCACCACAGAGCAAACCACCGATGAGCCCCCCCTGCATATCAATAATTCACTGGATACCTCTTGGTCTTTGATTCGAGAAAGTGAAGAGTTTCAGCTCTGGCAGTTTGTCGCCCTCATCAAACAGCCTTTTGATTACGAGTCTTTTCCGTTTGACCGTGAAGTCATTGAATTGACTATGATTCCGAGGCCAGAATCTGGCTACCTGATGTTGGTTCCAGAATTCGACAGCTATCCGTCAATGCGACCCGAAGACCTACCCGGAATTAGGATGGCCGAGCACGATTTTGGTAGCTGGAAGCTGCTGCAAAGTTACTTCAGTTACCAGACTGACCAGCTTTACAACGGCCATCGCACCATCAACCTTAAGTACAATATGGTGATCCAACGCAGCATCACTGGTCCACTGATTAGCCATATCATGCCGCTGTTGGTCGTGAGCTTTCTCACTTACTGTATGTTGCTTCTATGGACAAAAGATGAAAAACAGCAAGCACTATGGGGTTTCAACACTGCCACCGTTCTCCAATACTGCGCGTCATTGTTTTTCATCTTAGTCATTGCGCATGTTGCCCTACGTGAAGAATTGAACGCCCAAGGGGTTATCTTCATCGAATATTTCTATTTTCTCGCTTATCTGCAAATCATTTTCACCTCGATTGGCGCTCTGGCGTACACCACTGAGATGAAAATTCATGCACTAGAGTACCAACAAGGGCTGCGAGTCAAACAATGGTATTGGCCATTACTGCTGATGCTGTCATTGATAATTACTTTATTGTTTATCGAAAAGTAGCCGAGCATCGATTCACGGCAATTCTAGTTGAAAATCCCCGAGTATTTTTCGGGGATTTCGCTACATTAGACACGTTCAATGCCCTAAAAAACAAGGAGTGACTCGTGTCAGTGAATACCCAATACATTCAACAAGAAGTACTTAAAATTCTCGATCAACTGTCGATGCCAGAAAAGCTATCTCAAGACAATATGGATGAGTGCTGGCAAAAGCTCAATCAACTGCAAGTGCTCAATCAAGTTGAAATTTCTGCACTGGATTTTAAAGGAAGCAGCTCCCCATTAGATGAGTCGATCACGATACGAAATCGTGGCAATCTGACCGTTGACATCAGTGGCTGGCACATTCAGGCCGGGTCGCCTGATCAGCAGTATATCTTCCCTGAGCATACCTACTTATCGCCGTCTGAAAGCATCAAAATTGACACTTCTGGCAAATCTGAGCACAGCTTCGGCTCTAATCAACCAGTGTGGAATAACCGAGGCGATCTTGGCACTCTGGTTAACCAAAATGGACAAACGGTATCCAGCTTCATTTATGGTGATAAGGCCCACCCCCATACCATCATCAGTCATATTAACTATGACGGTGAAGAGTTTCGCAGTGAAGGGGATGAGTATGTTGAAATTCACAATACCTCTGAGCATATCGTTGACCTCAGCAACTGGCGCTTAGAAGCACTACGCAATGAGCGTTGTTTTGTGTTTCCTGAAAACACTCAGCTTGCGCCACTAACATCGCTGCGCATCTTTACCAACAAAGCTTCGCTTGAGCGTAACGAGTTCAGCTTTAATAGCCCTACTGCCCTGTGGAACAACAATGGCGGTAGCTGCGCGCTGATCGATTATCAGGACAGAGAAGTGTCCAGCTATAACTATTAATCAAAAGGGGATAGCCGTTGACGAGTGACTCACCAGTAAGATCACGGACTCATGAATCGGTTCCTGAGTCTGATCTACAGCAGTTGATCCGCGAAGGTATTCAACTGCTGCAATACGTTGCTCGTCACGGTGATCTCACCATTGATCCAGGGATTGCTGAAGGTATCTACCGCGCCAAATATAGGATCGATACTCGGCATTGGAGTGTTGAGGATGAAACCTTGCTGTTGCAATGTTATGACCGTTTAGCCAAGCAGGTCTATCCAGTGACGGTTGAGAGTATTAAAGCTGTCGTCCCTGACGCCAAAGATGGCAAGCTGGAATTACCAGGTGCGTCGAGAGTCATCACTTGGTATCGGCGCTACACGGTTTTCACGCTAATTTTCCTGTTGCTTGTTCAGATGTACTATTTGTTTGGTTACGCTCTAACACAAAACCTCCTGACCTCAGTAGGTGCTTCAGACACACTCGGTTCACCTATGCCACCCGATATGGAAGCCAACTACCAACTGCTTAGGAACTGGAACCACATCTGGCTAGGTGGACGCAATATTCCTTTGGATGCCGAGAGAACCGTCAATGAAGATTCACCAGTCGAGTACTCCGCAAATCTGATCGCCGCCCAATCCGTATTGCAAATGCTGCAAAACTACATTTTACCACTGATGTATGGCCTACTTGGGGCATTCATTTTCGTTCTACGTAGCTTGCTGCAACAAGTCCGAACCCTCACCTATACCGCGAGTCGTGAGGTAGGCTATCGACTAAGGCTCACGCTTGGCTGCCTAGCCGGAATGATCACTGGCTGGTTACTCAAGCCCGAGATGGGTGATATGACACTTTCCCCTATGGCGCTGGCCTTTATCGCCGGTTACAGCATCGAAGTGCTATTTACTTTGCTTGATCGCCTGATTGATGGGATTCGTCGTCAGCCTGAGTCGCCTCCTGAATCTTCTTCAGCGGGTCGAGCGCCTGATTAGCCATTGCCGGAGCTTGTTCAACAAAGGTTTTCACCAATTTGGCCACCATCTCCAAAGATTCTTTCTGTAACGATTCCAGCCTATCCACACCTTGCAGCACACTGATAACTTTCTGATAGACCTTGACCTTTTGCTTTACTTGCTCGGGTGTCATCTTCAGCTTTTGCAATTTGGGTTTGTACGCTTTCTTGACAATTTTGAGTGCATTAATCAAATCTGACATAACCTTCCTCGCTTTCATGCCCTACTTTTAACTTATCACTCAACAAGCAATAAACACGGTCAAATAACCCAATTATTCAGCCAATTAGCCTGAGCGAACTCCTCCCTTTCACGTCATCATGGCGTGAAACCCGAAAAATAAGGATAGACAATGAAGAACCATTACCTCGGCTGGCTCGCCGCCTGTTTACTATTACTGACTGGTTGCACGCTACGCTTGGTCGCCCCCTACGATCTTCAAACCGTTCAGCAAGCACAAAGTATCGAGCGCGATATTGAATTCCTTTACCTCAGTCTGCAGGCACTACCGGAAAATGAGCGCCTCTATTCTAGATTCGCCGACCAATACCTCAAGATAGACGTCAACATTCGTGGGCTAGAACGCCGACAAGCAAGACGAGAGCAAAATCAAGAAACTTTAAAACAAGCGCAAACCTTAGTTCAGTTCTGGCAACAAGACATGAAAACACACCAACAAAAACACACCCTGTCAGACTTTCTCATCAAGCGTCGATTGGACCAATACCAGCGGCTTATTGATGCGTTAATCCGTGGTGAGCTCGCCAAACAATAATTTTTAAGGAACAGAAAATGACGGAAAACATAGACAGCATCATTGAACAGATCACCAGCCAAATTGAAGATTCACCGATTAAAAACCTGCTGGCCAGTGCACTGACAGTCACACTTGATAAACAGAAGTCCACGCTGGAAGAGCTGATTGCCGCAAGAAACAATGGCGACTTAACCGATGAAGAGTTTGAGTTAGAAATCACGCGTGAAAAACAAATTGCCGAGGCTGAAATGCTTACTTGGCAGATCAGTGCCAAGTCGGAAGTACAAAAGATCGTCAATAAAACATTTAGCGCACTGGTGAACACGCTAGTGTAACGGTTTCTGGCGGGAGAACTCTCGCCACTTTACTCATAAGGGGGAAGAATGGGCAAATACCGACGCCGTCGAGTCATATGGGTTCCTCGTGGCTACCGACTCAAATCCCGCTATCGCACACTAAGTCAGGCTTCGCAAGCAGAAGCACAACCGCAGGAAGCGTCCGTTTCTCCTACCGCAGAAGCGGCAAGCCCTCCATCAACTTCGCAGACAAGCCAGGAGGCTCTTTCAACAAGTGAGTCACTCGTACAAGAGGCGGACAAAGCCACGAGTAATGCCAACACTAAGCTCGCCGAATTTGATACCCACTTTAACCCGTATCAAAGTTATGTCCAAGATCTTGCCCGCTGCCTAACGAGTATGCCAAAAAGCGTGTTTAGCACTCACCCTCAAGAGGAAGCCGTGTGCACTGAAAAGGCCGACTCTGCCGAAGAGCAGGTGACCCCTGCAAAAAAGCCATGCGAGAGCGCCCCCCCAGAATCTGGTGAAGAACCGATTAAGCTCAGACCAAAAATGGAATCCGAAGTCACCGCAGCATCGGCCAGTCACACTTCATCCATTGGCATTAACTGGTCTCAATCATCAAGCTATCAGGACGGTGCGACTTACACTTACCAATTTCATTTTAAGGCCAGCCCATCTTCAAAGAGTGAGCGTAAAGTCGCCGTAGACACTCAAAAGGAGAGTTCTTCTCAAGTAGATGAAAATAAAGATAAAGTGATATGTAATCCTGCCAATTCAAAGGGCAAAGAACAACCTCGTCAACCTCACCTTCGTAGGCTGACAGGCGTACGTTCCTGCATGCGAGCAACGGATCATCAATAACCCCAGAAGAGTGAACTATTGCACCAAGTATGCACGCCCTGAAAACCCTATTCTGCGGAGGTAACTACTCAACAGGAGAAACCAATGAGACAACTACTATTTCGCCTTTGCGAAGCTTCTGACGGACGCACTTTTGCTTTCTTAACAGATCAGCCAGATGTTGAAGATTTTTTTGATAGCGGCTACAAGGTGGCCTATAAGTACCGAGATGGACACAAAGGTAAACAACTATTGGCCCGCTGGCGAAGTTCATATTCTGTTAAATCACAACCTTACACTCAGGTCCCAGAACAAGACGAACTTCCAGAAGGGGTACAAAGTGCATTTGATACCATGATCTCCAGCTTGATCCCTGGTGTCGATGTTTTCTTCTGTGATTACAATTTAGCCATCGAAGCGGATCTGCCTATCTGTAACCAAGTGATGGATGCTTATCGTTCTACCGACTTCGTTCTCTTCTCATGTGAAGAACTAATTGGCAACGATCCAAATACTCAGCCATATATGGTCTCTTATGCAGCGCCACGCTACCCTGAATCAGGGAACACTGGCAGCCAACACCGAATCTACAGTAAAACCGATGGCTTTGCCTTTGCTCAAGCTGTGAATGCTATCGTTAACCAACGAGATCGTGATGCGCTGAATGGTGGCCATATCCGCTCAGAAGTCGATACCTACATTAGTGAACCCTCTGTGAAAGAGTCCGTTGCGGAGCAAGTGATTAATCGTTTTGTTGAAACACTGCCTCAGTTTAACAGCAACGTTAAAGCCCTTAGTGCCCCCACTGAATAATCCCAACTGGGAGGACTCTTAATGCGAGCAGACCAAATGTATTATGCGGCCTTCAGCGCCGCATTAATGGCCGGAGCAGAACCCGGCCTCGCCCAACGGCTGGCATACCAACTGGCTTATCTGGCGCTTTCTTCTCCGATCCATGAAGCACAGCCAGCACCTGAGGCATCACCGGAACTACAGGAATGGTCAGAACATTCTCGAGCAGGGGGACCGATGTCGATGCGCCCTATTAACCCGTTAAGTCACGTTGACTGGCTCAATGGCGGGGCACTCAATGAGCGAGGTTCAAAACTTGGGCAGCACGGAATCACTGGCCGATATCACTACTCTCATGAAGCGAGAGAAGTCAATCGCCCCCCCTCACCTGAGCAGAAATACGCTGGTAAGATTAACCGCGCTATCCTACTGGCCATGACAAATGCCGATAGCCTTGCCACCAGCAAGTTTGTGGCCGCGTTGTATCAATACCTCAAGTCAATCAACGCAAAAAAGGCAGACGTTCAGCACAACTACTGGTTGCTGATGCACACGATTCGCTGTTTTTTGTTTGGCACTACATTTCAATGGCAACCTGAATATGCCAAAAGCACAGACGTAAGACAGCAGAGCAAGCCCATGTATCCAGTGATAAAAGCGCTATGGTCATGCTTTGAAGTGGGGATTGAAGAACCAGAACTTTCAGATATTTTGTCTGAGCAACTGAGTTATTTTTCACCATCTCAGCAAGTCCAATGTCTGTCGCTGGGCACCGCCTTTCGCCCTGATCTGTTGAATGATTACAACCTAGCCAATCATGCAAGCCAAAGCCGACTGTTCTTACATGAACTGGATGATGCCCAGCAATGGCTGGACAACGCGTGACCCCAACCTAACGCCAGCATCCCCTACTCTATGCTGGCTTATCCCGAGTTTCTACTCCCCCTGATTGATACCCTGACATCATAATGCATTCGGAGAAACTTTATGATTCAGCAATCCCTACTTAGCCACCTCGCTAGCCAGCACAATTTTAGTCGGGCAAACCAAGTCATCGCTATGTCTCAAGCCAAACCTTTTGTGCATTCGTGGTTAACTCTCGATCTTAGCCTCTCTTTGACGCAATCTTCAGACATGGATGACATCCATTTCGCGTCACCATATTTCAGTGGCGATGAGTACCTTAAGTTTGTGACCAAACCGAATACTGTGGAACCTTGTGACAAACGCTACGCGTCAAAGGCGGATCTGCATATCGTCACTCCGGGAAAAAACCTCTGGTTTGAGTTTCATGTTCTACATCAGGTCGAACTGGCATCCAAAAAAGATCGCAATAAACTCTATGATGATGTCAAACGAGTCACCGCATTGCGTGACGCCTTACCCGGAGATGAAGTGATGTTGTTGGTCGGATTGTGGGGTAGTTTCAGTGGCGAAGACATTAAGCACTTCGAGCCACTTGATAACAATAGGCAGTGCGCTTATGTTCTCGATACCAGCTTAACGGGCAGTACCCAGATTGCGAGACTGAGTCAAATGAAAAAAGAGGGCGAACCTCGTTTTCTGCTCGCGGCTTTCTAACTAGATTTGCAGAGACAGCCACAAAAAATCCGCCGTTAATGGCGGATTTTTGTTTCCTTAATCGACTAGGTTCTAGCTTTCAATTGACGATATAACTCCATCAGTGGATATCGCACTTGCACCAACATGATCGTTTGCAGATAGATACCCAGCAAATCTTCACAATTGGAAGATTTGAGTTTATACGGCACACAAGAATCCAACGCCGCCCACGGCCCGTTATTCTGGTCACCTACCGCTTCGTAATAAACGTTAGAAGGGTTGTTACCATCTAAATTCGCATCAAGAGTGAAGCAGATATATGTCGTGTGAGCCCGGTTATTCTGGTTCAATACTCGTTGGTTCATACCTTGTTGTATCTGGCTATTAAAACTCACCAGAATCTCTTTCGAGTTCACTGTTTCAATCACTCGAACATTATGAATATTAGTAGTACCAAACTTTTTGCTCTTAAGATAAACGGCTCGGCCTTTGATGTCGTTATACGCATTGGTATTGACGGTAAGCTTGACTAGCCCCAGAGGGAAATCCATATTCTTAAAGCAGTCCTTGCTGTCAAGTTGCAACCAAGTACTCAACAAAGCATCGTTAACCACTTTGAATTTGTCGTTTGGATTGACCTTTGTAGAGTTTGGTTTGAGTAGTATAGATAGTGCGGTGTTGACTTGAGAGAAAGTTAAAGGGTTAAGAATGCAGGCTTTGAGGTTAGGTAGGTTCTTCATTAGCTTGTTGACATTACTTTGATCACAAGCCGCTGTGAGCAGCAACCCTGAACCTGTAATCGCTAGGTCATAGTTGCCTTCTACTGCTTTATTGATGTAATCAATCACGTCACCGGTCGGCCCTTGCTCATTGACGGAAGCCGCAAAGTGATTCACTTTACCGAGCAGATCATATTTTACCTGCGGGATGATACCTCTTCGATGTGTACCGTTTTGCTGGTTGGGAATTTCTTGAATGGTTGCTGCATTTCCAAGGGCTTTCAGGTTCGCTCGGTTGTTGTTCAAACCGGCAATGGCATAAAAAGCGGCGGCTGCCCGTTCCTTTCTCTTTGCCTCTTTATGTGGGCTGCCACTAACACCTAGCTCAATCTCACCAATCAGCAGCAAGTTTTCAAACAACATATAACGCCAACCAGGGATCTTAAACTCATTATTTTGGTCATCGCTCAAGACGGTGACTTCATCTTTGACTGAAATATAAGATTCAGGGTTGCCCATACGCGGTGTCGACAAGTCAACCACTTCCGACTTAAATCGGATATCTTCCGTATTACCGCCATGGGTGATCCTAAAGTCATACACTATAGCTAGACGATAGAGCAAGAAGCCAGGAATCGTATGGTTAACATAGATGGTTGGAGTACATTGTGCCTGATAACCTAACCCACTGATATTATCGGTCATCGTGTGTGAGACCGTATCAAGAGGGCCAAATTCAATTCTCTGGCTGTTATTATTAAACAAACGATGGTTGCGCATCTCCCATTCAGGCAAGTAGCGCATGTCGCGACCGACTTGGTAACATCGACTTTGGTTATTCTGATACGCCACGGTTATTGGCCCGACGAGCCCAGTCTCTTCTCTGACCACCTTTTCAATAATTCCCAACAACTCTCCAGTTAGCCAGTTATTCATCGTGGTGTTCATGCCCACAGTAACATCATTTGGCCCTACACCCGCTCTCAGAGCTTGCGCAGCATCCTCTAACACTTCAATCATTGCATCATGGACAGTATCAAGCTCTGCGTTTGGATTAGCACCCGTCGCCCACTTGGTGTAGGTGGCCAAGTCAGGCATCACCTGAAAATCCCAATCACTCGTCGGGTGTCCACCAGTATTCAACTTGGTTAACGCAGCCCCGCCCTTTAAATAGTGGTAATAAATATTATTGGTGTTGAGCCCCGCTTTCGTACGCAGCGCTGCATCGGCCCTTAACGCCGCAGCTTCCGTGGGCACGGCTACAACTTCAAGAAACTTCTCGGTAATTTCACTATCGACACGACGCTTTATTTCACGCGCTTTTTGTTGAATGGCATTAATTGGCATCTTAGATTCCTATTTACTGAACTAAAGGTTGGAAGCGCGCCTTTACATGAAGTTTTTTGGCAAATCACAGCTCAAAAAGCTAAGCAGTAATGAAGACGCACGGCTTCCTCCACTCTAGCAACGCTATGGCTCCAATACTTTGGCGAACCGATGTGAAACCTAGGCGAACCAATGACGAGTTTTGTTGGTTTCATAAGTCAGCGAGTCGCTTCCATTTCTCAACTCCGCATTACATCCCCCGAGAAGATCACAGCTAAGCCTGAGTGAATCCACCAGTAGATTCATATAGTTGAACCACTTCATGTGTGATTCGTCAGCACAACATCTGACGTTTTTTGAAATTCCACGCCTTGGGCGCTTCGTCCAGCCATTCAACCTAATTGGAGTGACAACAATGCCAACCAACACTAACCCGTTAAGACAGGGGGCTTCAGGCAACTCAACTGAAAACGAGAGTGCCCCTCTCACAACCAGCCAACAACAAGCTATGGATGAGTATCTGTGGCAGCAACTCACAGAGTTAGAAAACATTAACTCTGAAGAACAGTAAGGAGCCCGTGATGACCATCAGAAATAGAGCATGCAAGCATTTGGCCTCAATCCTCAAAAGCCGAGGGGATTGGGAAAATGAGATGAGGAACATGAGCGTAGGCACGATACCTGAAAAAGTTCAGTACCGAGATTGGACGTATTTACTGCTCAATAGCGGCGACTTCGTGTACTTCCTATATCAGGACTTTCCGAGTGTTTTAGCTCATATGCAGACTGTGCTATCAGATTTATACGCTGACAAAAATGTGAGTACACACTCCTCCTTCTTGGATTCGCTTATCAACTCAAGCTCGAAAGAATCCGTTAAAAGCCTGAGTGGTGCTCAAGCCCACCTCGCCGAAGTAAGTACACAATGCCCCAGCCTTGTGTCCCCTCTTGTTTTAGAGAAATCCAATGCTGCCTCAATGGCTCGCGCTTTATATGCCGATCTCAAAGCTAGCTTCAATGGCATTAAAGCCGAGATATCTGAATATCCTAAAAAGCTCCCGAGAGATATCCTTGATACTAACCCCGCTTCGACAAACTATGCCGATTGGTTAATGCAGCTAATCAGCTCAGATTCCTTTAATCTGTTCTGCAACGAATACTCTCCGCAAACCATCACAGCGATGAACTTTTTGTGGCAGAAGATCAAATATGACACACATGATGTCACCAGCACTGCGGAAGCACCTTATGTGGTATGTAGCGGATTATTTGGCAGCGACACTCCCGCAGACAAAGATGATTTCGTTCAGTTCTTTGACAAGCAACTTGACGTCATAACCAAGAAACTTGATTTCCCAACACCTGAAATCGAAAAACCAGAATCGATTCATTTTGTCTCAATTCCATTTGAGAAAATGCCACTCGCAGGCTTCCATTCGATAGACACACTCATTACTCAAGTCAACCCAATGCTTGATTTGATTAAGGCAACTCAACGGCAAACCAGTGAAGAGCCATGGCTTCAATGGTTCAAAAAACAAATCAACGGCATACCTACCACTTTGCGTGAAAATGCTCGTAGTATTTTATGGTTTACACTTGGTCAAATCGCCAGTAGAGGTGGAACCGCATTAGGGCTCCATTTCGGCGGAAACTTGCTGACTCCGTTAACCGCAACCGTTGATTTCAATACGTATATGGCCAAACAACTGCTTCTTTACGATCTCAAACAACATGGTAAAGAGACATTAAAACTTAAGAATGACGATCCTGTTATGGCATCCATTATCTTAGCCATCGACAATATTGATTGGGCAGCGGTGCGTTATTCTTTCAAAGTTACACCATTTGGCTTGCTGATTTCTGCTTACAGCGGATTTCAATGGGTGGCGAGAAAAACCGGAATGAGTGATGGTGATAAAACTCAAGCACAAAAGCTGCTTGAGGTTGCCGACCTGATTCACGACAGTAACCACCATAATGACCACCAGGTGCGTTTAGCACTGATGACCATTTTTCACTTAGTCGAACAAAAGCCACACAAGTTTGTCGAGGTCATGACGTGTCGAACCGATGCAGCCATCAGCACTATAGCAGATAAGCTGAGAGCTTAGCTTGATGGCAGCCCAAACCTAACAGACTGCTTATAAAGTAAAAAACCCATAGAGCTTTATCTCTATGGGTTTTCTCTAAAACCAACCATCAACCATTAGCCGGAATAACATATTGAACTGATAAAGCGTTAAAAAGCTTAACCAAATGATGAACACTAAGTCTAATATTCTCATTCACTTTCCTACCTTTCGAGTTTAAATCCAAACTCTACAGGGTATTCTCAAGTCATTCCCAGTTTAACCGAGGCATCTTTTTGGCTTTAGCATTAAGTCATGCTTTATCTTGGTTTTTTGGGTGGCGGAGCTGGATGATCTCTTTTTGTCACCGCATCTTCCATAGAATAGTGTTCGCGTTGATGTCGGAAGGCTTTGAACTCTTGGGGGGCTTTTTTCCAGTCGAACATAACGCCAAGGTCGCTTTCAGGTTTACACTCTAGGTCCAATTCATTTTCAACTAATGACAAAACTTGCTCGTACCGCTCTGCACTTTCAGGGAATATATAAAGTCGTGTCTTTGCAAGTGATCTCAGTATCTTTCCTTCATGCTTCTCTGATTCTGATGGGCGACAAACATCTATCTTGGAAAATATGCACACTATATTTCTTTTTTTATCATAACGTGCACACATAAAATCTTCAGCGGGAACAACTTTTAGGTCCGGCTCATTGGGCTTTCTATTCAATAAAGTAAATGAAAGCAATATAAAGCCTCCAGCACCAACTAAAGCGCTGGGTCCCATAACTGCGACCAAAGCAACACAGCTCACACTACCAATAACTCCCATTGCTTTTGTGGCTATAGGCACCCATTTGGGCTCGCCAACGCGTTTTGAGATAGAAATGCCTTTGGAAGACAAGTGGTAATCAAAAAAGTCATCCACTGCAAAGCTCACATAAGTTGCAAAAGCACCAATAGATAAGCTGATGATGTATATCCAAACAATACTACTCAAATAAGTGAAGTCTGAAAAATTAGCTACCATTCCTATGCCGACAAGGAATACAGTAACTGCTGTTGAAGCAGCTAACCAAAGTTGTTTTCTAAGCCACCTATTTTCTTCTTCCAAGTTGTAAGTCGACCAAGACAAGCTATCAGAACTTGTAGCAATATCTTGCTTCAATTCTTGTTGTAATTCAGAAAATTCATTAGGTGTTATATAAAACGGGAAACTAGCCACTGTCTTTAACCTCTCAAAGGAACAACTTGATAATTGGGAGACAATTTAGAGTCATACAATGTTACTTTATCCCTATCAAACTCTGCTGTATATATTGCTTTATCTTTAATGGCATGTTGATACAAATAGCTGTTATGTATTTTTTCTTTATCGGCGTCCGCTGCTAGAGTCACATATTCAATTTTAATTGTTAGGTACTTTTGCCCCTCTACAGGTAACACGATTTGAAGATGAGTATAACTTTCCTTCGTCTCACCTGTACCATCTGTATCACCTGCATCATCTGCATCATCTGGAATAATCACTTTAATGTCTTCGTCTGTTAAAGGTTCAGGTTCTAAATACAACTTAATGGCATCAACTCTTGGGAGCCTAGGCAGGTTCACCTCAACTTTCACACCTGTTTGAGTCACTATTGCAGCTGCTGGACCTTGCGAGTTAGGCTCGATTTTATTTATCGGATACTGTGATATAACAGGTTGCTCAATTACTTTCTCAAGTTCGCACAAAGCATCAATGACTAGCTGAATATCATCTTGAGACGTAAAGTTATATTTGTTCTGATAACTCCAGTGTTTTCTATTTGGTGAAGTACCCCAAGGCAGTTCAGACAACCACTTCTGGTAAGAATCTTTCTTTTCAGCTTCTAGTAAAAGGCTAGTTCCGATATAGATAACAGCAGCTATGGCTAACACACCTGTAGAAAACATCCCCAATGTCAGTGATAGTGGTAAAACTCCCGTAAAGCCAACAGTTTGAATTCCCAACACAAAACTTGTAGCAAGGAGAGAACCCATTTGAGCACTATAAAGAACTTGTTCTTGTCCTTTGCTCTTGGTTAATTTTTTATAGACTCTAAACATCTCCGTACCAGTTGCAAGAAGGCCAAGAGCAGCAGTCATACCAAGCCACTTGTTAAAGACATTAAGTGCTCTCAACATCCCCGGCCTAATATCAAAAAAATCTCTATTATTCATCAAAACCCTTAGAGAATTCTTTCGAACTAGATCATTACTTAATACCGCTGTCCACACCTGACCTGTGCGAATACCAACAACTGCAGAAAGCGAGTACATCCCTGTTTGAATAATTGCCAGGTACTCATCTGTCTGAACAAAATCATCCTCAAATGCATCATCTAGGGCGTCATGAAATGAGATCAGGTTGAACAACAAACCGATAAAGCCGAGCCCGCCTACCGACTTATAGTAATCTCCGAGCCTATCAATTTTTCCCTTGAGAATATCCAGACGCACGTTCGCCATCGCAGATGCAAAATCTTTCGGTAGAACAATCTTTTGTGGGTATTCCAGCATGCTGGCTCTAAGCACTTTTTTAGCGTTGGCGTATTTTTCCCGAGCCGTCTTGAAAGCACTCTTGGATACTGATTTATCATTACGATTAAACGCATCAACTATAGCTTTGGATTCTTTTAAGATCGCCTCATTGCGTTTGATCTTATCTCGCCACTCGACAAATTTGGTCGAGTAGTCAGTCGGCACTTCCAACCCCATCTTGAGAGCAAGGCGTTCAGCCATAGCCATTCTCATGTAAGTCGTATTCGCAGTGGCTGTCGGGGCAACTGCAGATAGAACCAGTACGGATGCCTGAGCGATGAAGCTGGCACTCGTTTTTGGCGCGGCAAGTGACAGCGCTTCGACAAATTCATTGATAAGCAGGTGAATATTCTTGGCTCCGTCACTGAGAGGTTTAAGCAGTTCGCTGCCATAAACATCTTCGTTGGTTAGAAAATCCACCAGCTTGCTGTAAATACCTGTAGCGCTTCCCCAATTTGAAGCTGCCGACGCAAATTTGTCCTGAATGCTGGGTTCTGTTTGTTGCTGCGCTGAAGCCGTAGCAGCGTCATCAATACTCATTGGAATCGCAGAGCCTAGAATGTTGAAAAGTTCTCGACTGAAACCGCTCGTATTGAGCGGAATGATCGTCGTTGGTTTACTGAACTCTGCCGCGATAAATGCTTGATCCTCCTCATGTTGGATAAAAGTGACGGCCTCGACTATTTGCATGTGATAGTGCAGTAACTCTTCCTGAGTTTCCCTATCCCATAAGTCCATTAACCACTCAATACGGCGCGGAGACAATTTCTCTAACGTCTTTCGAAAATCTTCCCTCACCTTTGTTACAGGTTCGAATAATTCCTCGCGCTTGTTGGTCAACTCTTCCATTTCAGAGAACATACGCTGCCAGTCGAGCATTTTTCTCCATTTATCCGTCGCCGCCCATGTCTCGTAACTTTTTAATCGGGTAGGTGAAACACAGTATTTTTCTTGGAAATACGCTTCTCTAGACTCCATTGTTGAGGACATGTTTGAGCCATATAGCTTGTTAAGTTCTTTGTTAACTTCATTAAACTGCCCAGGATAAGCTTCATTTCGCTTCGCCATATCCACAAGACTTCGACTAGAATAATAGCTTGAGAGATCTTTATAGAACTCAAGCTCTTGGCCTCTGCGTTTGACGATAGATGGCATATCAAGATCATCTTTTGAACCGAACATACAAAGCTGCATAGCAGTTTGCATCAAGGCCCACTGGCTAGTGTATTGCTCTTCGAATAATCGGTATGGCGAAGCAACCCCAACAAAATACGCTGAGACATCACGCCCTTCAGCCAAATAGTCGTCAATTGCCATGATGCAAGCAGCTTCGTCAGGAGGTAATGTACTTTTTATCTCCGCAGCGGATGCCACAGGTTTCACTTCTAGATCTGGATACTCACTATCTAACGAAGTGAGGACACTGCTGTTAGCAAAGCGATGATCATTAATCACACTATCTTCTATATCCGCCACTTGAGATAACAGTTCAATATCACCAACATCAGAGGCCTCTGGCAGCTTTAGTGCCCGAGTCGACATAAACTGGCCATTTTTCGCTTCGCCAGCACGAACTCTTTCATAGCTTTCCCAGCTCCAGCGGTGCTTTGAAAACACACATGATATGGCGGTTTTTGTCGGGTAGGTAATGTAGGGCTTGGCTTCTTGTGCCTGACCGCGGCTGTCTTTACCTAGTTCAGGGTCTTCACTTTCACTCATCAGATACTGAGTAAAATTCACCCCTTGAACCTCGTATTCGTCGAGCTCTTTAGTCATGTGGTCATAAACATATAACCAACCGTCTCTTAGCTGCCTCAGCGTATAGCCTAAACCTGAATCTGAACTGTATTTTGTTGAACCTTTACCCTTCCAACCCTCAGGCAGCCCATATGGTTTGGTTGCGGGCTCTGCCTCTGGATCGTCGATTTCGTCGATGGCGTAACGCACAGGAACAATATTGATCGTCTCCCCTTCTACCTCTTTTTTCTTCAGGTTGAGCTTTTCTGCGGGCACGTCTTGTTCAGGTGGCTCAATTTTTTCAGTTCCACCTTCCCAAAACATGCTGTGCTCAGGCGGAGAACCTGCCAAATCATCCGAGGGGATATCAGATTTCTGGTTCAATGACGCCAATGTGCCATCTTGGTCGTACGCCGAAACAGCGTCATCATGACTAAAAGGTTGATTATTCCAAAACATGGATGTCTTAGGGGGAAGGGGGTTATGGTTACTCATGCTTACACCAGACGAAGAAAATATCGGATTAAAGCAAATGCCATACCAAATATTTTTTAATTAAAATTCAATAAGTTAATTTTTTCCGCCGTCCTCCGTGACACAATATTTCGTTAAATCGTACAATAAATGGTTTTTTCTCACCATTTTTTGTGTCATCCACTAACCAAACTTCTTCGCCACTTCAGCCGCTTTGCTACCTAGCTCAGCAAAGTTGGCGGTCCCTTTTTCCATGATTTTCTGTGCTTGTTCAATCACCTGCACGTATTTGGGATCACCAGTGGCAAGAAGTTCAGACAAAGCAACACCGATAGCGGTGGTACTAATGGTGTTGAGATTGCGCAGGTTGTCAGCCGCATCTTGCACGGCAATGGCAGTGGATTGAGCGACCGATTGTTTGGCCTTGTCAGTCGTGCTCTCATTCGACATTGGCGGTTATCCGTTAGCCGCCTTTTTTGAGGATCAATGCACATGCCGTCGAGGTCGAAGCATTACTGATGGCTTGCATACCTTGCTGTATGGTGACGGCATTTTGCATATGCAGACCCATAGTGTCTGACATGGCTGACTCCGTCAGTTGATCGATCATCTCTGATACTTGTTTAAGATCTTCAGCACCCTTCTTGTCACTCATGATTCACTCCTAAAACAAAAGGCCAATGTCATAATTGAATTGGCCGTTGGGTCAACTGGTACGGTTGGCAAGAAAACCAAAGCGCAATAACGTTATTCTTCGTCTTTTTCGACGATTGCTTCTGTAGCTCGCCCGAGTACCGCTGTTCCAATCGCTGTTAGTGCGTTAACGCCCTGCACCGTCGCAGCCTGCATACCAATATTGGCCTGCTGCTGTGCTGATGTCGCATTATTGTTCAGGTTCGACATCGCTAAGCCCATAGAGGTAAACAAATTACCCATTGCATTAGCCGGTGATCCCGCCAGTACTTGAGTATTGGTTTGAGTTACGGAGTCTGTGATCTGCTCGTTGACTTTTTTCGGCATGATAACCTCACTTATTGAATTTCATTTGGAAGCAGCTCCTGCAGCTGCTGATTGATTTTGCTGATTTCTTGCTCAAGTTGACCCTCAATATTATCCAGCATGCCTGTGACTGCATTTTCCACTTCATCGATAGACTCTTTTACCTGACCGGAGCCAAAGCGCTTCTGCGAGTCAGCAATAAGCTTCTGAACATCCTGCTGTTGCTGCGCGGTAAAGGACTCAATCTGTTTAAGCTGTTCATTGACATCAAACTTGATTGGATCATTGCTGGCCATCACTCGCCCCTTTATCTCTCTTCAGAAAGCGCAGCAAACTAAATGAACGCTTCTTCTCTTCATCGCCTTCTTGAATGTCTTCCGAGCCACCTTCTTCTCTACCCAGTCGGTGACTGGCATCAACAAAAATGGCGGGCTCGGTTTTAGGCTCCACTTTCGCCTCAACCGTCGGTCGAGTCTGAGTCTGGAGCAATCGGGCACAGGCGTTGGTTACCGATGCCGCGGTGGTCATTTGTGATTGCTGTTGGGTGCTAACCGCGTTATGCATAGACAAACCCAGCGTATCAGCCAAGGTGGTTTCCAACAGGCTGGTTGGCTGTGACGAAAACCCCTGCAGCGTATTAAATTGGTCAATCGTATTTTGCGAGAGCTCTTGTTCGAACTCATTTTCGAATCTTGTATCCTGCTCTTTCATGTTCACTCCTTGCGATGCCTTCAACAGGCGCTGAAACGGATGCTGAACTCACAAACCTGAAATGGAAATGAGAAGAACAGCGATATCTACTGAGAGCGGTCGTGCAGCACTGTTGCGACTTTTTCGCCTACCACACCAAAGTTCTCGGCGCCATTTGTCACCACTTTTTGCGCTTGGTTGATGATGTCCATGTATTTGGGATCCCCAGTTTCCAATAGCTGACTGAGTGCTGTACCAATGGCCGTGGTGCTCAATGTGTTCAGGTTGCGCAGATTATCTGTTGCGTCTGCAAGTGCCATGGCAGTGGATTGCGCCACAGATTGATTCGCAGCATGGAATGCTGACTCTGCCTGCTCAGGGGGTGTGTTTACCGTTTTCATTCACATCTCCTTCAAAGACACCTTTGCCAGCCATTAGACTGACAAAGGTGCGTACGGCATTACGAGTCTTTTTCGATGATGCCTTCTGCGCTTCGGCCAACAACCGAAGAGCCGATTGACATAAGCGAGTTAACGCCTTGGACAGTCGCAGCCTGCATTGTGATTTGTGCTTGTTGCTGACCGCTTGTCGCGTTATGAGCAGCAGTGCCTAACGCTTGGCTGGTAGACATTAGCAAGTTACCCATTGCCATTGCCGGAGTTTCACCAACCACTTTTGTGTTCACCTGTGTTACTGAGTCTGTTACTTGTTCATTAACTGGCATTGTTTCGTTCCTTATTTGTTGTTAACAATTAGTTTTTCCAACTTGGCTATCAATTAGCCTTTTTCGATGATGCCTTCAGCACCACGGCCAATGACCGAAGAACCGATTGCCATCAAAGAGTTCACACCTTGTACTGTTGCAGCCTGCATAGTGATTTGTGCTTGCTGCTGTGCAGCCGTCGCGTTGTGAGCAGCATTACTCAAAGCGTGGCTGGTAGACATCAACAGGTTGCCCATGGCCATAGCGGGTGTTTCACCAACCACTTTCGTGTTCACCTGTGTTACCGAGTCTGTTACTTGTTCATTAACTGGCATAATTTGCTCCTAATTTCAGTTAATTAGCTTGCGCTAGGTTCTAGGATGAGTTCGACACTACGGCCAATAACCGCGGTACCTGTAGCGAGTAAAGAATTCACTCCCTGCACTGTCGAAGACTGATGGACCAAAGTGGCTTGCTGGTTTGCCCCTGTACTGTTGAGAGCAGAGATGCCCATTGCCTGACTGGTTGAAAGCAACAGGTTTCCACCCGCAACAGCAGGGGTGTCGCCCACTACTTCGGTGTTTACTTGCGTCACAGAATCAGTGACCGCATCATTTACTGGCATATCAAATGCTCCTTTGCTGGTTAAGAAGCGCAGCATTGCACTTCAAAACTGACTAAGATCCTTTTGCTGCAATGGAATAAATCAACCCGGAACCTAACGCCGTATTTGTGACCACTATGGTCTGAATTTGCTGCTGAGCGTGTGTGGCATTTTGTGAAGCTTTCCCTAACGAATCGGCCACCATATTGAGATACATATTGCGCGATGTAGTCGGGGTAAATTGACTCAGCATTTTCTCGATGTTGATTTCCATTGCAGAGGCTCTTGAAGTTCGTCTCTATGCTTTCCATATTAGGAAGAAGTCCGCTGTATAACTTGGTCAAATCCCTCAAGAATTGCGGCCTTTTCACCAACTTAGGTCGCGTTAGAAAAGCGTACTTTGTCTCTTTCTTTTTGACGGTACTGGCGAGGTGTGCAGCCAACATTACGCTTGAACATTTTCTCGAAGTGGCTCAGATCACCGAACCCAGATTGCAAACACACTTCTGTCACTTTCATCATTGGTGATTCATCAATCATCTGCTTGGCATAGCGGATACGAACTTTCACCAATAGCGACTTGAACGAAAATCCAATGTGCTGTCGGAATAGATAAGACAGGTGAGATTGGCTGGTATACGCCGAATTGGAGAGATCAGCGAGAGTCAGTTCTTCAGTGAAGTTGTTACTCATATAATTGAGCGCTTTAAGTAACCCAGGATGGAGGTGGCGAAAACCACTAAACTCTTGGCTTAGCACAGCTTCGACAATGTCGAAGGTTTCACTTTCTGGAAAAAGATCGAGATTTTGAATATCTGTGACATCAATGTCGTTACCACAGCAGGAAGCCAACGTCACAACAACGCGCTGTAACTGCTCAACATTCCCCGGCCAGTGATATTTATGCAGCAGTTGAATCGCTTCAGGAGTAAATCGGGTTGTAGTGAAAGACTGGATCTTGTTGAGGATGTGATCAATATGATTAGAAAGGTCTTGCTTCCGTTCTCTAACAGGGGGGATATGGAGTTCTAAATGAGGAATTTCTGTACCGAGTAATTTGGCGAGAAATTGCCGATTCCCTCCAGCACTATTCAGTGATTCTGTACAGGAAATGATCAACTGGACTTTTTTTTCGGCCAAACTGCGTTGAAACTCCTCTTGGCTGAATAAAGTGGTCAAGTAGTCTTTCTTCTCTTGTGGTAGAACATCCACTTCTGACAAATATAAAGTGCCTTGTTTCGCTTGATTCAGGCTACTTTCCAGATACGCTTTAAACTGCGATTGATTGTGGATAGTCGGCGGAATAAGAATGAAGCGCCCTTTACCTTCCGGTCTATTAAGATGGATAAGAGAAGCAATGGAACGCTTTTCGGTACCACTTTCTCCGCTAATAAACACTGGATAGCTGGTTCGCGCAGCAAACTCAATCTGACTTTGAATTCTCTGTATTGAAGGGGATAAGCCTAGCAGAGGGTAATCTGCTCCACTTCTATTTACAGAATGATGTGGAAATGAATTGTAGTTATTAAGTACCGCAGGATGGCCTTTTAAAACCGTACCTGTATTGGCATAGCTCAGCTCTGACATTGTAATTATTCCTTTATTTAAATGTAGTCTCAGACGTCGAGCTTCTATGCTAAGGGGAACCCTCCTAGGTAAATTGGTGTTATTAGCTAAATTCGCGGCCAAAGCAATGAGAAACTCGTTGAATATGAGGTAGCTAGCATTTACAAAGGCATAGTGAATGTGTTAACAAGGGTAATCAATGCCTGACAAGCAGGGAGTAGATAGCGGCAAAAAAACTGGGATTATTGTCGAAAAATGATGAGAGCTGTGACCAGTGTGACAACTTCGATAGTGCATAAACATTGATTATCTATGCAAAGATAGAGTCATCCGACCTCTATATGCATATGATTTCTCAAGTAATGAGAATGACCTATTTTTTAACACCCAACACTTCAAACGTTAAATTTGAAAACATTCAGATAAAACAACCTGCCAATTTTGTTACCACAGGGTTAAACACCAATATAATCCAGTGATAAAGATCACATCTACAAATCTATCAGCGCATTTTATTTTCTTTTTTTTCACTTCGGCTGATAACCTCCTGCACGCCTTGAAGTGAACTCAAGGTGCATAACTATAAGGAGTGTTCACTATGAATACCAAGAAACCGATGTCGCTAACCAGCCGCGTTATTCTCGGCATGTTAGCAGGTATCTTGACAGGGTTTGCGATTCGCAGCCTCTTTGCCGACAACGGATTTGTCGACACATACATCGTCAATGGACTGTTTGAAGTTGGTGGCCAGATATTTGTCGCCAGCTTAAAAATGCTTGTTGTTCCACTGGTGTTTGTTTCACTGGTTTGCGGAACAAGCTCACTAAAAGACCTCTCCACTTTAGGTCGAATGGGTGGTAAAACACTCGCTTTCTATATTGCGACAACTGCTGTTGCGATCACTCTTGCTTTAACGATGGGTAACCTATTCCAACCAGGTGCTGGTGCCGATCTCACTGCCGCTAGCTCGTTTAAATCGGCAGAAGCCCCTTCTTTGGGTCAGGTCATCATCGACATGTTCCCAACCAACCCAATCAGCGCAATGGCCGAAGGGAAAACACTTCAGGTTATCGTATTTGCCGTGCTATTTGGCATCGCGATCAGTGCTGCGGGTAAACCGGGTGAGCGTATTGCCGCTGTATTTGCAGACCTTAACGAAGTGATCATGAAGCTGGTTGCGCTACTAATGAACCTAGCCCCTTACGGTGTGTTCTTCCTGATGGCGAAGCTATTCACAGGCCTAGGGTTGGGTGCAATTCTAAACCTAGCGGAATACTTCGTTGTTCTAGCAGGTACACTTGTGCTTCACGGTCTGGTTACCTACAGTGTGATGCTGAAAGGCTTTACTGGTCTTAGCCCAATCACCTTCCTGAAGAAAATGGAAGATGCCATCATGTTCGCTTTCTCCACCGCGTCTTCTAATGCGACAATTCCTGTCACAATGGAAACGGCGAAGAATCGCATGGGTGTAGAGAACCGTGTTTCTTCATTCACCGTTCCTCTAGGTGCGACCGTGAACATGGACGGTACGGCCATCATGCAAGGTGTCGCAACCGCCTTTATCGCTCAAGCCTTCAATATTGATCTCACCATGGGTGATTACCTGATGGTGATCCTAACGGCAACGCTGGCATCTATTGGTACTGCTGGAGTTCCGGGTGTTGGGCTGGTAATGCTGGCGATGGTACTCAACCAAGTCGGCCTCCCACTGGAAGGTATCGCCCTGATCATGGGTGTTGACCGTCTACTAGACATGATCCGTACTGCCGTAAACATCACAGGTGATAGTGCAGTGACCGTCATTGTTGCCAAGTCGGAAGGGGCTCTGGATGAGTCACGCTTCAACGATCCAATGGCCGGCGTGAAAGAAGAAGAAGTGAATCTGAAAAAAGCAGGCGCTTAATTTTCTTACTCACTAATAATAATGCCCTGTGCTGACGCATAGGGCATTTTTTTGCACCACTCGTTAGAATTTAAATTTAGCCACCAGCTGGCTGAGAGAGTTCACATTGTCTTTCAGATCGGCACAATGATGGGAGGTTTGATTCACCATCTCAGTGTTGCTGCGTGCCACATCAGCAATACTCGAAACATGCGGGGCAATCTCATTGATAACTTGAGACTGCTCATTGGTCGCGGTGGCCGTCTGACTACTCAGCTGATGAATCTCATCCACAAACTGATTGATCGACTCTAAATGCTTCTCAGAAGCCTGAGCAGCGGTTAAACACGCTTTACCGGTACTGTGACTCTGGCCAACTTCTTTCACCACCGTATCACTGAGGCCCTGAAGATTTTCGATAATGGTGCGAATTTCACTGGCTGAATCCTGTGTGCGTGACGCTAGTGTGCGTACTTCGTCCGCTACCACAGCAAACCCTCTCCCCTGATCTCCCGCACGAGCTGCCTCTATCGCCGCATTGAGTGCAAGCAAATTGGTTTGCTCCGACACGCCACTGATCACATCCAGTACCGTATCGATAGCGTTGATATCATTAGAGAGTTTCTCAATACTCTGACTACTCTGATCCAACTGTCGACTCATCGCTTCGGTATGGGAAAATGTGTCGCTGACCGATGACAAACCATGTTTCACTTCTACTGTCGCCTGCTGCACATTGTCTGACGTATTGTTGGCATTGCTGGCGATCTCTTCCGAGCTAGCGCTCATTTCATGGATCGCTGTCGCGACTTGGTCAATGTTCTGCTCCTGCCCTTGGATCTGATGTTTCATCTCACTGGCTTGAGAATCAATATGATCAATGGTTGCCACCAAATCAGCGCGCGAGCGGTCGATCTCTTGCAAGACATTGCCCATATAAGCAACAAACTGGTTGTAACCACGAGCAATGCTGCCAACTTCATCATGGCGGCTTTCATCCAGCCTTTGCGTCAGGTCACCGCCGCCACCACCGATTTCTAGCAGCAAATCGGCCGTGGTCGACAGAGGTTTAAGCAAAGCATTCGTCATATAAGCACTGATGATAATAAAGAGTAAGGCCACCACCACACCGATGTAAGTCATGGTCTGAATAAACTGATTCAGCTCCGCCAGCACTTCACTTTGAGGCTGAAGAGAAACCAGTGTCCAACCGAGCTCTGGCAAAGCAATAAACCCGACAATCATGGCGCTGCCGTTAACTTCAGCTTCAATAATGTGTGAGTCTGTGTCACTGAGTTTGCCCAGCTCCGCTGCCAATTCTCTTAGCTGTAAGTCGTTGAGTGATTTACCAACCAGATTGGCATCTGCGTGAATTTTCACTACTCCTTGATTATCGACCAGCATCAACTGACCTTGCTCACCCAGAGAGTAGTTGGCGACGGTTTTCCCCATATTTTGTAGCGACAAGCCAATCCCGGTAACACCAATACGCTTGCCTTGTTGCATCACCACATGGTTAACAAACACAGTCGCTACACCAGTAGAGTCATCGACATCAATCGATAGCTCAACCTTCTTGCCACTGGCGAGAAAACCATAAAACCATTGGTCATCGTTAGACTGTGCCGACATGTCTTTCAATTTGCCGGTCGGAATGTAGTAGCTACTGTCAACGGTATTAACGTAGAACGCCGTCAGAGCACCAAACTGCTGCTTAATGCGGCTAAGGATATCGACGATTTCTGCACTACCCTCACCTGTAAATTCGGTCAGTTGGGAAAGCTCTGACATCACATCTGCGATAACCAGCGGTTTCTCCAACTCAAGCTTAATTTTGTTACTCACTTCTCCCAACGAAGCCGGAAGCTGCTGCGAATAGGTTTGGTCGAGAATGATTTTACGACCTTGGCTCACGGTGGTACTGATCAGTACGATGATGACCAGAACCACTGCCAATACTGTAGCCAGTATGGTTTTGTGTCTGATGCTGATGGCTAATTTCGTCACATCTAAATCCTTTTATAATTGACCAATGTAGGGCGCATCTAATGAGCCAGTGAAAAGAGAAAGAAGGTAGAAATGTCGCTCTCAGCCTTTCACTCACGACTAATGCGTTACCTATCAATAGTAAACGTAGCACAGCCGAAATTTCTGCATGCGTTGATTGAAGATAAACATCACAACTTCAACAACCTTGCATTTCTTGCTTCTTAACACCTATAAAAAACCCCGGAACACGTTCCGGGGAAAGGGAAATACACTGTCTGGAGACAGCTGGGAATGAGGAGTCTATGTCAGCCTGAACATAGGATGACAGGAAGTCAGGCTGACACTCAGTCCCGCAAGGACAGTTATTGGATAACTGCACCTTGTTCCACCCAAACTCCGATAAGGGATCGTTCCTCATCAGTCATCTGAGTAAGGTTGCCCAGCGGCATCACTTTAGTCGCAACGGACTGAGAAATGATGCGTGGAACGTTCGTTAAGATCTCTTCAGGGGTATCCAGTACCACTCCGGCTGGCGCAACCGCAAATGCTGCGTGCGTTGGCGTGGCAGAGTGACATACAGAGCAACGCTCCTGAATGACCTTGTTCACTTCGGCAAAGCTGACACCACCTGTTGCAGGTGCTGCTTGCTCCTGAGGAGCCTGCTCATTGGTTGATGCCGATACGGTTTCACTTGCTTCTGTTGTTGCGGCTTCAGCAACAGGTGCAGCCTGCTGTTGTACGACCGGTGCTTTCGCCACTGGCGCCGCTGGTCGGCTCGCATAAGGAGAAGTCACAAACGCCAACGTGATCATACCCAAAGCCGCCACAGGGATCGTCCAAGCAAATTTCTGACTGCCATGACGTGTGTTGAAGTAGTGTCGTACTAGGATACTGAAGATCGCCAGACCTGCTAGAATCGCCCAGTTGTATTCCGAACCGTAAGTGCTCGGGAAGTGGTTACTGATCATGATGAACAGAACAGGCAATGTTAGATAGTTATTGTGGCGAGAACGCAGTAAGCCTTTCGCTGGCAGTGCCGGATCCGGTTCGCGATTTTCTTCAATCGCACTCACCAGATTGCGCTGCGCTGGCATGATAACGCGGAAAACGTTACCCACCATGATAGTACCTATGATGGCACCAACGTGGATGTAAGCACCACGACCACTGAAGACCTGAGCCAGTCCGTAGGTCGCACCAACAAGCAGCACAAACAGAACCAGTCCCAGCAACATTGGGGTTTTGCCTAAAGGCGAATCACACAAGAGATCGTAAATGAACCAACCCGCGACTAACACACCCACACCAATCGCAATAGCAGTAGTAGATGACAGGCCAGAGCCTGGTGCAATCAGATAGATTTCTGCGTTGAGGTAATAAACAACCGCCAGTAGCAACACACCGGTAATCCAAGTGAAGTATGCTTCCCATTTAAACCAGTGCAGGTGCTCTGGCATTTCCGGTGGCGCAAGCTTGTACTTTTCAAGGTGGTAGATACCACCGCCATGAATTGCCCACAAGTCGCCTGACAGGCCAGTTTTCGGGTTAACGCGGTTTAGGTTATTCTCCAACCAAACAAAGTAAAACGATGCGCCAATCCAGGCGATCCCGACTATCATGTGAACCCAGCGAATCGCCAGATTCAACCACTCCGTGATATGTGGATCCATAATAAACTCCTATTTACTGCCAGCGCTTTCCATCACAAGGGAACCCTCTGATGGTCAGTGCCAGCATTACAACGCTTGTCCATGCGTTGCTCTTCATCCGTGCTGTTGTTGCCTGGAATATCTTCCAGATGCAGAGAGACCAAATCAGTGTCGAAAAACACTTCATCACAGTTATGCCCTTCACCACCTCGATCGACGATCAAAAACTGATCACGCTCGGTCAGCGCCAACACCGGATGGTGCCAAACACCTTTGTGGTAATTGACACCTTGTCGGCCATTGCTGATAAAGGCACGGCTTTGCGACAACTGCGGGTCATCTCCTTTCGGTGCAACAACAATTAAATAAGGTTGCCCAAGCAACGGAACAAAGGCCTGTGAGCCAAGCGGATGACGTTCCAGCATTTTTATCGTTAGAGGGTAACTCAGCGGCGTGGCCTGAAAGATACTGATGATGGCTTCACCACCTTGATCTTGCACGTCTGTGCTCGCTAGCTTGTGGTAACGACGGGTTGAGCCGTTATTGATCATAAAGTAGTCGCTGTTTTCGACTTCAATAACGTCTCCAAATTCTGCAAACGTCTCTTTGGTGAGTGGCTCTATTTTTAATCGGCGAATTCCATTACTCATTGTGCTTCCCTCGCTTATTCCGCTTTAGTTCCAAATAAACGCAGGCGGCTAATACCACCATCCGGGAAGATATTCAGACGAACGTGCGTCACAGCACCCAGTTCATTCACTTCAGAGACAAACTCATGAATGTCGTGTGCCTTGAGCTTCTGTGCTGGCAAAAGTTCACGCCAGAACAGGCTTTGTGTCGCCACCTGATCATCTGTGCCACCTTTAACGTAGGCCGCCTGAATAGAGCAGCTGTCTGGGAAGTTGCCTTTAAAGTGCGCTGTATCCACCACAACACGTTCGATATTACCGGCGTGCCCAAGTGCAACGATCACCCAGTCATTCCCCGGCGTGCGTCGGCGTGCGGTTTCCCAGCCATCACCCATATTTTCACCTCGGCCAGGGCCAAGAATGTTTGATTTATTACCGTAGTGCTCGTCACTACATGCCAACGCACGACCGCCATTTTCAACAGCGGCTAAGTCCACTTTCTGCTGAGCATCAATGCGGTCCCAATCCACGCTGGGTCGGCCGTAAACACGAAGACGTGCAACACCGCCATCTGGATAGATGTTAAGACGTAAGTGAGTGAACACTTCGTCGCTTTCAATTTGCTCAAGGTGATGATGGTCGCCTTGCAAGCTCATTGACGGCAGAATTTCTTGCCACTCAGTGGCATCCGTTGGGTCACCGTCAGGTGAGTAACACGCATCGATGGATGCTGATGGTGGGAAGTTACCCGTAAAGAAAGAGGTATCGATATCAACGCCTGCAATCGTGCCAGCTAAGCCTAGACGAATCACACAATAGTCGTAGCCTTCGCCACGCTTACGGCGGCTTTCCCAGCCATCCATCCATTTTCCATTGTCGTCATAAACACCTTCCTTCCACTCCGGCGCTTCACGGCGTAAAAGGCGGCTTTTATCCGCAAAGAAATCATCGGTCGCGTAGATAGCTTGTGCGCCCAGTTTGTCATCAGCAAGGTTAATGTATTGTTCAAAATCTAAGGACATTTCCTTCATCCTTCCAATTAATCAAAAATAGGTTAAGTGAGTCAGTTATCTGCTCCTAAAGAGCGTTATTACGGGATAGTCGCCAGCTCAGTGACTTACATATCTCGTAGGCGAAACAAGGCAATCTTGTTGATTTCCTGAATCGCAGTAGCAAACTCAGTTTCACTATCATTTCCTAATCGCATCTCGAACGACTCAAGAATTTGGTAACGATTGGCCCCTTTCACTGCCATGATGAAGGGAAAGTTGAAGCGACTTTTGTAGCTGTTGTTATAAGTGGTAAATTTCTCGAACTCTTCCGCAGAGCATTGATCAATGCCCGCCCCTGCTTGTTCAGCAGTAGAGGCGGCGGTCAGTTCCCCATTGACGGCTGCACGACCGGCTAGATCCGGGTGAGCGTTAATTAAATCCAATTGCTGTGCTTTCTCTGCACCCAGTAAAGTTTCAGCCATACGCTGATGCAGATGTTCAATCTTGTTATCGTCGACGCTCAGCCCTTTGTCATATACAGTTTCAGCGACCCATGGACTGTGCTCATACACATCACCAAAATGCGAGACAAATTCCGCGCGAGCCATCTCCGATGGTTTACAGGTACGAAATTCGGTCATATTACTTCTCCTTTTTTGGTGTGTATGGGTGGTGTTCATGCCAGTGTCGAGCAATATCAATGCGGCGACATAGCCACACATCATCGTGCTGTTTTACATAATCAAGAAAGCGTTTGAGTGAGGCCAGACGGCCAGGTCGGCCAACCAAGCGACAATGCAACCCAACCGACATCATCTTCGGTGCCACTTCACCCTCTTCATAGAGAGTGTCAAACGTATCTTTCAGGTACTGGAAAAATTGCTCGCCAGAGTTGAATCCCTGAGCAGTAGCAAAACGCATGTCGTTGACATCCAAAGTGTATGGGATCACCAGTTGCGGACGACCCGCTTCGGTGTGCCAGTACGGCAAATCGTCATCATAGGCATCGGAGTCGTATAAGAATCCACCTTCTTCCGCCACTAAACGACGGGTGTTTGGCCCAGTTCGACCAGTATACCAACCAAGTGGTCTGCTACCTGTGATTGCTTTGATGATTTCAATCGCTTTTACCATGTGGTCACGCTCTTGTGACTCATCCATATACTGATAATCAATCCAGCGATAACCATGGCTGCAAATTTCATGACCCGCATGCACCATAGCCTTTGCTACATCTGGGTGTCGTTCAATCGCCATCGCCACCGCAAAAACAGTTAAGGGGATTTCGTATTCATCAAACAGGCGTAATACGCGCCATACGCCAGCACGACTACCATATTCATAGATAGATTCCATACTGATATGGCGCTCACCTTTGATCGGCTGAGCTGCTGGAATTTCAGATAGAAAAGCTTCGGACTCATCATCTCCGTGCAACAGGCAGCGCTCACCGCCTTCTTCATAATTCAACACAAATGACACTGCGATACGAGCACCGCCCGGCCATTTGGGGTGGGGAGGATTTGCCCCATAGCCAACAAGATCTCGTGAATAATCCTTATCCATTCAGGCTCTCCTTAAAAAGCTCGGCGTGATGGCTACGCCACATCAACTTCATACATTCATTGTATACAATAAAATATCTTAATGTAAAGATTTTGTTGCTAAAGTTACTTTTTGTTAATATACCTATATTAATCAATATATTAGAAATCAATCCAGCCTAACCTCTAGCCGTTAACAGTTCACAAATTTGATTTTCTCAATTATTCTTTAATAACATTTTTATAACAACAAGCTTTACTATCCGAATATTTTGTGTACATATATAGGTATCCAACAAAGTTTTAAAACATCTTTGTATACAATTTTAGTTCACTTCAAAGCTAAGGAGAGCGCGACGCGCGAACAGGAATTATGGGAAAACTAACCACACACGTATTGGATACAATGCATGGCCTGCCAGGAGCAGACATCAAAGTTGAACTGTTCCGAGTGGAAGATGACAACCTTACCAAGATTAAAACGGTTACCACCAACTTCGATGGCCGTACTGACTCGCCTGTATTAGAAGGCGAAGCTTTTGAACTTGGTAAGTATCAGCTTGTTTTTCACGTTGCTGATTATTTCCGCAATAAGGATGTCGATCTCGGAGAGATTGCTTTCCTTGATGATGTTGTGATCCGTTTCGGGTTGAATGAAAAACACGCCCATTATCACGTTCCGTTATTGGTTTCCCCTTATAGCTTCTCGACCTATCGAGGCAGTTAACGCGAATACTCACCATCACCTAACAGCGTCATAACACTACTCAATCGGGAAAATTGAAGTTCGTCTGAGACAGAGACGTCCTGGCGAAGTGCGGTCTTCAATTAAGGAAACATCAAAATAAAAGGACTTGCTGACATGAATGAAAGCAAAGCAGAAGTGCTCAATACCGAAGGTCAACCTAGTGGCTTTTTAGAGCGTTTTTTCAAATTAAAAGCCCATGGAACCAGTGTCAAAAGCGAAATGGTCGGGGGGATCACCACTTTTGCCACTATGGCGTACATCATTTTTGTCAACCCTCAGATCATGGCTGCTTCTGGAATGGATTCAGGCGCCGTATTCGTTGCCACCTGTATTGGTGCCGCCATCGGTTGTTTGCTGATGGGGCTATTTGCCAACTGGCCTGTTGGCCTCGCGCCGGGTATGGGTCTCAACGCGTTTTTCTCGTTTACCGTCGTCAGTGAAATGGGCTATAGTTGGGAAGTCGCACTCGGTGCCGTTTTCCTCTCCGGTATCCTGTTTGTCGGAATGAGCTTCTATAAGATTCGTCAGTGGATCATCGAAAGTATCCCGGAAAGCTTGCGCTTCTCTATGACTGCTGGTGTCGGACTATTTCTCGGTCTGATTGGTCTTAAAACTGCAGGCATTGTCGTCGAAAACCCAGCAACTTTGGTCTCACTGGGCGATTTCACTAAACCAGATGCTATGCTCGCTGCCATTGCATTCCTGATCATCGCTGTGCTCAGCGAACGTAAAGTCTTCGGTGCAGTTCTGATCGGCATTCTGAGTGTTACTCTGATCGGTATGATGCTAGGGCTGGTGCATTACAACGGCTTCTTCTCTGCACCACCAAGTATTGCGCCAACCTTTATGGCCATGGACATTTCTGGCGCATTTAACATCTCAATGGTAAGCGTGATTCTGGCCTTCTTGTTCGTTAACATGTTCGATACCGCTGGTACACTGATGGGTGTGGCAGAGCGAGCACACTTGATCAACAAGGAAACAGGTAAGATTGAAGGCTTAAGCAAAGCACTCAAAGCCGACAGTATCTCTAGTGTGGCAGGTGCGTGTGTAGGTTGTCCTCCGGTTACTAGCTACGTTGAAAGCGCCGCAGGTGTAGCTGCAGGTGCTCGTACAGGTCTGTCTGCCATAGTGGTTGCTGTTCTTTTCCTCGCGGCCATATTCCTATCGCCTCTGGCGGGGATGATCCCATCATACGCGACAGCTGGCGCACTGATCTATGTGGCCTTTGTGATGATGAGCAGCATGCAGCACGTCGACTGGAAAGATTTCACCAATGGCGCTCCGGCTGCGATTACCGCACTGATGATGCCACTGACCTTCTCGATTGCTAATGGCATCGCGTTAGGCTTCATCACTTATACTGTGCTCAAAGTTGCCACGGGTAAAACCAAAGACGTCTCTATCTCGATGTACATCCTGACAGTTATCTTCGTTGCCAAGCTAATTTACATCTAATCATCAATATCTTTATCAGTTCACCTGAGTACCTACTCAGGTGAAACATCCGTCGACCCTACGCAGTTTGTAGAAGTCTGTCACCTGTTGAGTGGTGCAATTGACCATTCAACGAGAGATAACCGAAACCGCCAACTCTCTCTGAGGTAAACAAATGAAACTTCTGTACACGCTTAACCAAAAACCGCCTCATGGCATCACTTTACTCCTAGCACTCCAGCATATGCTGGCGTCGATTGGCGGCATCGTTGCCGTTCCCCTTATCGTCGGCGCCTCTATTGGGCTGCCCAACGAAGAAATTGTTTCTCTGATCAATGCAGCCTTGCTCGCTTCCGGTATCGTTACTATGGCCCAGTGCCTCGGCTTTGGCCCAATTGGCATTCGTTTACCCGTAGTGATGGGGTCCAGTTTTGCCTTTCTTGGCGTCGCCATTGCAATTGGCCGTGAAGGAGGAGTCGCTAGTATTATGGGCTCGGCGCTAGTCGGCTCACTGGTGGTGATTTTCGCCAGCTTTTATATGGACAAGGTACGCAAACTCTTCCCGACCGTGGTAAGCGGCGTAGTCGTCACCTTGATAGGTTTAACCATATTACCAGTCGCAATGAACTGGGTCGGTGATGCGCCTGCAGCTAGTGAAAACTTCGCGACACTACCCAAGCTTTTCCTAGCCATAGTGTCACTGGGCATTGTCGTCGCGGTATCGGTGTACTGTAAAGGGGCGGTAGCGGCATCAGCGATTGTAATAGGTCTCGCAGGTGGCTACATCGTTGCTCTTTCTATGGGCATGGTTAATCTGGATGACGTTTCAACTGCGGCTTGGGTCGGTGGCCCGGAACCGCTTAAATACGGTTTAAGCTTTCACGCCAGCGCGATTGTCAGCATGAGTTTGGTTTACATCGTCGTGATCGCAGAAGCCACAGGCGACTTCATGGCGCTCGCCAACAACTGTAATAAGCAAGTGTCAGGTAAAGACTTACAACGTGGCTTGCTAGGTGATGGCCTCGGCAGTACGCTTGCCGCAATTCTTACCGCGATGCCACTGGCTTCTTTCAGTCAAAACGTCGGTATTGTCGGCATTACGGGCGTTGCCAGCCGATTTGTCGTCGCCGCAACCGGTGGTTTGCTTATTCTCGGTGGACTCTTTCCGAAACTGGCTGCGATTGCCGTCACTATTCCTAAGCCGGTATTGGGCGGCGTCGGTTTTGTCATGTTCGGCATGATCGCTTACGCTGGGATTCGTATGCTGATCAAAGCTGCTGATACCAAACGTAATGCACTGGTGATTTGTGTTGGCCTTGCTTCTGGTCTGGCAGTCACTTTTGAGCCTCGTCTGCTGCAGCACTTACCCCATGATATAGCTAATTTCCTTCATTCAGGCATCACAACGGGCACCATCGCAACCGTTCTCCTGCACCAACTGTTACCTAAATCGAGCCGCAGAGAAGAGCGCGATGCTCTCAAAGAGAGTCGCGATCAAGTACAAGAAGAGCTGGCACTGTCTAAGAAAGAAGAGCAAACACCAGACGCACAAAGCCCGTTGAAAGCTCAGCAAGAATAACGACTGTTTTGGTTGCTCCTCTCTAGAAGCAACCGAAACACACTTAGCGTCAGACAAGTCTGGCAATAACTCAACCTAAAATCGAGCAAGACCCTCTCCCCTGAAATGGCTGAGATGGCTAAGGATTACTATGAATGGAAACCATCTGGATTAAGAATCCACTGGCAATTTACACTGCAAATAATCAAGACGCGCAAGGCGGCTTGGTGGTGCAGGGAAACAAGATTGTCGAACTTATTGCAAAAAACGAGACGCCATCTCATCAGATAGATTACGTCGTCGACGCCTCACATCATGTGGTGACCCCCGGTTTAATCAATGCCCACCATCACTTCTACCAGACCCTGACTCGCGCCTATCCTGATGCCTTGAACAAAGAACTGTTCCACTGGCTGCAAAGCCTGTACCCAGTGTGGGCGAATCTCGACGAAGAGATGATGAGTGTCGCGACTGAACTGGCACTGGTGGAACTGATGCTATCTGGCTGCACCACGGCATCCGATCATCACTACCTACTGCCAAACGGACTCGAACATGCGATTGATCTTCAGGTTGAAGCGGCGCAGAAACTCGGCGTACGAGCCATCTTTACCCGCGGTTCAATGAGCCTTGGTGAAGATGACGGAGGCCTTCCGCCTCGTCACACCATTCAGACGGAACAAGCAATTGTCGATGATAGCCAGCGCTTGATTCGCCAGTACCACCAGCATCACGATGGCGCCATGACGCAAATCGCCCTTGCGCCATGTTCACCTTTCTCAGTGACAACAGATCTGATGAAGGAAACTGCCTACATTGCCGCGCAAGAAAACGTCATGATGCACACGCATTTGTGTGAAACACTCGACGAAGAAGATTTCTGTTTGGAGAAATTCGGCCTGAGACCCGTCGACTATCTTGAAGACGTTGGTTGGCTGAATGATAGAACCTGGCTGGCACACGGCATTCATTTCAATCAAGAAGAGATTCGCCGTCTTGGCAAAGCTGGCGTGGGGATCAGCCATTGTCCGACATCGAACATGATGCTGGCATCGGGGATCTGCAAAAACAACGATTTGGAGGCCGCTGGCGTCAAAGTCGGTTTAGGTGTCGACGGTTCGGCATCCAACGACGGCTCTAACATGATTGCCGAAGTTCGCATGGCGATGTACTTGCAACGATTACAATACGGCTCAGCCAATGTCACCCATTTCGACGCCCTTCGCTGGGCAACACAAGGCTCTGCTCGTGCCATGGGTCGCAGCGATATCGGTGAGCTGGCCGTCGGAAAACAAGCCGATCTTGCCATGTTCAAGCTCGATGACATCCGTTTTTCTGGCAGTCACGATCCGTTAGCCGCTCTGATCTTATGTGGCGCACAGCAAGCAGACCGTGTGATGGTCGCGGGCCACTGGCGCGTTCTCAATAGTGAAGTGATTGGTGTCGACTTGCATCAACTTCTCAACCGACATAAACACGCCGCCGCGCGTTTGGCGAAAAAAGCACTCGGTGAATAAACCTAATTCAGCCCTAGCATCACGCTGGGGCTTTTTATTCTTTCCCTCATAATTCGATCTTTCCCAACGAATAATTCAGGCGTTTTCATTACACTGGTGTATCGAGTTTACACTGCAAATTATACAGGCACTCACACCCTTACGGGGTAGATACAGGACTCACTTCAGTATGGAAACACTCTCAATTGCGCAGGCTCAAAAGCTCGCGCTACTCTCTCAAGGTTTGCCACAAAGCCTGAAATCAGGCGGCGCTTTACAGAACACGCTTTCAACATTTGAGCGTATCGGTTATGTGCAAATCGACACTATCTCGGTCGTTCAACGCGCCCACCATCATACCTTGTGGAGCCGCAATTCAAAGTATCAACCCAATCACCTCGATAAGCTGGTAAAAAATCGTTCTGTGTTTGAATACTGGTCTCATGCCGCCGCTTATTTGCCCATGCGAGATTATCGCTTCACTCTGCCACGTAAACAGGCCATAAAATCCGGAGACCAGAACCATTGGTATCGCCGCGACAACCAGTTAATGAATGACATCATGAGTCGAATTGAGCACGAAGGGCCATTAATGGCAAAAGACTTTGAGTCTGCAGGCGTCAAAAAGCAGGGCTGGGGAACCAAACCCACTAAGCAGGCGCTGGAAAATCTCTACATGCAAGGTGATTTAATGATCACCGAGAGACGCAACTTCCATAAGGTGTACGACCTGACAGAGCGAGTCCTGCCACCAGGAATAGATACCTCAATGCCAAGCAATGAAGAATATGGGCGTTATCTGGTGATGAATTACCTCAGAGCGCATGGTTTTGGTCATCTGTCGGAAATCAATTACCTACTCAAAAACACTAAGCAGCTGGTCAGCAACACGATGAAGCAATTGTGCCAACAAGGTGAAATTTTCCCTTTTAAGGTCGACGGCCATACCTATTACACGTTCCACGGCGCGTTGGATTTGCTCGGTAAGCGCCTCAATCGCCAGAAGGCCAAAATACTCTCTCCGTTTGATAATCTACTGATCCAGAGAAAACGTGCTCAGAAAATTTTCAACTTCGATTATTTGCTTGAGTGCTATGTGCCAGCGGATAAACGCCAGTTTGGTTACTTCTGCCTACCTGTCATGTGGGATGGAAAGTTAGTCGCTCGTGTTGATTGCAAAGTAGACAAGCCAACCTCGACACTTCAGGCGCTAAGCTTACATATCGAACCCACACTGAGAAAGCGAGATGACTTTCACTCTGCCCTCGAACAAGAGCTGTCGGAGTTTGCCCAGTTCAATCAGTGTGAGCAGTTTAAAATCCAACAGATTCATGCTTAACCTTCAGATACAAACAAACCCCGACCAGTGTCTCTGGTCGGGGAATTGAGTTCACTCAAAGGCAGTGGTTAACTCAAATTAGAACACTTTTTTGATTGCGGCATCGGCGCATTCCACATCTAGGTGACCACCCGGTGCTCCACCTACACCAACTGCACCGATTAGGTTGCCATCAAGCTGAACAGGAACACCACCCGCTAAGAACAGCAAGTTGTCATCCATATTTTGCAAAGGCTGCATAATTGGCTTGTCAGCGATCAGCTTCATCAGGTTGCCTGACGGCTGTTTCATGCTGGTCACAGTAAAGGCTTTCTTGCGTGAACTGTCTAAGGTGTGGATGCCTGCGCCGTCTGAACGAAGTTGTGCCAATACATTACCTGACAGGTCAACCACTGTCGCTGAGACTTTGTAGCCTTTCGCTTCACATTGATTAACGGCTTCTTTTGCCAGACTGAAAGCGGACTGAGACGAAATTTGCGTCACTGATACGGTGTGGCCTTTATCTGCGGCTGACGCATTAAAAGACATTGAAAGGAAGCTAAGAGACGCTGCTAGTACGCTAAGTTTGATAGTTTTCATGTTCACTCCTGTAAGGTAGACCTTGTTTGATTCGACAGGTACATCCTAACTAAGGCTCTATTACTGAAGACTTTCCCAATCATTACAAAGCTGTAATCTTGGTTAAATTCATGAAAGGTTGTTGGTAGAGTATGAAGGACTGTTTAGGGAGAGTGAGGAAATGGACAGCTGATGAAAATACTTTTGATTGAAGATGACACCCACATAGCACGCTTTCTTATCAATGGCTTCCAGCAGGAAGGCTGTACAATAACGCACGCCACCAATGGCGTTGACGGATTGCATGAAGCCATCAGCGAATATTACGATGTGATTGTGCTCGACATTATGCTGCCACAAAAAGACGGCTTTGAAGTCTTGGCTCAACTGAGAGGAGAAGGCCATGTAACACCAGTTCTCATCCTGAGCGCAAAACACTCTGTAGATGAAAGAGTCAAAGGGCTGCAATCTGGTGCAGATGATTATCTGGTCAAGCCGTTCGCTTTTCCGGAACTGCTGGCTCGCTGTCAGTCACTAGCCCGCCGAGGTCAGCAGAACCCTGCGCAAAGTTATCAATTGAGCTACAGTGAGCTATCGCTGGACCTGCTCAAACACTCACTTGAAAGAAATGGCGCCTCGATTCAACTCAATCAACGAGAATTCATGTTGATCAAGCTGATGCTGGAAAACCCTGAAACCGTCATTTCAAAAACCGCCATTCTTGAGCAAGTCTGGGGCCATCAGTTTGATCCGCAGACCAATGTGGTGGATGTACTGGTGTGTCGTTTACGCAGCAAAGTGGACAAAGGCTTTGATACCCCATTAATTCATACACTCAGAGGGGTTGGCTATGTCCTCAAGTCACAACATTGAGCAGGCGCTGGCTAAGGCACGCAACACACTACTGATGCGGTTTATGGCGATCTTATTGCTGTGCCTGATACTGGTTGAAATAGTGGTTGGAGTGATGTTCTTCTTCGATTTATACCGCACCGAAAAGAAAATCCTCAACTCAATGGCCACTGAATACCAGCGTATTCTTACCTACGATTCAGCCGATCAACTGATTCACGTCATGACTGCCAATCCGCATCGCCTGATTGAAAACAATATCGCGGCCTTTTCTATTTCGAAAGAGCCTGCGGCAAGCCCCAACTTTGTCGCTGGTGATAACAACTTGCCAGCTGACATCAAACTCAATGATTACGTCACAGATGATAAATCCTGGTTCACGGCTTTCATTATTAACCCATATATGTCGCTGAAGATTGAAGGGGAAACGCTGGATTTTTGGTTAGTTCTCGACAATCAACCGCGTTACGCCATCGCCTACAAACAATGGCTGATGACTTTGTACGCCTTAATTGTGTTGGTTGCTATCACTACTTTGTTCACTCACCGCATTATTCGCAGCGCGATGTCACCACTGGTTACGCTCGGAGATTCTCTGGATAAGCTCAGCCAAGGCAAGTTAGAGATGACGGGCAAGCCAGCCGCCACGCCGCAAGGGCTGAGCGTCATCAGTGCCAGTGTGCATGACGCTATCGCCCGACTGCACCATGTTACAACCACACTCAATACGACCGTCGATGCCATTGCTCATGATATCCGCACTCCCTTGTCACGGATTACGCTCTCTTCACAATCCGCGCTGTTAGACAGCAAAGACACCCAGCAGATGGAACACGCTCTGTCTGATTGCGCCGAGTATGCAATGCAAGCCAGCAATATGCTTACCGCTCTAATGAAGCTCAATGATGAGGTCACCGGTAAGCGTCAGCAACAAAGCACCTCAACCAATGTCTCTGAGGTGCTGAAAACCGTTGTGAGCTGGTATGAAGACGTGGCGGATGACAAACAGATTCAATTGCAGGCAATGGCTGATGACAATCTCATCATTCAGTCAGACCCAGAAAAACTCACACAGGCGCTGGTGAACTTGGTCGATAATGCGATTAAATACACCGGAACAGGCGGAAAAGTTGTTCTAAAAGCCGATAAAACCAGTGATCATCACGTTCAGATTCTTGTCTCAGATACAGGTATTGGTATCGACAAACAGTATCAGGATTTGATTTTCGAGCGGCTCTACCGCGTTGATGCGAGTCGCAGCAATGTTGAAGGCTATGGACTGGGCCTATCACTTGCCGCAGCCATGGTTGATAACTTAGGTGGCAATATTCAACTGGTGTCTGAACCGAATCAAGGCAGTACGTTTACGATTACGTTGAGCGCGAACTCAAACAGTAATGGATAAAAAGGGGACAAACGTCCCCTTTGTATATATCACACAGTTCATCTGCGATAGCGCCATAAGCGGAACTTCACCAACAAATTCATTAAGATTCTGGAGGCGGAGCTCAGCTCATCAAACACTGGCCTGCGCAGTGGTGGCAATTCCATCTACGTATGTGGCCTCATCGCAGTAAGGTTATATTCTAGCGCGGAGCTTACCAGCTTCGGGGTCGGCAGCTTTGGGTTTCTGCCGCTAGGCTGATGAACAGAGCCCTGATCGCGCAATTCATCACCAAGTGTCGTCTTATAAACCAACTCATCCGGGCTGCTTGGTTGATTATGACACAGGTACACTTTGGTCGAGTCTTTGAGTTCATATATCTTAGATAATGACTCAAATGTCGGGTCGCTATCTTTAGCCAAATCCCCTTCTCCAGAATGAAGATGTGAATCACCCACGAATAATGCATCACCAATTTTAAAGGTAAGATCAGATGGCGGATGGCCGGGAGTTTCTAATACTTCTATATGTGAATAGCCAAAATCCAGTTGTTCATTTTCCAACAGGAAGTGCTCAAAATGATAAAGATCGGTTAGTGACAGATCATCCTTGCAGCTAGCGTATACCTCTTTGACATGATCAGAAATGTAGATAGGCGCTTGTAGTACTTTACTGAGATAGAACGAACCCGACAAATGATCAGCATGAATATGTGTCTCAAGAATCGCGGTGACATGAAGTTGATTTTGTTTAACGTGCTCAATAATCTGCTGCGCGGATTCAAAGCTGATCTTACAGTTTTCCTCATCGTAATCAGCAACGGGATCAATCACTATCGCCTCATTAGTGTCCGAATCTGCCACCACATAACTCAAGCTGCCGGACTCAGGATGAAAAAAGTGCTGAATGTTCTGGGTTGTCATTATGCCCTCCCCTAAAGACCACTTTCACTGAACATGACTTTGAGTTTAGCCATTAATAGCCTTCAGCGAGAGGAACATTGGTCATTATTTGCCCCATGTTGGTGAAGTAGAAATAGAAAGAGGTCTTTCTAGTTAAGAATCAGGCCAATACCAATTTGGAGATGAAAGAGGGTCTAAATCCGGAATGATCGTCTGGCCGAACTCCTTATCCAACTGGATTGCATGATATTCAGGGTGCTCAGCCAAAGCCGCAATCAAGCGAGGCGCATGTGACACAACCCAGACTTGAGTATTCTCGGCCGCGTGAGAAATTAGACGCGCTAAAGCAGGCAACAAATCTGGATGAAGACTGGTTTCTGGCTCATTAAGAATCATCAAGCTTGGTGGTCGAGGCGTAAGAAGAGCGGCCACCCACAGCAAGTAACGTAAAGTCCCATCTGACAACTCAGCACCACTCAATGGTCTGAGCAAACCATGCTGGGAAAACTCCAACGAGAATCGACCATCAACCTGATTCACAATACGGATGCTGGCGCCGGGAAACGCATAGTCGATTGCTTTATAAAGTACCTCTTTGTCACCAATTTCGATAATGGTCTGTAAAGCAGCGGCCAGATCGCGGCCGTCATGATGTAAAACCGGAGTACGAGTCCCAAGTTGAGGTTGTCTGGCGGGGGCATCTTTGTCAGTTCTGAAATGATCGTAGAAGCGCCAGCCGCGAATCGTTTCCCGCAACATAAACGCCTCTGGCGTTGCCATTGGGTCGGCAATTTGATCAAACAGGCTATGATAAGTGGCGATGTGGCTTGAAATGACTTGCCATTTTCGTCCTTCACGCGCTTTAATCGCAGGCCCATTTCGGTCTATCAGTGCACTGGCAGGTCGATATAAAGGACCATTCCAAATACATTCACGTTTAATCTCTGGGTCAAAGCCAAACATTGACATAGTCGGCGCTGGTAAACCTAATGAAATCGCGTAGCTGAACTCTTCAGTGGCAAAGCCAAGTTTGAGGCGTTTGACCTTCTGCCTTACTGTCGCTTCAATGGCATGTTCGCCTCGCTTCATCGAGTTGGTTATCTTTTCCGGCCCCGCCCAGAAAGTTGAATCTAGGCCACCTTCAGTCGCGAGCGCAGACACCACACCACCTTGCGCTGTATCCGCCAACAAACGAAGTGCTTTATACAAGTTGGATTTACCGGTGCCATTGGCGCCCGTTATCACATTCAATCTGCCTAGTGGAATAACCAGATTTAGAATCGAACGATAATTATTGATCGCCAACGCTGTAATCATATTCACATCTCGTTTAAATAAAATAAAACATATATTGAAAAACTATTAATCGAACGTTAACATTCGATCGTCTACATGTCATGCGGCCCCCAGTATTGACGAGCTCCACAGTGTGGACCCTACCTTTTTGTGAGACATTCAGCCAAAACCTTTCAATTTAGTCATTTAGAACGGTAAGCCGTTCATTTTAACTAACCTTTTGGTTAGATTGATGTGCGCTTTATTTTATATCATTGCTTATCTTTTTTGTTGATTCAGGTTACATCATGGGTGTCACAGTTTGCGCAAATGGGCTGAGCGTGGTCCACAAGGGATCGGGAGGAGAAGCAAATGCGACTCTCCCCGACGTTTGTTTGACGACAGTAGGTAATTCCGTTGTACCAATTCCATATGGTAACAATGCGAAGTCGGCAGATCTTGTCGGCGGGACCACAACGGTATCTATGGATGGTGGTAATAGTATTGCCATCAAAGGCAGCAAATTTGCAGCAAGTACTGGTGACGCCGGTGGTGATAAAAAAGGCGTGTCATCTGGCACGATTGAGTCCGAAGCTGAATTTATCTCTGCTTCCCCAACCGTCACAATGGAAGGGATTGGTGTTTGTCGCCTGACGGACCAGATGACCATGAATATGGCTAACACCATGTGCCTTGGTGGTGTACAAAACCCTTCCGTCTCTGTCACTGAGGATCAGGAAGGCACCTACACACTCGAACTCACTTGCAAATACCCCAATGGACAGCCTTACGCGAATGCACCATTTGAACTGAGAGAGTCAGGCGGTGGCCCAATTGGCGCAGGTGTACTGGATGCAACAGGTTGTGGCACCGTCAGCGGCTTACCTCTAAAAGAGTGTATTTTGGTGCTAAAAGAGACCGCAGACACTTATACCCCGAACGCAACCTTGCCAGAAAACGCCCCAACAGAAACATACGAAGATTCTCATGACTTTTGTACTTTTGTTGCGGGAAGAAGAGCGCCGTTTTGGGAAGACAAAGTCGGTGTTGCCAATGACTGGGGCATCTTGCTCTCACCTTCTTTTAGCGATGATGATTTCAAAGCTATGGTCTACGAACAAAGCCGAATCTTGTCACCCCATGTCGTCAGCAAAAATCATTCTAACGATTTCTCCGAGTCTTTCGTTTCATCCCTTTTCCACATTCAGGAAGATCTTGAATCACTAGAAAAGTACGAATCACTACTTGAACTCCTTTTCGAGAAAGTGCATGAGAACGGCGATATCCTGCGCATCCTGTTCCAGGCGGATCTTCTGGACCCGCCTTCTGAACTGCTTGCCAAGCTACGTTTGTTGGGTTCAGGTAATACCATACAGCACCTTCAACTGGTTCTTTGGACACTCATCAACCAACAGCTTTGTGGCTTTATTGATGACTTGATTGCTGCATTGGACATGCGATTAGAGTTCATTCAGGCGCAAGCTGAGGCTCGCTCTCTGACCGCAGTTCAAGAAGGCGTTCAAGGCTATCGAGATGGCATGAAAGTGATGTCTCGAGCGCTTCCTGATGTCTTCAGTGAAATCCTCACCCAGACTAACGATAAGCTTTTAACCATTTCAGGCATGGCGATTGGCACCATAGTGAATGTCACGGGTCAATCAGGTTTCGCAACGAACTCAGGTGAAATCAACGCCGTTGTCTACACCAAAACCAACAACCTCAACCGTCCTTCTTTCATTGTCTTTGACGACGTTTTCTCAGATTAAGGTATGACCTCATGGATGCAGTTTTTCCTATAACACAAAGAAATGGCGAGCCCTATCATACACTTAGTGATTTCACTAAACTGTTCGACCAAGTTAAGAGCGGTCGTTACCTCCTAGGGCAAGGTTATGGTTGGCACAGTGGTGTCCACTTGACGTCCAAGATGGTGCCTTGGGGTAAAGGATTAAGACCCATCCAAGCAATGATGGACGGGAAAATAGTCGCTTATCGTATTCACGCTGATTACCAAACCACCACATACAAAGACCAAGAGCTCAAATACAGTAACAACTTCGTTCTACTGGAACATGAATACAAAAACCCTGAGAAAGATGACGAAGTCTTTAAACTGTACTCTCTCTACATGCATCTTGCTCCGCCATCCGATATCGGGGCTAATTCATCGCTGACGACTCGTTATAAGTTGGTTGACGATGGGTGGAACGTCCGAACGTTTAAACTTGGTGGTGATCCTAAAAAAGGGCAAGTGGAAAGCAAAGTCTCTATGTCAAGCGGTATGGTTTTGGAGTATTTGCATGCAGAAGAGCAAGAAACGGTAAAATTTGAAATTGGGGATCACACTTATAAGATGATTAAGTGCCGCGTTGTTCAATTGGGTGACTCCCCTTCATCTAGCGAAAAGAAAATGAAAGGCAAAATCGTCTGGTTTGCGGCAGGCAAAGACAGCGATTTCGATATTCTTAACGACACTTCTGTGATGGTCCCAGAGCCTGTCTCTGAACCAGAGTGGATGTCTAAAAATGCCGCCTCATTGCGCGATGGCAGCGTCGTAACACTGGGCCTCCCCTTACCACTCAACATCGACTTTGGCGCTATCGAAGTGAAAGCGGGGGACGAACTGGGCTATATGGGGCTTCACGAGTACAGTAACGATGCCTACGCCACCAAGAAAGAAGATAACCGAGTCCACATAGAGCTATTTTCCGTAGAAAAACCGCCTGAGTTTTTCTTAAAAAAGATTGCCCCAAAAAATGCAGAAGAAAGCCCTCTTATCACCATTGACGGCAGTGGGAGTGATGGCGCTCTGAGCGTATCCAATGCGTTCTATAGCCAACTGCTCGAAGAGCTATCCAAAGGTGAAGAGATTGATTTCTCGGCATTCAAACCAAGAGAAGCCAAAGTTTACTTAGAAAACAAACGTAAACACTTTGAACGCGTTATCGCAAAGCACCCTTCTGACTGGTATACAGACGTCACTAAAGAAAGCTATTCTATGATTCATCAACTCGCCAAAGAAGTGATGGATGAAAAATACATGACAGGTTTTGTTTCTGAAAAGGACTACCTAGAATCACCTTGGCGTAGTGAGGTCATGAACCATCACGACATGTTTTCACAGCATGAACGAGAGAGAGCGGATAAGTTTTCCTGGATGCAAGACACACAAAGCAAGATTACGCTCCCGGACGATAAAAGTGTCTGGCATTATTGGCCAATGTCTATACACAGAGACTCAACCTTAGATGACATGGATATAGCTTGGTTGACAGTACCTTTTGGACAAATTACCTTTGATGCTGAAGGGGTTGATAATAACCATTCTCATGGATTCTCTCGTAAAGTTCATTGGCCAGGAAACGATAAGTCAGGAGTCACTATTGGAAGAGGATATGATTGCGGGAATAGGTCAAAAAATGAAGTGTACCGTGATATGATCGCTGCAGAAATAAACACTTCACAGGCAGAATTAATTTCGAATAGCGCAGGGTTAAAAGGTGGACAAGCAGGAAGTTTTGTAGTGAGAAATCGAGAAGTAATTGGTGAAATCACTCGAAAATCTCAACATTTACTTTTTGTAAACATATATCCAGATTATATTGAAAGAGGAAAATCAAACTATGAACACTGGACCCTGCCTGAAGAACGAACGGCATGGGAAAACTTAGACTCAAAAATAAGAGATATTGCTGTTGATTTCGTATATCAAGGGTTTACCAAGGGGGAAAGGCCTATGAAAGCATGTGAAAAAAATAACAGAGAAATACTTATCAAATATATTGAAAACTCTCCAGTCCTAAGAAGATATGAAGCAGGAAGACAAAGAGTAAATTACCTAAGGAATAGAAAATGAATTTAAGAAGTATCTTTTTTGGGTTAGTATTGTTAATTCCAACAACCAGTTTAGCTATAGAGAGCAAATGCTATGAATTAACAAATCAGTTTGATGTCGATCGATGCATTGTAAATGAAAATAAAAAATTTAAAGAAGAATATGATAAATATTATAGCCATTTAATTGAGCTAAAAATACCTGTAGAGCACAGGGATAAAATTGTAGAATCTGAGGAATCTTGGCTAAAGCAATTAAATAAAGATTGTGAAAACTACGCTTACTATGCAGATGAAAATAGTGACACTAATGAAATATTAAAATTGGAATGCCGAACAGAAATGTATAACCATAGAACAATATTTATAAAGTATCTAATAAATATGGCTGAATCTTTTTAAATCCCAAACAAAATTAACAGATTTTGTGCTTAATGCTTTAATGAGTAGTAAAAAATTTTTTTATCTGCTAGCTCTTGTTGGATTCCCAGCAATATCTGCATTCAACGAATCAGAAAACGAGCAACTCAAAGCCATCAATATTAATGAAAACATAAAACTATTAGCAGAAGTCAAGAATGTAGAGAACAATAAGAACCTAATAGAAGAGTATTTTCCAGAAAGAAAAGAAAAATTTTCCTTAATGGTTAGCTCTTGGGAAGAGTATGCTGAGAGAAAATGCAAATTTCATACTTATGATTCAGAAAATACTGATGCAGAGTTTGCTAACTTCTCTTCTTGTATGACAAATGAGTATAAAGAACTCAATACCTATCTCGAATCAGTGTTGAGTATGCCATAAAGTTGAAATGTATAAGTTCAGATAAATTTTTGTGACTTAAAATGAAAAGAGCTATTTTTCTATCTTTACCTTTAATAGTACTTTCATCTACAGCAAGTGGATCTAACTTTCATAGCCAGTCACTTTGCTATAAAAATGAGTTAATACTATCAACAGTAATATTGGAAAATGACAATTTAGTCTCATTTTGCCTTAATGAGCAAGAGATTACGTACAGATACGGAAACATAAATAATATAGAGTTGATCTTTTCCCAAAATGAAATCTCTAAAAACAACTTCTACTACGTCAATGAGTCTGGTGGTTCCGTTAATGATGAATCCATAGTTTTTTACATCGGGAAATACAAGTACCTATATAAGAATGTAACTTCAAATATAATACTAGCAGCAGAAAGAAAGGATTCAAGCGGCGAATGGAACAGAGTGTTTTTTAAGCGAGAAGATTTAAATCAGCGTGGAAGATATGAGTCATTTCCAGATCCTGAATTTTTCAGTGAGATTCCTAGGTCCGAGTATTGGAGTGGGGATTGGTAATTTAATTTTCAGTCAAGGACATAATACTAAACCCTTAGAGAAGCCACTTAGACCATGGAAAGACTATATCGAAAAATCTGTAAAATAAATAGTAAGTTATACAGAGAAAGCAAAGAATCTTGCAAAATGAGATTGGGTTTCTATTATAAGGAAATATCGCTATGATTAGTAACGGTGTTGAAAATAAATATTTTATCGCCATAACTTTCACAACACTCATGTTTGCTTCCTCTGTTTTGTACTCTGCGGAATCAGAAGCGTTTATAGAATTAAAAAATAGCACTGCCTTCGCAAGACTATGTCAGAATGGAATTTGTACAAATATCTCTATAGAAAATAGTAACTTCAATGATTTTATAGATATAAAAAAACTATCTATTCCATATGAAAATTATTACTTCCTGTCTGATACCTTTTCCGGAGTCAATGAATGTGGAAAAATATACCATTTAAATAAATCAAAAAATGCCTTTGTTTACATTAAAGATAAGAACATGGAAGAAATTACTCTTTGTAATGTAGAACAATATGATGATTATATTATTGATACTAATAGAATCTCAGCTTTAGAAAACTATGAAGGTGTATGGAAAATAAATGAGCAAAAATTATCACTAATTTATGAAGATAAAATTGTGGGTGATTTTTACATAAAGCGGATAACTTCTAATGACGAATTTTTAGTTAGCCATGAGGAAGATGTACTAAAAAGAGAAAGACTCCATGCTAAAGTCGCTACCGTTCGGTCATATTTTTATGATAAAGACTTCAATAGATTAGGGAGTTACGTTATTGATGGTGATGAAGTCAATGTAACCGAGTATTACTATGATGGCGAGACAGAGTGGGTATTTTCAAAATACAATAATACTATTGGCTATCTAAAGAGAGACACACTGACACTATCAAAACTTGATAAATTATGAACTTAATAAAAAACACTCTAATAATATTATCTATAGCATTTGCATTTCCTGCTTTCTCAATTGCCACATTGGTGACAGAACAAGAGTATAGGATTGAGATTTCCGAACAAGATCATGAGTACGCTCCCTATTTTCTGTCAATCACTAGTGGAAGTAAGACCACCAAAGTAGACGAATATACTGTTGAAGGAGGACCGCCGATTTTCAACGGTATGGATGAAATATCCCTAAGAAACAACCCGTACCTTTTAGTTCAAATAACCTGGGACATAAACCACTTCGATATAAAAGGGACTCAATATACTTCTTATCTGTACAAGTTTGAAAATGGCTCACTGATACGTGAAACGAATCTATCTCAGGACAAGAACTTAGATGGTTTTTCTGGATACTACTCTGATGGCGGCACGAGCGAGTATAAATACGATACGTTACTAAAGGTCAAAAAATACTTGTTATCTACTTATGGGAACTAAAAAAGCGCCCCGTCCTTTCTCTGCTTACACAAACATGCCGGTATCGGATATCTCAGGCATAAAACCGTTATCGGCTTAGCAGGTTCAGGAAGGAGCGCTTAACTCGTTAGATGGGTAGTGGAATCAGCTCCAGACCCAGCACGCCACTGATGCTCATCACCACCAGCAGAGAGACTTTAAACACCGATTTCGACCATTGGACGTAATTGCTGTAGTCAACCTTGCGAAACGTCACCTGCGTCCACATAAAGCACACAACAGCGGCAACCGCTAGGTATTCATAGCCAGCCTCTCCCAATAGGAATAGAGCCAGTGAGACGGCACCAAAAGCCGCAACATATGCCTTCATATGGCGATGAGCTTTGTTGATGCCTTCTTTCACTGGCAAAACTGGAATGCCCGCGTCACGGTAATCTTGCATACGGAACATCGCAATCGCGTACGAGTGCGGCATTTGCCATAAGCAGAACATGGTAAACAGCAGAATGGCCTCAAGGCTGATGTAGTTTGTTACCGCCAGATAGCCCACCAGAGGTGGCACTGCACCGGAAATGCTACCCACCAGCGTGCCGTACACAGACGTACGCTTGTACCACATGGTGTAGAAAAACACGTAAAACACGTAGCCCAAAAGTACTACCACTGCTGACAGTGGATTGGCGAGCTGAAACAACAAGGCGGTCCCGCTGAGCAGCATCACCAAGGCATAGACAAAAGCAACATCGATATTGATGTTACCTTTGACTGTTTCACGATTTTGAGTGCGCTTCATCTTTTGGTCGATGTCTCGGTCAAAGATGTTGTTCACTACGCAGCCTGAAGCAATCACAAGCCCGACACCAGCGAGTGTCGCCAGTAACAAGTTCAGACTTGCGTGCTCTGTTTTTGCGGCAAGGAAAAACCCCGCCGCAACAGATATCAGGTTGCCGAAAATGATGCCCGGTTTGGTAATAGACAAATAACTTTTCAGCATACTCTGGCCTACAGCTTCATGTTGACGTTCATGTTGTAGATGATCCACACCGAGCCAGCGATAAGAATCAAGACAACGATAGCAGTAAACATCAGTGACACTAGGTTCCAGCGACCATCGGAAGTTTTTACTTCCATATGCAGGAAGTACTTAAAGTGCACAAAGATTTGTACCAGAGCACAACCAAACAAAAGAACATATGTTGTCGTGTCGGGCAGCGATTGCGTCCACACAAAGTAGAACGGAATCACGGTCAAAATCAGAGATGCAACGAAACCTTTAACGTAATCCGACGCACCCGTTTCCAGATGTTGATCCATTACATAACCCCCAACAAGTAAACGATAGTGAAGACACAGATCCAAACAATGTCTAGGAAGTGCCAGAACAGGCTCAGGCAGTTAAAGCGCATCGCCATATTGTCGTTAAGACCTTTCGTCGACAGTTGGTGATAGCACACCGCCAGCCAGATAAGACCAAACGTCACGTGCAGGCCGTGAGTACCCACCAGCGTGAAGAACGCAGAAAGAAATGCGCTCTCCTGTGGGCCGTAGCCCTCAGCAATCAAGTGATGGAACTCGTACACTTCCATGCCGATAAAGCCAAGCCCAAGCAAGAAAGTCACTTGCAACCAACGCTTTAAACCCGCGACATCTTTGCGTTTCATGGCAATCATGCCAAAGCCAAACGTGATACTACTGAACAGCAGCAGCATGGTTTCAACGAACACAAATGGCAGTTCGAAAATATCTTTACCAGTCGGCCCGCTAATCGAGCCGCTTTCTAGTACTGCGTAAGTCGCAAACAGGGTCGCAAACAGTACGCAGTCACTCATCAGGTAAACCCAGAAACCGAACAGCTTGTTGGCGCTGGTATCGTGGTGATCATGAGCGTGAGACGCGATGTTAGCTTGCATACGTCACCTCCAGATCGTCTTTCTTATTATCATCTTGCACAGGTTTTTTATTTGCTTCTTCAAACTGAGCACGGCGCTCAGCTTCAATCGCTTTTATCTCTTCGACTTCAACGTAGTAGTCCACGTCATCGTTGTAGCTGTGTTGGATACAGGTGACGATGATGCCAAAGAAACTCGCTGCTGCCAGCCACCAGATGTACCAAATCATCGCAAAGCCAAATACCAGTGCCCAAGCAGACACATAAATACCTGTCGGCGTGTTTTTCGGCATATGGATGCGTTCGTATTCCACTTCTTTGGTTGGGTCGAACTCACCGCTCTGCTTCTGATACCAGAATGCGTCCAGTTCGTCGCCTTTTGGTAAATGCGCGAAGTTGTAGAACGGCGGAGGTGAAGACGTCGCCCACTCAAACGTACGGCCACCCCATGGGTCACCTGTCAGGTCTCTATTCTGTTCGCGATCACGGATACTGACGTAGATCTGGATGAACTGGCATACGACGCCCATTGCAATCACAGCAGTACCTGCCGCAGCAACGGCCAGCAGAGGGAAGTATTCTGGGTTAATGTCTTGGCTCAAGCGGCGAGTCATGCCCATGAAGCCCAGTGCGTACAGTGGTAGGAAAGCCATCAGGAAGCCGACAATCCAAAGATAGAATGCACGCTTGCCCCAAGCTTCGTTCATCGTGAAGCCAGTCGCTTTCGGGAACCAGTAAGTGATTGCCGCAAAGCAACCAAACACCACACCACCGATGATGACGTTATGGAAGTGCGCGATCAGGAATACTGAGTTGTGAAGAACAAAGTCAGCACCCGGAACCGCCATCAGTACGCCAGTCATACCACCGACTGAGAAGGTGATCAGGAAGCCCACCGTCCACATCATTGGCGTGGTAAAGCGAATGCGGCCTTTGTACATGGTGAACAACCAGTTGAAAATCTTCACCCCGGTTGGGATGGAAATGATCATGGTTGCGATACCGAAGAAGGCGTTAACGTTCGCACCCGACCCCATGGTGAAGAAGTGGTGCAGCCATACAACAAACGCCAGAATAGTAATCACTACCGTTGCCCACACCAGCGAGGTGTAACCAAACAATTTCTTGCGAGAGAAGGTCGCGGTCACTTCCGAGAACACACCAAAGATTGGCAGGATCAGGATGTACACCTCAGGGTGGCCCCATGCCCAAATCAAGTTGACGTACATCATCACGTTGCCGCCAAGATCATTGGTGAAGAAATGGAATCCGAGGTATCGATCCAGTGTCAACAATGCAATCGTCACTGTCAGGATTGGGAACGAAATGATGATAAGGATGTTGGCACATAGAGACGCCCAAGTGAAAACTGGCATCTTCATCATTGGCATAGAAGGCGTGCGCATACGCAGGATAGTGGCGAAGAAGTTCACCCCCGTCAGCGTGGTACCGACACCGGATATCTGCAAGGCCCATATCCAATAATCGACCCCAACTCCCGGACTGGCATCAATGCCCGACAGAGGCGGATACGCTAGCCAGCCAGTACGACCAAATTCACCTAAGCCTAGCGACATATTGGTCAGGATGACACCAACAATAAATAACCAGAAACTGAGGTTGTTCAGATACGGGAAGGCAACATCACGAGCACCAATCTGCAACGGAACAATGATGTTCATCAGGCCGATAACCAGAGGCATCGCGACGAAGAAAATCATGATCACGCCGTGCGCGGTGAAAATCTGGTCATAGTGATGAGGCGGCAGGTAACCCGCTTCACCCGCAGAAGACAGCAACTGCTGACTGCGCATCATGACGGCGTCGGCAAATCCGCGCACAAGCATCACCATCGCAACTGCGATGTACATAAAGCCGAGTTTTTTGTGGTCTACTGACGTAAACCACTCGTTCCACAGGTACTGCCATTTCCCTGCTTTGGTCACCGCGACAACCACTGCCAAACCAACCAAAGCGACAATCGCTAAGGTGATGACGATGATGGGTTCGTGGTATGGAATTGAATCGAGAGTTAATCTTCCAAACATTACGATTGTCCTTGGTTTTCAGGCAAACAGTTCATTGAACCAGGATGCTGGGTCACGACATCAGTAAACAAAAACGGTGGCACACTGGAGAACAGCGTGACTGGCTCAGCGACACTTGGTGCTGCCAGCGAGCGGAATTGCTCCCAGTCTTCGATGCGATCTGGGCTGGCTTTCACCTTCTGCACCCAGTTCAGGAATGCCGCGCGATCAGGCATAGCGGACGCAGTAAACTTCATCTGCGAGAAACCTTCGCCGCTATAGTTAGAAGCAAAACCTTTGTAATCGCCTTCATGGTTAGCAATCAGGTTGAGCTTGGTCACCATGCCCGGCATCGCGTAGATCTGTGTCCCAAGGCGTGGGATAAAGAACGCGTTCATAATGTTGTCTGACGTCAGTTTGAAATTGACCGGGACATCTTTCGGAAACGCAACGTAGTTAACCGTTGCAATGTGTTCTTCCGGATAGATGAACAGCCATTTCCAATCGAGTGATACCACTTCAATCGTCATGGGCTTCACATCACTCACCAGAGGCTTAGATGGCTCCAGTTCGTGCGTCGAACGCCATGTAATGGTGGCAAGAATCGCGATGATGATGATAGGAATCGTCCATACCACCACTTCGATCTTGGTCGAGTGAGCCCATTCAGGCGCGTACTCTTCGTCGGTGTTAGTTGCGCGGTATCGGTAGGCGAAGTAAATCGTCATCAGAATCACTGGGATCACAACGATCAACATCAGCAAAAGAGCGGTAATAATCAGCTCTTTTTCCTGGACACCAATAGCACCTTTCGGGTCAAGCAAAGCAGAATTACATCCTGAGAGCAGCAGAATGGCGGTCACCAAACTTCCCCTCGACAAGATGCGTTTATATCTTGAGGCTTCCATTAACTTTCTCGATGTTTGTCCGGTTGCAGGGCAATGCCTGAAGGCCGGTTGTTATAGTCATTAGAATGTTTATGTGTTGAGCATGTGCAGCATCGCAAAGCAAAGTGTGGGGTTATCAAATAAGCAATCCGGTTAAAACCATGCTGCTTATGCGGTTTAATTGTTACACTTTGAAATACAATGTTACATTCTGCGCATTATGCTTAGATCGAAATTGAAGCTCATCTGTCGAACTTGGAAACTAACCTTCCATTTATGAAATTGACGCATTGATCAATAGCCACTTATCACCCACAACACCGTTGACGTGCCACATAAGAAAGCCATGAAAGATAAGGGATAGTTGCCGACTAACAGTTCAATTGAGCAATAAGTCATTTGCTCGCCTTTAACTGACTAAACCGATCGATCTATAGATAGATAAATGTGATATTAATCACATTAAGGAATTCACGTAGTTTTTGATGGGTATTCACAAAAAGATCACTACTACGCACAAAGCATTCACAGTGCAAATTAGATCAATACCCGCGAAGACAATGAATGAAATAAAACGTCAGATTTCAGCCCATTAGAAAAATATCCCCATCCAAACGAATGGGGAAAGAAGGGCCAGATTGATATAACACCAAATTATCGAAAGGTTCTCACGCCTCTAAACGAAATGCTCAATCAGACATACTGGTGCATCCACTTGGCACTGATAATTGGCTGGAGTAAGAAGACCTGTTGATTGGCAACGCAGGTAACTAGCGAGATTATTAGAATGTTGATTGGCGACAATTAGCCAGTTGCCATCAGATGATAACGTAAAGTCTCGCGGAAACTGGCCCTGACAACCTTGCGCCGCTAACCACGAAGGTAATCCATCCACCAGCTCGAAAATGCTAATCGCATTCTGCTGACGACAAGAAACGTAAATAAAGCGCTCATCACAAGACAGCTTGATCGCTGCTGCGGCCTCTCCTTTTGGCTGGCCGGGCAGTAAGTCGCACTGGTCTACCATACGCCAGTGGTTACCTTCCTTAGTCAGCGTAATCAGCGTTTCCGCTAGCTCGCATACAACGTAAGCCATGTCTTCATCACCATTCATCACCAGATGCCTAGGGCCACAGCCGGGGGGCAGTGAGATGGTTTGATGAAGTTGGAACTGGTCACTTTGTGTATCAATGTCATAGAGATGCAGCGAATCACTACCCAAATCGACCACAGCCAACTGAGGTGTGTGATTTAAAAACTGCACCTGATGAGCATGCGGCGATTGCTGACGCTCACTGTTCGCGCCTTTGCCATCCACAAACAGGTCCGTGACAAGTTTGAGCGGCTTTCCATCGCCATCCAACACGTAGACATTCACATTTCCGGAACCATAATTGGCCACCGCTACATATCGCTGCTGGCAATCCACATCAATATGACAAGGGTAGTCACCTTCAATGGCCAACACGTCAGAGCGAGCATCCGACTGAAACACCAAAACAGCACTATCAGAACGGGAAACTTCAGAAAATGTATAGAGACCAGAGGAAGTGTGAGTGAGGTAAGAGGGGTTGCGTATCACCATGGCATCATCAAGTCGCGTCAGCTCCCCCGAAGAAGTGTTGAGGCTCACTTGAGCTATGCCCTGGCTCTGACTTGGATCGTCGGTATAGGTACCAACATAAAAATGTAAGTGATTACTTGCTTTCATTATTGACCATATAAATAAAACATTAGACTCTTAATACATTGCCGCCAACACACGTTGACGGCAATGCCAAAAGTCAATGAGTTGGCCAGTTTGTGAAGTAGCGTCTTGATGACTAGGGCTAACGAAAGGCAAGCCCGTCAAATTTCCTTGAGCTAAGCTCCAGAAAAAACCACCCCAATATAATTATAAACAATTGAAAAATATAATAATAACCAATGAAAGTGTAGTAAAAGCAACATCATTTTTAAACTTGTGACTTATATTCTCCAACCTTCATAACAAGGAGGATATTTTGAACAATCAGTCATTTTCTCTCAGCGTCGCTGCCCTAGCTTTGCTGGCCACAAGCCATGCTGCAGCCACAACGCTAGAAATTAACAATAAAAAAATCACCAATCTTGATGAAATATCAGTTAGCTATACTGGTGTAGAAGCAGAGGACCAAGGTGTAGAGTGGGTCGCCGTTTTTAAGGATGGCTCTGAGCCAGATGAGAATTACGGCAGCTGGTCATATTTATCGGAGAAATCAGGTAACATCACTTTGCCGCCTCAGCTTCCCGGAGACTATTATCTCACCTGTTTAGAAGGGTCTGACTATACCACTGAAAAATGCCAACGTGTGGCATTCAATGTCGAACAACGCCCTGTTTTAACAGTCACAGTAGAAGGCCTGCCAAAATACATTGATGGCATTTCAAACAACTTTGATCCTGATCTTCTTCCCACCACGACGAATTCAGTAATGCAGAATGTAACTATTTCGTACGATGGTCTCATCGGTGATGATACCTTAGAGGAAGTGACTGAAGGAGCCATAGAGCTGGGCATTAGCCAAGATGGCTACCGTTTTACAGGTTTAACTTCTGAGAAGTATGAAATTGTCTATGACCTCAATACTCAACTCTATGTTAATCGCTTGCCTCAAAAATCTCATGATGAAATTCGAGTAGTGTCAGCAAATGTATGGCGGACTGACCTTTACGGTTGGGATGACAATAACTGGAATGGTTTACATATGGGGCGTGGGGGACAAGTAATAAGAACAATCTTAGAACTCGACGCTGATGTGGTTGGCATGCAGGAATACATGCATCCGGAAACAGAAGGACTCGACCCAGAGTTTATTGAGAGTCAACTTGAGTCCGAATCTGGGGAAGAATGGCATAGCTGTCATAACTATCGTATCGTCACGAAATTAGAGGTCGTTGCCGAACATAAACAAGGTTGCGAAGTCCTTTTACCTAATGGTAAGCCCTTCTACTTTGGTGAAGTACACCTAGGGTTAGACCCAGACTGGGCTAATCATTATGTACCTTACACTGCACACCAAGGTTGGAGCGAAGAAGAAATCGTTACAGCTGCTGCAGATAACTGGGGAGAAGGCAATGACAATATTATCTCAGAAAGTGCCATGATTGGTGACTCTATCCCTGCTTTCTTTGTCGGAGACTACAACGAACCAAGTCATAACGACTATACTCAGGCTGCCGCTGACTATGAAGCGCACAAACCACTCCGCGGAAAACGTATTCCTCTTGCCATTCCATCCATGCCAATGTCTAACATCATGCTCAATGATCTCGGGTATGTTGATACTTATGATGTAGCGCGTCAGAACCGCAATAAGGAATTAAACAACGATCTCCCAGCAGAAATTAACTTCCCTGGCGTTACTTGGGGTAATTATGGTGTGGCTGATGCTCATCGCATAGACTTTATTTATTATCGAGATGCAGTCTCTAACCCAATGAAGGTTAAAGATTCCTTTGTCATCGGCGGCCGTCCGGATCCAAATGCGGATTACCCATTTGCTAACGACCATGTCGAAATACCATACACTCCAGAAGTATGGCCTAGTGACCACCGATGGGTATTGACTTCGATGACATATGAAACAGAACAAGCGGAGTCTGGAGGGAGTACTGGGCCATTAACTTTATGCCTTATCACTTTCTTTGCGTTGTTTGGTCGCAGAGAATATAAGTCAGCTTTCTGATGGCTTCGCCTCTAATTAGCAGGATGTGGCTTGCCACATCCTGCTCTATAGCGCTCACTTTGACACAGAAACAAAGATTGGGTTTGAATAAAACCAAAGGTCATAATAGTTACGATCGTTAATGGCATTAAACCGTGACTGGTGGTCCGAGATATCAATATGCTCATCGGGGAGTGGATTACCAAACTCATCCGTTTCGTAAGGGGTATTAGGTGCCAAGTTAGTACCACGTAAACGGAAGTATTGGTCTTCTTCAGCGGTAAAGCTAAACGTCATCGTTGCATAACCTTCGCTATCCACTGTCCAATCATCTTGAGTAAAACGCGCAATTACTTGCGTTGATGGGTTAACCGCTTGATCATATTCCGGAGTGCCCGGTTTTGCTCTTGGGTAAACATCGCCCGCAATCAAATCGACATGATGCACAACAGGCTTCATCCCCGCCGGCTCATTACTCCCAACCTCTTCCTCATAATTATTGGTTTCAGGGCTTTTGAAGCGGATGGTGATTGTCACTTCATCTCCCTGATTGACTGAAAGATCACCGCCCATATAGGCCACTTCTCGATCATGCATGGCGTTAAAGCTCAGTGCATCAATTAAATCACCATAGGTACTGAATGATCGACCTGATCGCAATGCTTCTAGAATACCCTTAATTCCCTGCTCAGCCGCATCTGGGATCCATAGGTGGGTTTTGGCATACTCACCCGGACGATAACCACTACTGTATTCCCCATGATCGGTTTTGAAGTGATAATCAGAGTTAGCAAAGTTCCAAATTCGACGTCCTTCTCCTAATAGTGCATCCCACTGCCCACCAACCTCAGCAATGATGAAGTCAGCGCCGCCATAAGAGCGGTAAGGCAGGTTCCTTTCAATGTAATATTCAGCATAGCTGCCACGATCTGGTTCCATTTGTCCCCCCATCATTCCCTCTAACGCGAAAACAACATCAGGTGCTGTATCATGGAATTCACGAAAGTCGGAAATAACATAATTATCGTTATAGCGAGATGGGTGATTGATCATACCAAAGCTGCTGGTAGGGTAATGCTCCTGTAACCAAGCCAATGCAGTTAAAGCATCATCGTGCGTCTTATTTGCTCTATCACCTTGTTCCTCCCATTCGAGCACATCTTGTGGGTCGAAGGCGCTAGCAGGTTGTTCAGTAAAGTAATACTCAAACTGCTGAATGGCTTTTAACGACTCAGGTGACTGAGGTTCATCTCCTAAAATAGCAATATTAAAATGTTCGTGCGCCGGCATATCCCACTCAAACGCAGAAAAGATCGTCTTTCCTGGATAGTGACCCATGAGTTGAGAAAACTGAGTAAATGGTACTTCAAATTTTTCCATACCTAGAGAAAAAGGGATTGGACCTTCTGGTATATCTTCTCCGGCGTGATCTCGTTGAGACATACGTAAATGGTTAGTCAAAATAGCCCAGTCCAGACCATAATTCTCAAAGCTGTGATTCAATACGTCTTCTAAGTTTCTTTGCGCATCATCCGACTGAATAGAGTGGATGTGCAAGTCTCCGGTTGTCCATCGACCACTTAGATTTTCAACTTCTGTTTCAGAGTCATTGCAACCCGATAAAATGGCCATCGATGCAAATATGGCAACGGCTATTGGTGTTTTTTTTAACATGGATAATCTTCATTTAGGCAAAGTTTGAAGAGAAGAATTATTTATATCAAATGTGACCCTTTTATTTACCTTTTATTACTCCATACGATAAAAACACAATTAAAAACATTTGCATATGGAGACAACATGCATTGACTTTAATTATTATTAGTATACTTCTTAATATATATTTAATATTTTTACTATCTAATACCTGGTCATGATTAGGGATCAGGTATGAAATATATAATCACACTTTTAGTATTTTTCTCAGGCTATACATTTTCATGTGACGATGCTCGACTACATAGAAAACTCATGCAACGTCAAATGTTTGAGAGTTACATGTCAAGGGGAGAAGCTACAGTGGAACTTGAATTCGCTTCTGAAAACAGTGTCTCTTTAACGATCACCCCCCCTAAACCTATACACCACTTAGATATAAAGTTCAGTAGTAGTCATAATATACAACTGTCTTCTCATGAATTTTTCAGGTTAGATGATATAAGTAATCTACCCAAGATAACGTTTAAAAAGAATGGGGAAGGATTCTCTTTTATTGAATCGGAGATCACCGCTTATTTTATGGATGGAACCATTAAGAAGAGCTCTGATAAATTATACTTAAGAGAATTAAAGAAAAGATAATAATAACATAATCATCTATAGGAATATAAACGCCAGCATGAAAGCTGGCGTTCTTTTAGTGACAGGAATTTCATTTTACTTAATACCGTACTTCTCCAGAATCTTCTCAAAAGTACCGTTAGATTTAATCTCTGCCAATCCTTTATTAAAGGCTTCAATATACTCAGCGTTATTCGGATTGGCTAATCCCGATGTCACATGCAAAGGGTTCACAGAAAGAGCATTACTTGTAAACTCAAAATCGTCTAGGTTCATGCCAGCCCCAGACAACGTAGACTTAGCCACGAGTTCATCTTCCAGAGTCAGATCGATTCGTTTCGCCATCAGTTTTTTAGCATTGGCAACCAAATCGTTCGCCTCCGGTTTTTTGAAATTAGAAGCATTTAAAAAGTCATCACCATAGCCGTAATTGCGAATAATACCCACGGTTTTACCTGACAAGCTATCCATGCCATTGTATTCAAACCCATCCCCTTTGCGTTTAATGAATTTTAACGAATTCTCTAAGTAAGGATCGCTGTAGTTCAGGTAAGACGTCCTTTCATTGGTAAACCAAGTCGCCACTAGGACATCGATACGTCCATCTTTCACTTCATTCAATGCCCGAGTCCAAGGCATAATTTTGAAATCAACCTCATGCCCTTGGGATTTGAAAGCTTCGGTAATGATTTCAACTGACACCCCAGGATTCGCACTGTCTTTTTGCACAAATGGTGCCCAAGGATCCTGTGCTGCCGTGATGGTTGCAGTATAACCAGTGATTGAAAATAGGGCTGTGAAAGCCAGTAATACGAAATTTCTCATAACATATCCTCTATGAAATAACCTAAGTGCGGAATTTCGCCATATGGCTGGCGATACTCTGGCTTAAGCTCAAGACTTCTTCTGTTCTTTGGGCATTTTGAGTCGCACCTGAAGAAACCTCATTTGTCGCTTCCGATGCTTCTACAATTGCCTGACTGATTTCCTCAACGGCCATCCTTTGCTCATCCGTCGCTTGAGAAATTTGGCCACTGCGATCGGAAATAATCGTAATCAAGCTCTGAACTTCTCCAACCGAAGATTGCGAATCACTGACTCTAGCTGCGGTTGATTCAAGTAAGGTGGCAATACGAGTCAACTCATCCTCAACTGACTTGGTAGCCACCCCCAGCGCAGCAATATTTTTTTGGATTTGCTCCGTGGATTCACTGGTTTTCACAGCTAAATTACGCACTTCATCAGCCACCACCGCAAAACCTCGCCCTTGTTCACCAGCACGCGCTGCCTCAATCGCGGCATTCAGTGCTAACAAATTGGTTTGCTCAGAAATATCATTAATGACGTTTAACACCGTGGTAATCTTCTCGCCCTCTTCAATCAAGATGTGCATCTCTGCATTCACATGATTCATTTCTTCACGCATGTTAATGATGTCACTGGCAGAGCTTTCAATTGCCTCGTTGACATTGGAGGCCAAGCTTGTTGCTGTTTGGGCTTGTTGCGCAGTTTCTGAGGCGGTGTCTGCGACTGTTGCGACTGACTGATTAAGCTCAGTGGCCGCAGCTGCTACGGTCGTAAGCTGATGTTTCTGTGATTCGAGCTTTTCTGCGTTCGTTCTTGCCGTTGCCCCATTCGCCAACGCTTTTTCACCCAAGGCTTCAGAAGATTGATTAACATCTTGGACAATAACTCTTAAAGACTCAGTGAAACTATTGATCCCATTGGTGATTTCATCAAACTCACGATATTTAGCCGAAGCCAGTTTATTGGTTAAATCACCATCCCCTGACGCTAAGTCTTTAATAACATCTGTCAATTGAGAAATGGGCCTTAGTACCGTCATTGTCAGAGCCAGAATGATGACAATGGAAATAATAATATCGAGAATGATCAACTCAATTATGTTGGTTCGTAGCGAGTCAGCCAATTTGGCATCCATCGCATGAGTATCAAAGTAAACAACCACCTTACCGACCTTGTTTTCTTCACCATAGTCTATGAAGGTGAGCTCGGTTGATTGGCTGTTTTCCGATGTGTACGCTTGCTTATCTGTGACATCCACAAGCTGTTTTTCGTCTCCTTCACCTTGTTTTGTTAGGAATAATAATTCGCTGTCCTGAGCATCAATTAATTGTATGGCTGAAATTTCAGGCAGATCCAGTTCTGCCGACATCGCCACCTTTGCCGTGTCCAAGTCAAAATCCCAAACCGCTTTAGGCAAGCTAATCGACATCCTTTGGCTGGTATTTTGCACATTAACCAGCAACTCTTGATGTAAATTTTCTTTGAAATTCTGATACTTAATAAATGCTGAGACCAGTAACACCAGTGTCAATGCTACGATGACCTGGACTAGAAATACCACCTTTAACCTTTTCAAAACTTGCCCCTTATGATTTTCGGCAGTTATCTAAAAAAGTAGTAAGTGATTAATCAATTATCAAATTTAACAATAAACGAGATGAACATCACACAGGGGATTTTTATTGCTCTTCACCTTTTAAAGTGTGTGGAATTAGCGAAACAGCAACGTGAAGGCTCGTTATGCCTAGACTTACACGTCAATAATTGATCGACACGCTCGGAGACTTATTGGTAGGTACTCACCTCAATCAGATTACTATCTGGATCGAGAAAGTAGATGGAGGTAATGGCACCTGTCGCACCTGATTTTTCGACTGGCCCCTCCACTATCTCAACATCTAGGCGATGTAAGTGAGTAATCACATCATTGATTGCCCAGTTGGTGATTAAACAAAGATCGCCAGAGCCTACCCGAGCATTGTTGCGAGTTTCTTGGCCTAATAGTTGGAGGTTAATTTTCTGGCGACCAAACTTCAGCGCTTTACGGCCACCAGAGAAAGTGACTTCTTCCATCAGCAATACCCGGCGATAGAAATCAACCGAAGCATCAATATTCGATACGGTAAGGACGAGGTGGTCAATATGGCTGATCATAATTATCTTTTCCTACTTAACCCGTCTTCAGTGCAAGACTAAACGAATGAACACGAACGCAGCTTACACAAATACAGCCAACGGAGTGTTGGCTGTATGGTCTAATGAATGATTCTCTCACCTTGTTTACTGTTCATTATCTGCGATAGATCAATAGTTAAAGTTAAGATCCTCAAAGCCGACTTTTGCGGTAATGAGTTCATTATAGAAAACTCTTGCCCAGAAGGAACAAGGGGAAAGCTCACACTAGCCGGCCATGTTGATGACGACTCTCTACTGTTTGATTCAGAGACTGAGAAAGTAAACGCTGGCAAACGAATCATAACACTTACCTCCAACGGGTGTTTCAGCAGGCTCCGAAGAGCCCGCTGATATTAGCGAAAGTGATTAGATCACTATTTACAGCTTGTTTTCTAGATCTTTGTCTTCAGCAAGATCAGAGACCATTGCTTCAGTCGTGATCATCAGACCCGCGACTGAGGCCGCAAACTGCAGGGCAGAGCGAGTGACTTTCGCTGGGTCAAGGATACCCATATCAATCATATTGCCATATTCACCACTTGCAGCGTTGTAGCCATAAGTCGAGTCACCGTCTTTCACTGCATTAGCCACGACAGACGCTTCATCTCCAGCATTAACAGCAATTTGACGAAGAGGCTCTTCCATAGCTCGAATGGCAACACGTATTCCCATATTTTGATCGTCATTGTCACCCTGAAGCTCAGCAAGCTCTTTTGCTATCTTGGTCAAGGCAACACCACCACCGGCAACAATGCCTTCTTCAACCGCAGCACGAGTTGCATGTAACGCGTCATCAACACGATCTTTCTTCTCTTTCATCTCAACTTCAGTTGCCGCACCGATCTTGATCACTGCGACACCACCAGAAAGCTTCGCGATACGCTGTTGAAGCTTGTCTTTATCATATTGAGAAGTAGTCGTTTCGATTTGTTTTTCAATTAATGCAACACGATCCGAAATAGCACTTGCGTCAGCCGCACCACCGACAATGGTGGTCGCATCTTTCGTGATGGTCACTTTCTTCGCTGAGCCTAACTGCTCTAGCGTTGCCTTTTCTAACTCAAGCCCAATCTCTTCAGAAATCACTGTACCTGCCGTTAGAATCGCAATGTCTTCCATCATCGCTTTACGGTTATCGCCAAAACCTGGCGCTTTCACTGCTGTAGCACGAACAATGCCACGCATGTTGTTCACAACTAACGTAGCTAGCGCCTCGCCTTCAATATCTTCAGCAATAATTAATAGCGAGCGAGAGGCTTGTGAGACCGCTTCAAGGACTGGCAGCAACTCGCGAATGTTGCTGACTTTTTTGTCCACCAACAAAATATACGGATTATCGAGCTCAACTGTGCCATTGTCTTGGTTGGTAATGAAGTAAGGCGACAGGTAACCGCGATCGAACTGCATACCTTCAACCACAGACAACTCATTATCTAAGCCCTGACCTTCTTCAACCGTAATCACACCATTACGACCTACTTTTTCCATGGCTTCTGCAATGATCTCACCAATAGCACGATCACTGTTCGCGGAAATACTGCCCACTTGAGTAATGGATTCTTTATCACTACACGGCTTAGACATTTCACGTAACTTAGCCACTGCAGATTCAGTCGCTTTATCAATACCACGCTTCAAGTCCATTGGGTTCATGCCAGAGGCAACCGCTTTCAGGCCTTCATTAATAAACGCTTGCGCCAATACAGTTGCGGTCGTGGTACCATCACCAGCTTCATCATTAGCTTTCGAAGCCACTTGCTTAACCATCTGCGCGCCCATATTTTCGAACTTATCTTCTAGTTCAATCTCTTTCGCGACAGATACGCCATCTTTAGTGATTGTCGGAGCTCCGAACGATTTATCTAAAACAACATTGCGGCCTTTAGGACCGAGCGTCACCTTCACAGCATCTGCCAGTAGGTTAACTCCCTTGAGCATTTTTTGACGTGCGTCATTTGCAAATAGTACTTCTTTTGCAGCCATGATTTATCTCCTCAAAAACTACTACCAACCATTACTCAACAATTGCTAACACATCAGACTCGGACAAAATCAAATACTCTTGCCCATCAATTTTCTCGGTTTTAACACCGTAGCCATCATTGAAGATGATCTGATCACCAGTCTTGATATCCATCGACGCACGATCACCATTTTCTAGACGTTTACCCAATCCAACAGCAATCACTTTGCCTCGGTTAGATTTCTTGACCGACTGGGAAGTAAGTACAATCCCACCTTCAGATTTATTTTCGACCTCTTGCCGTTCAACAAGTAACTTGTCATTTAAAGGACGAATTTTCATATTGAAACACCTCCTATATTGAATACAAAAATAAAACAGGTTAAGACAATTGACTGAAACAACGAGCCTTTGACTCGCTTTCGGTAAAATAAATAAGGTCACTAGATACGACTTCAAGGGCTATTTTTAATAAAAAATTTTTATCGTCATAATAAATATTATCTATTAACCACAGCCCTTCAGTTAAAAAGGATGATTTACCTAAACACAATACAATCAATGATGGCATATTTAGAAAAGCGAGAATAAGTTCAGAAGAAAGGGATTGAGCAGAAGGATATTAACGCGCATAGGCGACAATAAGTGCCGCCTGTAACGCTTCAAAATTTTAACTTCTCATACCATGTTGAGTAGTTCTAGGACAGTAAGTAGCAGAAGCATAAGGCGGATATCTAAGTTCTGGTTGTATCCTAAAGTGAGGTTTGTTGTCTGAAGTACCAAACACTTCAAATGTACAGTCACCTATTTCATGCCTTGGGCAAACCTGTACACCATTTCTTAATATCATTTCAGTTTTACAAGATGGGCAAATATTCATCCTTTCCTCCTTGCAAACATCATATGTTTTACACAGACTCTAATTTGGGCTGTGCACTAGCACAGCCCAAATTACGGTCATTTCTTATGTTCAATGACATTATTATCATGTGACTGAATCTCAATACGTTTCGGCTTCATCGCCTCCGGTATTTCTTTTTTGAGATATACAGCCAGCAAACCATCTTTCATGGTAGCATCGGTCACTTCTACATACTCAGCTAGGTTAAAGCGTCGTTCAAATGAACGATTAGCAATGCCTTGATAAAGCATTTTGCTTTGATCATCATCCTTGGAAGATTCTTTATTCCCTTTGATAGTCAGCAAACCATTTTCTACCTGAATATCGATATCGTCCTGAGAAAAACCAGCAACGGCAAGTGTGATGCTGTATTCGCCCTCACCCAACATTTCGATATTGTATGGAGGGTAACCGCTAGGGATTGGATCAGAAGTTAGTGCGCTGTTAAGCAATGAAGCGACTCGATCAAAGCCAATCGTTGTGCGGTATAGTGGGGTAAGATCAATTGAGTTCATAATATCCTCCTAAGAAGCAACATTAATTATTCAATCAAAATGAAGAGGCTAATTACTTTGGTAACTTAACCTCACCAATATTTATATTAACTCTTCGCCCTCTCTTCAAGTATCGTAAAATATATTTTTTTCATAAGAATATAACCAGATGTTATATTCTGATGGTTTGTAACGATGGCACTAATATGATTATCTAAGTAGTAAGCTGCGGACGACTTACTTTACTTAAAATAACATTGATAAGTACCAGCAGCGGCCCTCCCATCAGCATTCCCATCGCTCCCCATAACCATCCCCAAAAGACTAACCACACAAACAAAATTAGGGGGTTTAAACTAAATCTTTTACCAAGTAGAGTCGGTGTCGCCAATTGACTCTCTATAAGATTGATTGCCAAAAAGAGCGAAGCAACCGTCAATGAGTAACTTAGAGACTCAAACTGCAAAAAGGAAACCAAGGCAAAACAGGTCACTGAAACCATTGGCCCAAGATAAGGGATATAGTTCATCAAGCCAGCAAATGCTCCCCACAGAAACGGGTCTTTTAATCCCATCATGTAGAATACACAGCCAACAACCACTCCTAAGCACACATTGATGATCGTAATAGAGCTTATATATCGAGAAAGATCGGTTTGAACCACCTTCACCAGCTCAACCACCTTGCGTTTATCGGAAAATCGTGTGAACAAAGATAAGCTTTGAGAATATATCTGCCGTCCATAACTCATCATGAAGTACGCCATAAAAAGCGCGACCATTAATTGTGTGACTATCGTTGGAGTTGTAGTGAGTACTGATTTAATGATGGAAAATGAGGTATTGCTTGTGAGCCCATCATTAGCCACTGTGCTACCGAGAGTGAAGTCACCCTTGTCACCTAACTCACTACTTTCAGCCGCTTCACTGACTTCATTAGAAACATTCTGAATTAACATTGGCAGCTTAGACCACCATTGCTGAGCGGGCTCACTTAACAGATTTAAACTCAAAACAATGAAGCTAACGAGCCCTAATAAAACAGCAATAACATTAATGACACGAGGAATGCCAAAACGCACTAATCGATTGACTAAGGGGCCACATAGAAGAGAAATAAAAGCGCCAAAAAAAACGGGTAACAAAAACGGTTTGGCAACATGTAATATGAAAATGAACATTATTATAAGAGCAATGGTCATTAAACTATATTCTAATATATTCTCTTGTTTAACGTTCATTATGTTCCTCAGATATTAAGATCCGGTTCTGGCTTAGTCACACTATACTTAATAGTGAATAACTACATTGATAACTAAGCCAGAACCTATTAATTATTTATCAAGTGAATGAATTAATAGACGTGCTTGCTTATAACCATAAAAAAGCGTCCTGAGATTTTTGACTTTGCTAAGGACGAACATGCCGAGCGCAGCGAACCCTGCCGCATGAAATGGGGATTGCTGTACAAAGCTTTTTCCTTTGAAGTAGAGCAGCCCTAAGCTGAGTGCAACTTGACGAGCTTTACTATCACACTCAAGCCTTTTCATTAGAATTTTCCGCTGTCGTTTTTTCATTGATCGCATGACACAACCTCCCAAGCTGCTCTTTGGTATATTCAAAACCCACAAATTGCTTGTAATATCGGCTGCCGAGTATCAAAAGCATAAGGATAACGCTGAACGCTGCAATGAAAGCGCTATAACCGACTAAAAGGTTCAAAGTAAAGTAGTACCCCATAACCCCAACACCGACGGCGATGCTAATAAGAAACATCGGCAGCAATGCAACGAAGAGGAGTTTAATGACAATGAGTTTTTTACTCGCGGCAACCGTGTTACGCAACTCCAAAGAAAACAACTCAAAAATCGACATTGACCATTGTTGAGTGTGAGACTGGAATACGGTTAGGTCTTTTAAAAGCCCTCTCAGTTGAACGATCGCTCGTTCTAAAAGCTCCTCTTCGCGATGTTGAGGCTCATTGTGTGCGTCGTTGATATTATTAGACTGCATAACTTTCCTCTTCGTGCATCATTCAGGCTTATTTGATTAGCTTAGAAATAGCCCAGCCTGCAATAAAGGCGCATCCAACGCTCAAGAGTGGGCGCTCTTTAATCATGTTTTCAGCTTGCTCTGTTTTGTTTTTTACAGTTTCAGACCCTGCTTCGAGCGTGTCTTGAACGGTATTTTTCACATTTTCTATTGCTTCTGAAGCAACCCCTTCTGCCATTTCATAAATCTCTTCGGCCTGCTGCTTAGAATCAGTTTTTTTAGTATTTGCATTTGGCATACATAATCTCCTTAACTTATCCAATGAGAGAAAATAAAGTGATCATTCAAAATTACTATCACTTCTTACACTAAGATAAGCGAACATCATGCCAACTTTAAAATAGCTTGTCGCATATGGTATTAGAGAGCTTTTCGGTAATAAAAAGAGTGCTATTCATGTAATATTTTCACTCATTTTCCATGAGGATTGTACCTTTTACAAAATTACATTTCTTTCTTCCATAATCTAGGGCTTAGTGGCGATTTTATTTGGCACGTAACATGCTTTACTTCTATTACGAACAAATCTAAATGAGGCACTATGAAAAATAAAAGCATTTCATCTGTTATAAGTTTAATAGAAAGTGGGAATATTATTTATGAAAAAGCGATATCTAATGTAGATAATAAAGATATAAAAAGAAGTCTTTTTGATATATATGCGATTAAGAAGTGTGCTGAGTTAAAACTAAAGTCGCTCTCAAAACCTTCAAAACCGCACAAGCTTATTCCAGACAGCTACACCATTAATGCTCGACGATATTGCATTGAAGCAGAGGAAGAGAGAGGAAGTGCAAATGACAGCCTCTATCTGGAACATTTGTCGGGCATAGAAGAAAAAACCATTGACGACATAGCAATACTATCAAAACAAGCGCCAGAATTGAGACAAAAAATAACAACAATTAAGAGAGAAGTAGAAATGTGTCGTCATAAAATCAATGACTTACGGTCAATGGAATGAACAGTCAAATCTTACACAGGTATGGAAAACACGGTTAAGACAAGAAGGAGTAACAATATGTGGGTGGAAAATCACAATAGAACTCTCGATGCAACGCACCATAAAAGCATAGATAGAATATTATTCGCTCTTAAAGAGCATTATCAATCATGCCGTCAGCTCGTTGAATACAGGACGCACCAAACTCTCTCTAGAGCCGCGAGTCGTTTTTTAAAAGTAGAGCGTTCGATGATCAATGAAATCAAGATTAAAGTCCTTGATTTCAAAACAGAAAACAATCATTCAATGCAAGAAAGCCAGTCCGTTGTGATTAGCAGCTACGACGAGATGTATCAAAGCAATCGACAATTAATCACCTATTTGAAAAGTGCGATTGGAACATTTAACAACCAAAAGCTGTCATCATTCTTTTCTTACTGGGTTGCCGCATTACAAGTGGAAAATGACGAAATGGCGAAGCATTTATAGTTTAGTTCGATATTATCCACTTCTAGGCGAACAGGCGATCAGCTGTAATAAAAAAGCGTCAAGCAAATAGGCTTGACGCTTTTTATTACTATTACTTTTCTTCATGCAAAAAACAGGGTACGAGTTTTTCTTTTGATTATAAACCATCAAAGTATGCTCCACCCTGCTATAAAACACATCAAGAGCCTAACACCATTTTATTAAACTCGGTCTTGTGAACCGAATTAGAATCGATATTCCACACCTAATGATGCTTGGTTAAAATCTGTTTCTGTGCTTGCACCATTCGTAACGTTCTCTGCATTGAGTTCTACGTCGTACCACATATATTCAGCATTGATTAAGAATTGATCTGTCACTTTGAAACCCACACCGGCACCAGCGAATACACCTTCGTCTTCTTTACTGCCCCCGAAGCCCGCAATATTGTAGTCTGTCGTATACCACATTTGACCACCTTTTGCGTAAAGATCAACACGCTCAGCAATAGGAGCTATAACTTTTAGAGCAGCGGTATAACCGTCTGTTTCGGTATTAGCTAAGTTATTACCATAGCTACCAAAATCAATATACCCCCCTTCTAATGCTAAGTAAGAGTTAAAGCGGTAACCGATTAAGCCTTGAATAGCATCGCTGTCATCATCAAAGTCATCTTGCCCATCAACTTTCAAATAACCATAGTTGGCACCCACATAAACGCCATGCTCGTTGGAGTCCGCAGCGTGTGAAAAAGTACTAAAGGTTGCTAAAGAAAAAAGGCTAATCAAAGTAACAACATTGCTTTTCATTTCGTTCTCCTAATATAAGTTTCATTGAAATATCGATTTATATAGAGCAAAAGAAATGCCAACTTTAAAAACCATTTAAAACATACTAAAAATAACATAACATTAACATAACTAGGTTGAACACCGAATAAAAGAACAAAATTTAGTCTATTTATTACCTTATAAAAACATTTTTAAATTAAGTTAAATAAACGTCGTGAAAAATATTCTCGTTGTTATGTAACTTTTTCAAAAAATAATAAACATAGATTTTCTAAACTCGATTCAAAACCATCTATTATTTAGTGAAATTTTAAAAAAGATGTGATGACTCTAATGACCAGTTAAGGTGAGAATATGAAAGCAAAAAGCTATTAGTCGTTTTTTAGGGGGGCTATGTTGCCCAAAGGGTTTATTATGGATAATCATCAATCACCCATTGCAAAGTACCCTCAGATGAAACGTTCACAACACAGGTGTTTGCATGGTTTCATCTGAGGGTACTTAATCGAATGAATTGAGTACTGCCGAAAACCGGAAAGCCATCGCTTAACATCACAAGCACTGAAAATCAGGGTGATGGCAATGGCTTGGCTCAAACTGAGGTTAACAATCACAAGCAAACACCGTTAGCACCATAAGAGGCCGGGTGACGTCTGCTACATCTTAGCGACATTATCCGCCACTATGCTTGATAGGCTTTCTCCTCCTTTTGCCTCAAAGTCCAGTGTTCGAATAGGAAACGGAATCGTGATACCAGCATCCGACAACGATTCCTTAATCGCGACAATGCTGTCATTTTGTGCTTCCATGTAACCAAAGTCGCCAGGGTAATCAATCCAAAACCATACCAGCAAATTGATACTACTGTCGGCGAAACTGGCAGCATGAACCGCTGTGTCTTCGGGGTTACTCACATAAGGTTTTTGATTAATAGCTTCTGTTATTACTTTGGTCGCTAAATTAGGACAGTCCGCGTATGAGATACCGACAGGAATTTCTATTTTTCTGAGACCTTTTCGACTGTAGTTCGTCAATATGTTACGAAAAACCATTTTATTTGGAATCATGACGTGCTGACCTGAAAACGTCTCTACAAGAGTATTGCGCAAATTAATTTGAATAACTTGCCCCATAACGCTGTTGGATTCGACAATATCGCCTATTTTAAATGGCTTGCGGATACTCATCGTGATCCCTGAAATCAGGTTTTCGGTCATATCTTGAAAAGCAAAACCAATAGCAAGCCCCAAAATACCCGCCCCTGCTAGGAGTGATGTAACCGTACCTTGCAATCCAACAAAGTCTAACGCGACAAAAAAACCAACGGTTATAATGATCACTTTAACAATCGATGCTAATAAGTTGGTCGCTTCCTTTGAATCTACGACTCGGTTGCTCAAGTTCCTAAATAATCGGCCGCCCAGGTTGGCGATAAAGATAAAAGCAAACAACGTAAAGAGCGCAACAATAAGATTAGGAATCAACTTGATGGTTTCAACAAGCCAATGCTCCAGCTTTTGCTCAATTAAATGGTTAAATTTCTCAATGTCGAAAGAGAGATTCATCTCCATGGTGATGTCCTTCATTCATGATTGGTGCTGTCATCAGTGACTATGGAATGCAAACAGATAAAGCTTGGCTTTTGATGCTTATCTCAAGTGATTCAGCGGAGAACTTTTCTCCATCAATGACATAGTGTATCGGTCGATTTGAGTCTATTTTGACTTGCTTTGCAGACTCATAGTCAAAAAATGAGGCTTGTTCTTTGAGGCCTAAGCTTGAAAGCAACACATCAGACAGCGCTAAAGCTCTTTCCCCAAGCGAAGCGGTATTTTCTAAATAGGTAATATGCAATTGACCATCATCAGGTTTTGGCTCTTTACCTCCTTGAGCAAGGACCGTACTGAAAGGCGACGTGTTGGCAACCACTAAGCTTTGTAATTCAGCTTCTCGTGCTGGCTCCCCATCCTTAGTGACTTCAAACCACTGACTTTCTCCTGCCACAACCGCAGAAAATAAACCCGATAAGTAAGCAAGTTGGCCATTTTTATTTTTCTGTTCACGATGCGCGTAATCAATCATCTTCTCTTCAAACCCAATACCAAGAATAAGCAGTATTGGCTGGTCGTTACAGTACGCCAAATCCATTTTCTTAGACTTGCCGGATAGAATAGCCTCGCAGGCCTTTTCAACAGGCGACACTTTTGTCGCAAAACCATAGAGCACATGACATAAAGCATTTGCCGTACCCAATGGGATAATCCCGAGTGCCGTGTCTGTCCCCACGATTTGTCTTGCCACCTCGCTGACGGTGCCATCTCCGCCAGAGACGATGATATGAGAAGCATTTCGCGCTTTTGCTTGTTTGGCTAGAGATTCCGCTGATACTTCTTTACTGGTGGTCACTATGTCTAAATTGAACTTTCGGGTGAGCTCTCGAATAACCTGTTGCTCACTCGTTTGCCATTTGCCTCCACCTGCAACAGGGTTAGCAATGAGGCAGCATTTGTCTTCAAGATTGAGCAGTCCCTTATCACTGATAGCATTCAGCACCTTTAGTTGCTTTTTGTTCAACTGCGCAGTGCTTCTTACATCATTGATATTTTTGAGCACTTGCTCCACGCTCAGAGATGGATTTTTCGCTAACAGGTATGCTGCAACCACAAACACAGAGCGGCCACGGCCAAGTGCACAATGAACAACTACGGACCTTGATTGGCTTATCTGAGTATCTATCCAATTAAGAGCATGTTTAAGCTTGCGTAACTTAGGGGCTTGATGGTCGAGTACCGGGGTATTGAGGTAATGAAACTCTTCGCTGGTCATCGCACTCTCTAAACCCGAAAATTCTGCGGTGACATCAACAATGCACGTTATGTTTTGAGATTGTAGAAATGACAAATCGGAGGGGAGTAGACGTCGAGAAACATATAAACCTTCTCCCACCCGCTGAATGGGATCGACTTTATCTCTTTTAATAGCCCAAGTATTGTATAAACGAATGCCTAGAAAAAAAGGAATAAACGCCCACCGGATCCACCAAGCTATTTTGCCATCACTATTTTTTCTAAATATGGATGGCATCTCGAAGATATAGGCGGCACTAACAATAGACATCGATAACCCTGACCAAACCAATAGTAAGCTGAATAATACATTGGGAACAAATGCTGCTATAGAAAAACAAGCGATAGCAATGAGTATATAGTACTTAACGATAAACATAGTGAGGCCTTAATTTCTCTGTGTATTAAAAAAGCGGGCCCATAAATGGGCCCAAGTTGTTAAACCAAAACCTACGCTTCACTATCAAGCTTAGGTGACACTTCGAATCAAGCCATCTCTTGCTCATATTTTCGAGCCAAAGTTTCTTTCTGATCTGAGTCTAAAACTCGTCCAGCCGTTTGAAAGAAACGCTGCTCTTCTTCTTCTAAATGATGCTCTACTTTGTGTTTGAGTGTCTTCATCAGTGTGAGCCAAGCTGGTGAAGACATTTCGGTGTCATCAAGCTGAGCAAGCACCTTATCAATACCGTGGTGTTCAGCGATACCGTGCCTAGTCATATCAACGGATTGATCGCTCTCTATTAAAGGTGCATAGAAGTGGCGTTCTTCCGCGACCGCATGCTTAGTTAATTCTTCTTTAAGACTGGAGTAGAATTCTTGCCTAGCCTGAGTATCACCTGATGTTTGGAGTATCGCATCCATCAAAAGCCGTTGCTTCTCATGGCTATCTTTAAGCACATCAAATATGTTTTTCATATCTAGCTCCTGCTTCAATTCTTTTTATGAGGTTCGGATGATTAATTCGTGAGTTAATGCCTTTTGTTAGCAGTCTTGATCTTCCGTACCAAGTTGCTCTTTCACGTTCTCACAGCCGTCCTCTATCTGATTTTGAGCTTCCTCTACCGCTTCGTCAGCTCTTTCACCAGCTTGCTCTAGGGGGCCGTCGTCACTACATGCGGCAAGCGTAAAAGCAAAACCTGTTGCCAATAGGAAACGGAAAATAACTGTGCTTATATTCATAAAAACTCCTAACTCTTATCTTTGTTAACTAAACTCATTACCACCGATACAAGCAACGAAATAGCAAATATATAAAACATAACTTTAGCTACTGTTGCTGCAGCGCCTGCTATACCACCAAATCCAAATAAAGCTGCTATGATGGCAAGAATAAAAAATATTAAAGCCCAGCGAAGCATAATGTTCTCTCTTATATCTGTTGGTAAATTTATTATTGAATTACTTCAAGTTTATCAATGACTTTATCAACATCGGATGTATTACGAGCAATAGATAGCGCAAGGTCATGTTCTGTATCTGACGTCACCGAACCCTTTAATACCACAGTGTTTTCTTTAGTTTCCACTTCGATATCAGTACCACTGACTCCCGTATTCATTAATAGTCGAGTCTTAACAATGGCCGTTATTTTGGTATCCGTTAAGACTTGGGTTGATTCCTTATTTTTATCTTTTTCATTATCGATGACCGTAAGTTCATTCTTTACCGACTTAACATCATCAAGGCTTAATACTAATTCTTCAGCAAGGGCTTTTTCTGTCTGGTTTTCAACTGAGCCCGTTAAAGTTACAACCTGGTCTTTAACATAAGTGTTAATATCAAAAGAGTTCAAATTGGAATTAAGTAATAGTGTCGTTTCTGCTTTACCGTCAATCCAAGCATCTAGCGTATCTTCTTTCCACATGCTATCTGCAACCGCTGCAGAAGAAGAAGTAGCGATAACCGTTGTTAGTAGAATTTTACTTGCAATGTTTTTCATCATTTATCTCCTTTTTTGTACTTGCATTACCATTAGAGCAAACTGCATGCCAAAAATACAAACCATTGAATTAAAAGGAGTTATATGAAGAACTAAAAATAATATTAATATTTCCGATGATGGAGAATGAATAATTTACAAGGAGTATTTGTAAAAAATATAAATATTTATCTCGTCCGAGTTAGTGACACACCATAATATTATTGCCCGATTTTTATCTATCATTTTAAATATAAAATCATTATTATTCACAAAAAACGCGAAAGAAAAGCCATACATTCTCTTTCCTTATGCCTCGTGCTATCATCTCTCTCACTACTGTTGAAAGAGAGTTAAATCATGGCATTACCAACACTGTTCGTAGAATTAAAAGATCAGAAATTATTGTCTCAAATAAGCTCTCTGGAAGAGTTGTCACGATTTGACACGATTAGCAATAATGACAACGAACACTGGATAGATAGCCTACAACGACTTCAACCCAATGCCGCTATTGTTGAAGTATCTCAATTCACCAACGATGATTTTGTCGCCCTATCCAGTGCCACAGGCTTGGAAGAATTGGATTTGGTCATCATCGGCTCCGGTGCACCCAATAAGAATTTAGACATGATGATGAAAAGCGGCGCCATTTTTCATTATAGAAAGCCAGTTGATATCCAAATTTTGGCCGATACTCTAGCGGACTTTAGTCAATACTTCCTAGAAAAGCAGGAAGAGGGGAAAAAAATATCCACAAGCGACTTGGACCAGTTTGGAATGTTAGTCGGCTCCTCAAGGCCAATGCATAACTTGTATCGCACCCTCAGACGAGTGGCGAAAACAGAGGCCAACGTATTGATCATTGGTGAAAGCGGTGCTGGTAAAGAGCTCGTCGCGCAGACTATCCACCTTGCCAGTGATAGAAAGGAGCAGCCTTTTATTGCCATTAACTGCGGCGCCATCAGCCCAGAATTAGTCGACAGTGAACTCTTTGGTCATGAAAAAGGCGCATTTACAGGCGCTAACCGAACGCACCAAGGTGTTTTTAAGCAAGCAGAGGGCGGGACATTATTTCTTGATGAGGTCACCGAAATGCCCCTTGAACATCAAGTTAAACTACTGCGAGTACTTGAAACAGGCGAGTATCGCCCAGTCGGCAGTAACACACTCTGTATTGCCAACACCCGTATCATCGCCGCCACAAACCGTGATCCACAAGTGGCTATTGAAGAGCAATTTTTACGAGAAGACCTCTATTTTAGATTAGCTCACTTCCCTATCAATATTCCCCCTCTCAGAGAACGAGGTAATGATATTGTCGGCCTTGCTAAACATTTCATCGCTCACCGGAATGCGAATGAAGCCGCTCCAAAAGCGATTACAGCCTCAGCGCTAGAAAAAATCGCAGCGCATACATGGCCTGGCAATGTTAGAGAATTAAAACACTGTGTCGAGCGAGCGTTCATTTTGGCGGACGATACGATTAAAGATGAACACCTCATTTTTGATACTCCTCCTTTAGAAACCGGGACAACATTAGAGGAGAGAGTACCAGCTGGTGTGACTCTAGAAGAAATAGAAAAGGCCGCTATTATTAACACTCTTGAAGAAAATGAAGGCAACAAAAAAGAAACCGCAGAGGACTTAGGAATAAGCATAAAAACGCTCTACAACAAGCTGGATAAGTATCAGAGTTAATTAAGCCATACGCTTGTTCCAAGTAAGGGAAGCTCAACTCTGTTGAAGGTGGCGAGGCATGTTACTCACTGACTGCAGCCGTCACCTTCATTATATCAGTGATTGGCTCAGGCTTATGAATGTAGTATCCCTGTGCAAAATGCACTCCTATATCTGATAGACACTGATAAATGGCTTTATTTTCCACAAATTCTGCCACCGTTTTTAAGCCCATCGCTTGGCCTATTTCATGGATAGATTTCACCATTTGGTAGCTGATCTTGTCATGCTCAATATCTCGGACAAATGAACCATCAATTTTGACCGTATCTAAGGGAAGCTCTTTTAAATAGGTGAATGACGAAAGGCCTGTGCCAAAGTCATCCAGTGAAAACTGGAAGCCAAGAGCTCGTAATGAGTGCATCACTTCTATTGTGCCATGAAAATCACGCATCGCAGCAGTTTCAGTGACCTCAAAGATAATACAGCGAGGGTTAAATACGTAACGGTTGAGCATCTTATTGACAAAATCGACCAGACTATAGTCCGAAATGGTCTGTCCCGACAAATTGACTGAATAGGTTCGATCACTGCGGCTTCCCATCGAACTAAACAGGGCAGTCATCACATAGCGATCAATATCCGGCATCATATGATAACGTTCAGCGATAGGCAGAAAAGCATAAGGAGAGATAACTTCCCCTTGTTCGTTTTTCAGACGCAACAGTACCTCATAGTAAAAAGGCACAGTGTTATCTGAAATGGGCGAGATTTTTTGGCAATATAAAACAAATCTTTCTTCTTGGATGGCTTTGTTTATCTCTTCTATCCACTTCACCCCCCGAATATAACTTTCAAACTCATCATTTTTCGCGTCAATGATATGAGTACGATTGCGGCCATGGTCTTTCGCTGCCTTACATGCCGTATTAGCAATACTCAGTAGCTTAGTGAGCTCAGGGGCGGCGTTAGTATAGAAAGGGGCAACACCACTCGATACCGTTATTCTGACCGAGTTCTCATCCAAGTTAAAAGCATAGGCGTCAATATGCTTTCTAACGTCATCGGCGAAGCCTTGCGCTTCGTGTACCGTATAGTCATCAAGTAACACGGCAAATTGGTCGCCCCCTATACGAGCAATAGGCTGACCTTTTGATGTTCGGCTTTTAAGGATATTGGCAATTTTGCATAACACTTCATCACCCAGAGAATGACCAAAAGAGTCATTGATGGTTTTAAAATTATCAATATCAAAAAAAGCCAGCGCTGCATTCTGATGGAGGTGATTGGTTTGACTGACCAGTTCCAAAAACTGTGTTTCAAAAAACTGTCGGTTGTTCAACTGCGTCAACATATCATTATTTTCTCGATACAGCAGAGCGGTTTCATCGCTTATTTCACTAATAACAATCAGTACGCCTTTGAGCATGCTATAACACTGTATATTCAGACTTTGTCCATCAACAACGACGTTTCTAACTTCCAGTTCACTATGCTTACCACTCAGGAGTAATCGATCAATTTTATCTCTTACATCTGGAACATCTGCAAGCAAGCTATAGTAATGACGATCCAAGAAGTCTTTGGGGCTCTTATTCTCTAGCCCGAGTAAGCTCAGCGCTGCCGTATTTACTAAGTTAACTTCACCAGATTCAGAAAAAGTGATCAAGCCATTAGGTATTGCTCCAACAATACCAGACATGAGCTCAAGTAACGTAGCGGTTTGTTTTGATGGGTTAGGCATAACGATTCCCTCTTATAACGATGACAGTCGCATCCTTATCTTCGTATGCACAGTCGTTGAAAATAGTAGTGGCGATGTTATATACATCCCACTCGTGCCAATCTTGGTTGGTTAATGGTTCAATATTCACCCCAGAAGAGTGAAGCAGGCAGGTAAAATGATTAGGCCTTGGAATGCGAAGATGGCTCGCCACCCCATGAGTAAAGTGTTTGGTCTCACAGAGCGGTGCATTTACTAAGGTACTTTCATCATAGCTCAGCCAATGTAAAGGGGGGGTATTCATCACGAGGAAATCAAGATTGTCACGGCATATTCTCATCAGGCTTAGTTTCAACTGCCCGGTGATGTCTTCGTTGTGGTCAAACATGCTCAGGCACTGATCCATGATCATTTCAAGCGGCTCAGCCATATGTTGGGTGATTTCCTCTGCAAGCTTATTGGCAACCAAACGTCCACGCTCTTGAGTCGAGTCGTTATCATTATGGCTGTCAATAAGGGCTATAAGGCAGGTATCACCTTGATATTGCTTTACAACATAAGCATTGCCATTGTGAATCTGATTCACTGCAGGATAGGAGATCGCCCTCACTAAAATGTCATCTTCTGAGACAGGTAAAAACTTTCGCAGCGTAATCGAGGTTCCCGTTTCGTCTGATTTATTGATGACCATTTCATCAGAACAGCGTTTCGCCACCCCTAGACCGAGGCCTAAGCTTTGGTCTTTAAACGTTGAATAGCCATCCATTAGCGCTTGTGAGAGATCAGCAATACCTTGACCGTTATCTTCAATGGTGACCTCAATTCCTAAATGGTTAGAAGTGCTGGATATAAACATATACCCACCTGAAGCGTAACGAACCGCATTAATGGTTATTTCAGAAACCGCTGCATTAAAAAGGCTGGCTTGGTAATCAGAGATTCCAATTTCTAACGCATGCATCTTACAATGCGATGCGATAAGGTACGCTTCCACTTCATTTGAGAATGGATAAATGCATTGCTCAATATTCTTCATTACTACGAGTAAGGGCCGTCGGTACCAGATCGTAACCAGATTTTTGGATGCAAAACTTCGTTGCCGCTTTTAAATCTCGTACTATCAGATGGCGGCCTAAAGCAACACCAGCGTTGGCCATGGTTCTTGCGATGACGCCTCTCAAGCCACAGAACACGGGCTTCGCCCCAACTAAAACCATAGTATCAGCCGCACGAACAAGCTGTGACGCTACCGATGTGTCTATTGCATCGACATTGGACAGGTCTATAACAACAAAGTCGCTGTTTGATGACTCAACCATATCCGTCAGCTTAGCAGTAATCGCTTCCATCCGAGCTGAGTCTATCGTTCCAAATAACCCCGTATAAATACAGCTATCAAACACTTCAGAGGCCACCATGGGGGACTCACCACCTAACTGTTTACGACTAATGGCTATGTTATCCATAACATTTCTCCTATCAACTGACCTGTGACTGCTATTCCTGATAGCCTCGGAGATCCAAATGACTCTCAGCCTATCTGGATACACAACTTAACTTGGGAAATTTAATTCCCTACTTCTAAAGTAGCGCAAATAACCCCATAGGCAATATGTTTTATAAAACATTGAGGAATCAAAAGAGGAGGCAGTCAAATCGGCCTCAGAGATAATATCGGACACCACTGCGATAAAAACTGCGATGATAATAGTTAGGATTTACCCGTCACCCCACAACCCTTAATCACTAGCTGGGTGATGAATTCAGCGGCTTGTTGGTAATCGCCATTATCCAGCGTGTCTTTCTGCATAACGTTACAGATCTGCCAGCTGAAATCTGCGTAAGTCTGCGTCGCTGCCCAGATGGTGAACATCAGGTGGTGTGCAGGGACTTTATCCATCAGCCCTTCTTCACTCCAGGTCGCGAACTTATCCAAAATCATCTGTGACTGCTTAAACAGCTCCTGCCTGATGTCTTCTGGCAACACCTTAGCACCGGACATCACTTCATTAGCGAACACTTTAGACGCGTGTGGGTGGTCGCGCGAAATACGCAGCTTAGCTTCTATGTATTGAGTTAAGGCTTCGACTGGATCGTCGAGTTCTTCAATTGGGCGAGAGGCTTCCAGCAACGGCTGAGTCACCGTCTGGAGCACAGCATAGTAGAGCTTGTCTTTACTGCTGAAGTAGTAGAACACATTAGGTTTAGGGATATCTGCGGCTTTTGCAATATCCGCCATCTTTGTCGCTGCGTAGCCATGGGTGGCAAATTGTTCACTCGCGACATCGATAATCAATCCCTGATTTTTCTGCCTGATACGAGACATTGTTATTCCCTATACATCTGGTGTAACGACATACTAAACAATATGTTAAGAGAGACAAAGTGATGAGGATAAAAAATCCCGAAGTAAGCACACCAGGAGCCTGCAATATGGAGCCCGAGGAAGGTGTAACTCCAACCTGCTGTCTTACGACGGGAACGCGTATAAAAGGAGACGAAAAACTACGCGATTTAGTAATGAATCATTTAGGGGCAGCGACTACGGATTCAAGCCATGAGAGAACCAGTAGGACCGCTACCCCATGGAACAATGCGGGAGAGGAATCCACATCGTCCCGACAGGAATTAGTCCCTGATTGAGTGACCTGAGCGTTTCTCAATCGCTTTAATCAGCGCAGAGTGGTCCCAGTTCTGGCCGCCCATTGCTGCACAATCTTCAAACAGCTCCTGAGCATTTGCGGTGTTTGGTAGCGCTACATCCAACTCTTTAGCGCCAGTCAGCGCAAGGTCTAGATCTTTCTGGTGCAATGTAATCTTAAAACCTGGGTCGAATGTGCCTTCTACCATGCGCTCGCCGTGTACTTCAAGAATCTTAGAGTTAGCAAAACCGCCAAGCAGTGCCTGACGTACACGCGCTGGATCGGCGCCCGCTTTTGACGCAAACACTAAGGCTTCAGATACGGCTTCGATGTTCAACGCAACAATGATTTGGTTCGCGACTTTACACGTCTGGCCCGCACCATTTTCACCCACTAATGTGATGTTTTTGCCCATCACCTCAAACAGAGGGAGCGCTTTATCAAACGCCGATTGCTCACCACCGACCATGATGCTTAATGACGCATTAATAGCACCCACTTCACCACCTGATACTGGCGCATCAAGATATTGCGCGCCACTTTCGTTGACGCGTGCTGCAATCGCCTTGGTGGCGATTGGTGAAATCGAGCTCATGTCGATAACCAGTTTGCCTGCTACACCACTTTCGTTTAAGCCAGCTTCAACACCGTTCTCGCCGAACAGTACGTCTTCCACCTGCGGCGTGTTTGGCACCATCAGGATAATTGCGTCTGCCAGACGGGTCGCTTCTGCTGGTGAATGACAAACCAGTGCACCAGCCTCTACTAATTCAACCGGTGGTGGGTTGAAATGATCAGATAGAACAATGTCGTGACCCGCTTTTTGCAGGTTGATCGCCATTGGCTTACCCATGATACCTGTGCCGATAAATGCAATTTTCATAATATGTTCTCCGTAACGTTAACCGCACTTAGCGGTATAGGTTTAGCCAATCTAAGCCTTCAGTTGTGGTGGTTTTTGGCTTGTATTCACAGCCCACCCAACCTTGGTAACCCAATTCATCTAGATGTTTGAGGACAAACGGGTAGTTAATCTCACCAGTTCCCGGTTCATGACGACCCGGGTTGTCTGCCAGCTGCACGTGGGCGATCTGGCCGATGTTGGCACTCATGGTCGGCGCTAAATCCCCTTCCATGATCTGCATGTGGTAGATGTCGTACTGAATGAACAGATTGTCACTGCCCACTTCTTTAATCACTGCTTTGGCCTGCTCAGTAGTGTTGAGGAAAAAGCCCGGAATATCACGAGTGTTAATCGCTTCAATAACCAGTCGAAGCCCCGCTTCCTGCAATGCTTGAGCAGCGTATCTAAGGTTAATGACAAAGGCTGCATGCGCATCCTGTTGGCTGACACCAGCAGGGGGAATCCCCGCCAGACAGTTGACCTGCGTATTGCCCAGCACCTTGGCGTACTGAATGGCTAACGCAACACCAGACTGAAACTCTTCGATGCGTGACGGGTCACACGCAATACCGCGGTCGCCAGCATCCCAATCACCCGCCGGAAGGTTGAACAGCACCTGTGTCAGGTTGTTTTGCTCCAGCTTCTGTTTGATTTGCTCAGCATCAAATGCGTAAGGGAAGAGGTATTCCACACCGCTGAATCCAGCCTGAGCAGCAGCGTCAAAGCGCTCAAGGAAATCAACCTCGGTAAATAACATGGATAAATTTGCAGCAAACTTTGCCATAGTGATGTCCTTTTTCTTGCAGCCCTTTCGGGCTGCTTCAGTATTTTGCAATAAACGGATTATTGATTGGCTAGCGCGGTTGGTGCGTCATCGATGCTGTCTGCCAGAGATTCAAACTCGTTGATGGCATCAATCTCTACACCCATAGCAATGTTGGTCACGCGCTCAAGAATCACTTCCACCACAACAGGTACTTTGTGTTTGTTCATCAGCTCTTTCGCTTGTGCAAACGCAGCCTGCATCTGCTCTGGGTCAGTGACACGAATCGCTTTACAACCTAAGCCTTCAACCACAGTCACATGGTCAACACCGTAGCCATCAAGCTCTGGCGCATTTTGGTTTTCAAACGCCAACTGAACACAGTAGTCGATATCGAACTGGCGCTGCGCCTGACGAATCAAACCTAGATAGGAGTTGTTCACCAATACGTGGATGTATGGCAGGTTGAACTGAGCGCCTACTGCCAACTCTTCAATCATGAACTGGAAGTCGTAGTCTCCCGAGATTGCCACGATGTCACGGTTTGGATCCGCTGCACGTACGCCTAGAGCAGCTGGTGTTGTCCAGCCAAGCGGACCTGCTTGACCACAGTTGATCCAATGGCGTGGTTTATAAACGTGGAGGAACTGCGCCGCTGCAATCTGAGACAGGCCGATAGTGCTGACATAACAAGTATCGCGACCAAAGGCTTTGTTCATCTCTTCATAAACACGCATTGGTTTGATTGGCGCGTCAGTGTAGTGCGTCTTACGCAGCATGCTCGATTTACGCTGCTGACATTCCGCCACCCAAGCGCCACGATTAGGCAGTTTGCCGGCATCACGCCACTCACGAGCGACTTCAACCAGCAATTCCAGCGCTGCTTTGGCGTCAGAAACGATACCAAGATCCGGACAGAACACGCGGCCAATTTGAGTTGGTTCAATATCGACGTGAACAAACTTACGGCCCTTGGTGTAGACATCCAGTGAACCGGTGTGACGGTTCGCCCAGCGGTTACCTATACCGAACACGAAATCCGATTCCAGCATAGTTGCATTGCCGTAACGGTGCGCAGTCTGCAAGCCCACCATACCGGCCATCAGTTCGTGGTCATCCGCAATGGAGCCCCAGCCCATCAAGGTTGGGATAACAGGCACGCCAGTAATTTCAGCGAACTGTTGCAGTAGCTCTTCCGCACCTGCGTTGATTACACCACCACCTGATACGATGACTGGGTTTTGTGACTCACACATCATCGCCATCGCTTTCTCAACCTGCGCACGTGTCGCTTTTGGTTGATACGCTTCTAGCGGCTCATAGGTGTCGATGTCGAATTCAATTTCCGTTAACTGAACATCAAGTGGAAGGTCGATTAGAACCGGACCCGGACGACCAGAACGCATTAGATGGAATGCCTGCTGGAAAGCACGCGGCACCTGAGCGGGCTCTAGAACCGTCGTCGCCCATTTGGTGACTGGTTTCGCAATGGATTCAATATCCACCGCCTGAAAATCTTCTTTGTGTAGACGGGCTCTTGGCGCCTGACCCGTAATACATAAGATTGGAATGGAATCCGCCGACGCTGAATACAGGCCAGTGATCATGTCTGTCCCTGCAGGGCCAGATGTACCGATACAGACACCAATGTTGTCTTGATTAGTACGGGTGTAACCCTCCGCCATGTGCGATGCACCTTCCACATGTCGTGCTAACACATGATCAATACCACCGAGCTTTTTCATTGCCGCGTACATAGGGTTGATGGCAGCGCCTGGAACGCCGAAGGCAATGTCTACGCCTTCCTTTTTCAATACTTCTACCGCTGCTTCGATTGCCTTCATCTTTGCCATGCGAACCTCCATTTCAATTGTATACAATTCAAAGACACTTTGTGTACTATGAATCAATTTCTAAATATAGCAACCCCCATTTGCAACATTTTTTCAACATAGAACATTTGCCCTAAGTGGTTGCTAACCCCATAAGACAAAGAAATCATTGTTTTACATAAAATATCTTTACGTAAAAATAATTTCCCAGACGAACAAATGAAAAATAAATGTTAAATACCCTTTGATTGTTTACAAATTTTCCCATATAAGTATTCGTGTAAATAATTTTTGTACACAAAATCGATCAATATTGTTTAAAGGAGACGAACAATGAATTTGAACGATCTAGCCGAAAGAGAAGAAACTGCCTGTCTGGAGGTTGTCGGTCATACAGACAATCCAGGCTATAAGGAGATTCTGTCAGATGAAGCCCTTTCTTTTCTGACAGTATTGGTAAACCGATTTGGCGCCCGTCGTGACGCTTTGCTGCAAGAACGCGAGGAACAGCAAAAGCAATACGATGCGGGTGCATTGCCAGATTTCAGAGCCGACACCCAGGCGATCCGTGATGACAAATCATGGAAAGTGGCAACACCACCGCCAGAACTATTGGATCGCCGAGTAGAAATTACCGGCCCAGTAGACAGAAAAATGGTTATCAACGCGCTGAACTCCGGCGCGAAAGTCTTTATGTGCTGCTTTGAAGATGCTTCTTCACCGACATGGGAAAACATGGTCGAAGGGCAAATCAACCTCAGAGACGCCAACGCAGGCACCATCAGCTACTTTGACGACAAAAAAAATAAGCAATATGAGCTGAATGCTAACCCTGCCCTACTGATCGCTCGTCCACGCGGCCTGCACCTGCCAGAGCAATCAATCCAATTCAGTCAACAAGCGATTCCGGGCTGTTTAATGGACTTCGCTTTGTACTTCTATCACAACTACCAGACCCGAGCGCAACAAGGTCTGGGCGTTTACTACTACATTCCTAAGCTAGAAAGCATGGAAGAAGCAAAATGGTGGGATGACGTATTTGCTTTCACTGAAGATCACTTCGGCGTGGCACGTGGCACCATCCGCGCAACCGTACTGATCGAAACACTGCCAGCAGTATTCCAAATGGAAGAGATGCTCTATGCCATGCGCGATCATATCGTGGCGATGAACTGCGGTCGCTGGGATTACATTTTCAGCTACATCAAAACGTTGAAAAACCATCCAGATCGCATCCTGCCAGATCGTCATGTGGTTGGTATGGATAAAGAATTCCTCAATGCTTACAGCCAGTTACTCGTCAGAACCTGCCACCAGCGTGGTGCGCTGGCAATGGGCGGCATGTCGGCCTTTATTCCTGCCAAAGACCCGCAGGAGATGGAACGCGTCACCGCTAAAGTGATTGAAGATAAAGAACGTGAATCACGCAATGGTCACGATGGCACTTGGGTCGCTCACCCTGCTTTAGTCGACTTGGCGATGTCTGTGTTTGACAAAAACCTTGAAGGCAAAGTCAATCAGCTCGATTTCGTCAGCCCTACGTACGAGATTGGCGCTGACCTGCTGCTTAAACCGTGTGAAGGCTCGCGTGACGAAGCTGGCGTGCGCAAGAACATTCGCATTGCTCTTTACTACATTGAGGCATGGATTCAGGGCTCAGGTTGTGTGCCTATCTATGGTCTGATGGAAGACGCGGCGACGGCAGAAATCTCACGCGCGAACATATGGCAATGGATTCATCACGGCGTGAAGCTGGATGATGGCCAAACCTTCAACAAAGAATTATTCCACACGTGGTTGTATCAGGAACTCGACACTATCAAACAGGAAGTGGGTGAGGCTCGCTATGCGGCAGGCCGCTTTGAACAAACTGCTGACCTTTTCTACAAGTTGTCTACTGCAGAAGAGTTCGCCACCTTCCTGACCTTACCTAGTTACGAGCTTCTGCAAGGAGCCGCGTAAACAAAAAATCAGGAGATAACATGGGAAGTTTAACTCTAGAACAAGCACTAGCCGTCATTGACGGTACTTTTCAGGCTGGACAAAAGAGCCAAAGCGCCCCTCTGACGGTCGCTGTACTCGACAGCGGAGGAAAGCTGATTACGTTGCAACGACAAGATGGCAGTAGCATGATGCGGCCAGACATCGCAATCGCAAAAGCCTGGGGTGCTCTCGCGCTCGGCTGCTCCTCCAGAAAGCTCGCTCAAGACGCAGACAACCGCCCCGCGTTTATCTCCGCTGTAAACGTTTTGGCACACGGTAACATGGTCCCCGTTCCCGGTGGCTTACTGATCCGTGATGCTGAGCAGAACATCCTCGGCGCGGTCGGTGTCAGTGGAGATATCTCTGACCTCGACGAAAGCTGCGCCCTGCGTGGTATCACTCACGCCGACTTGTTCTGTGATGAGAATGCAGCATAACCCTTCATAAAAAGCGGCTCCGGCCGCTTTTTTATTACCGTTAACGGCCCAACACGGGCAGTTCTGTCAACATTTCCTGAAGTAAATCCGAAAACGCATCAATGACTGGCTGTTTGCGCTCATTAGCAATGTCATCAGGCCGCTGGATCACGCCGTACTGATAGCGAGGCAAATCCAAGATCGGCAGTGCTCGAATCTTGTGATTGTCCATTCCTTTGAGCATGGTGCTGTTGGCAATCGACACGCCAATCCCTTCCGCGACCAGTGAACAAGCGACATCGACAGAGTGCGCTTCAACGACGATTTCCGGAAACAAATTACTGCGAGTAAACCAGTTCATCACATCATGACGAGTACTGCTCTTACGTCCGATCATAACCAGTTTCTGATCGCGCAAGTTGTCAGCGTTGACCGAATGGAATGCCTCGAACTCGTGGCCCTCGGGAAACACACACATCGCAATCCCTGAATCCAGTGCCGTGGAGCGAAACTTAGAATGATTGCTGATGCGGGTAAACCCAACATCGGCCTGACCGGAATAGACGCTTTCTTCAATCGACTGATAATGGCTGGAAAACAATTCAACCGACACGTCAGGAAATAGCGCCACCAGCTGCTTGATAAGTTTGGGGGCCAGTGACTTGGCAAAGGTATAAGGCATTGCAATCTTGAATACTTGCTTTGCTTTGCGTCCCCTTTTGATTTCCGACGCCTGAGTCTGGAGCTGCTCCATACCCTCTAAAACGTGCAGTGCGTTTGATAACAAATTGAGCGATTCGGGCTTAATTTTCAAGCGCCCTCTGTCTCGTTCAAAGAGATCCAGATCAAGCTCCTTTTCCAGCTGAGCCAACATTCGGCTCACACCAGATTGAGATAAGTTCAACTGCTCTGCCGCCAGACTGGTTGTCCCAGCTTGGCTGATGGCTTTAAGCGCACGAAGTTGTTTCGCCGTTATATTCATCTGGTTCCATTTAAATAAGTCATTTTAGTCATACATCTATGACTATTTGTCATTAAATTGAAAACCCTAACACAAAAAAATATGTTGCAGAAATGTTGTAGGATAGAATGTGACGAAATGGAGATTTAAAGTGAGTGAAGCTATATCACCAGCTCAACAAAATGTTACTGAACAACCCAAGAAGAAAGGTAACTTAAACCCTGTAATCATCCTGCTGTCTGTCGTTGTGGTAGCAGTACTGATGACCTATTTTTTCGATTCTGGACAGTTTGAACGTAACGGCAAACTGATCATTCCCGGCACCTACCAAGTGCTGGAAAAAGACGTCTCCCCGCTCAACCTGATTGGTATTTACCCTCAAGAAGGCGAAGCTCAAGCCGTCAGTTTGCTTGATGCGTTAGTCAGTATTCCTCAAGCCATCACCAAACAAGCAGGCATGATTTTCATGGTGCTGTTTATTGGTGGCATGTTCGGCGTACTCGACAAAGTGGGCGCCATTGAAACTGGCCTTGAGCGCACACTTTCTGCCACCCGCGGTAACGTCTACTTATTGGTACCCATCCTGATGGTGGTGTTTTCCATGGGCAGTACCTTCATGGGTATGGCGAAGGAGTTCCTGCTCGTGATACCTATGGTCGTTGCCATGGCAACAAGACTGGGGCTGTCAAAAATTATCGGGCTGGCGATTGTCACTATTCCGGTTAAAGTCGGTTACTTAGCATCGATCACTAACCCTTATGCCCTATCCGTCGCTCAGCCACTGGTTGATGTGCCGATATTCAGCGGTATGGGGATGCGTATTTTCGTTTACGTGGTACTGATGATCATTGGTGTGGCGTACGTGCTGCATAGTATTCGCAAAGAAGCGCGCACAACGGAAATCGTCGCACAATGGGACAACAAACCTCTGCCAATTCGCCATACGCTTGTACTAACGGTTCTGGGGCTGGGCATCGCCTTTCTGGTCTATGCTTCGCAAACGTGGAAGTGGAAATACAATGAGTTATCTGCGTATTACATCTCGCTTGGCGTGATTTTCGCTGTCATCGGTGGCTTGTCAGCTAATGACACCATCAACGCTTTCATCGGCGGTATGAAAAAGGTTCTCATCGCAGGCGTATTGATCGGGCTCGCCACCTCAGTCGCTATTGTCCTTGCGCAAGGTCAAGTGCTTGATACCATCATCTACCACTTAGCCGGAGTCATCGGTGAGGGCCAACCAACGCTCGCTGCCTATGGCATGTTCTTCTCTCAACTGATCATTGATGTGGCGATTCCATCCACCTCAGGGCAAGCCGCCGTCACCATGCCAATCCTTGGCCCACTTGGACAGCTTTCTGGTGTCGACCCACACACCACAGTACTGGCCTTCCTGATGGGTAACGGGGCGACAAACATCATTACACCGACTTCCAGCGGGCTGCTGATCTTCCTTGCCACTGCGCAAGTCGGATGGGGGCAATGGGCGAGATACATCTTCCCATTCTTCCTCATCACCATTGCGTGTGCTCTGGTTTTCCTATCCATCAGCTTACATGTTTACGCCTAAGGACATCTCATGAAAGCAGTAACTGATGTCAAAATCCGTACGCGAGACGGAGAAACACTCGCGACCGATATTTACTTTCCAACCAACGGTGAAGGCCCATGGCCCGTGGTGATGGAGCGAACGCCTTACGACAAAACGGCGCCTTCTCGTTCTGAAGTCACGTTGCAAGGGCATAAAGTCTCCCGTGCAGAAATGGCGCAGGCATTCGTTGATAAAGGTTTTGTGTGTGTATTTCAGGACTGTCGCGGCCGTTATCAGTCCAGCGGCACCTTTACCAAGTACATCAACGAAGCCGAAGATGGCTACGATACGTGTGCATGGCTAGTTGAGCAGTCTTGGTGCAATGGAAAAATAGGCACCATGGGGCTGTCGTACGCCGCCCACACTCAACTGGCACTGGCATGTCTCAATCCTCCGGGGCTGGCAAGTATGGTGCTGGACTCAGGCGGCTTTTCCAATGCCTATCAATGCGGTATTCGTCAGGGCGGAGCGTTTGAGCTCAAGCAGGCGACATGGGCCTATCGCCAGGCACTAGTGAGCCCCAAGGCCGAGCAAGATCCTGTGGTGAAAAAAGCGCTGGAGCAAGAAGACATTCGCGAATGGTTTAAGTACTTGCCGTGGAAAGCCGGACAGTCGCCACTGCGCCACGTGCCTGAATATGAAGCGTATCTGCTTGAGCAGTGGAAACAGGGCAGTTTCAGTAATTTCTGGAAAAAGTCCGGCATCTACGCGCTTGATAGCTATCAGAACATTGCAGATATTCCGGTGTTGTTGATGTCGAGCTGGTACGACGTATACGTTAAAAGCACGCTGGAAAACTACACAGTACTGAGTGAGAAGAGTCGCTCTCAAACAGCACTGATCATGGGCCCGTGGCTACATGGAGATCGAAATACCACGCATAGCGGTGATGTGGATTTCGGTCAGGAGGCCTCATTTGACGGCAACATTGACAGCAACTGGCTGGATTTTCGCGTGAAGTGGTTCCAGCGCTGGCTGCTCAATGATGACCGTCATACGTTTGCAAACGTGCAGGTGTTCCAAATGGGCGGCGGTTCAGGTGAAAAAAGCGAACTGGGCAGGCTCAAGCACGGAGGCCAGTGGTTAAGCAGTGATCGCTGGCCAATGAAAAATACCGAAGCTCAGAACTGGTATCTGCACCGACAGGGCCTGCTGACCCAGCAAGCACCGGTCACAGACGATCACATCAGCTACCTGGCCGATCCGAGTAACCCAGTCCCCACTGTTGGCGGTGCGTTAACCTCGGGTAAGCCGGTGTTTGAAGGAGGCGCGTTCGATCAGCGTGAAGATGCTCGCTTTTACGGAGCCAAAGGCAATAACCTTCCTCTTGCAGCACGTTCGGATGTGTTGGTGTTTGAAACCGAACCACTCACTGAAGATTTGATTGTGTCAGGAAAAGTATCGGCGAAACTGTTTATTGAATCCGACGCACCGGATACGGATTTCACCATCAAACTAGTTGATGTTTATCCGCCAAGCGAGGACTACCCGCAAGGCTTCGCGATGAACATCTCCGATGGCATCTTTCGTTGTCGCTACCACAAAAGCTGGCAGCAGCCAGAGCTGCTTCGCTGTGGGGTGATTTACGAAATTGAGGTTGAAGCGTTTGCCACTCAGAATTGCTTCGCGCAAGGGCACAAACTGCGATTAGACATTGCCAGCAGCAATTTCCCTAAGTTTGACGTCAACCCAAATAGCGGTGAACCCGAAGGTGAGGCGTATGCCAAACAAGTGGCCAAAAACACCATTCACTGTAGCCACAGTCATCCATCCATGTTGACCTTGGAGATTCGACCAAACTAAAAAACCAAGCCCCTATTGACTTGTAGGGGCTTGGTTTTTCTTTGTCATTTGGTTTCTACCTACAGCGGCAAAATCACCACTGGATGGGCACAATATGACATTACTCGAACTGAGTCTGCCAACCTTTGAGGATCTGATTAATCTGACGCTTCTGGTTTGAGTTCATACCTTTGACCAGTTTATGCTGCACTTCTGCATGCTCTTCAATGATTTTATCAATCAAGGTAAAACCTTCATCTGTGAGCTGCACAGTGACACTACGGCGGTCTTCTTTACTGTGCTCTCGCACAATAAGGTTCTTAGATTCTAATTTATCCAGTCGATTGGTCATCGCACCAGAAGTCAGCATCATAGAATCAATCAACTCGGAAGGAGTCAAACGAAACGGTGATCCACTGCGACGCAAAGTTGCCAATACATCAAACTCACCCAGCTTTAAGTCATAGCGCTTATGCAATTGCGTGACTTCCGTTTCCATATATTTGGCAATTCTGAGCAGCCTGCCCATGATGGCCATCGGTTCAGTATCTAATTCGGGCTTTTCCTTTGCCCATTGATCGACCACTCTATCTATAGCGTCCATGAACAGATTTCTCCACTAACAAAATGACGTGTCGAAGTATCTTAACATAAAGATACTTTACAAACAGAACTTTTAGGCGTACATTCACGCAAAATATCTTAATGTAAAGATAAATAATTATGAATATATTACTGGCAATGATCCCCGCCTTCTTTTGGGGAACAACATATGCGGTAACACAGTTCACTTTGTCCGATTGGCCTCCTCTGCTTTTGGGGGCAATTCGAGCACTGCCTGCCGGACTGCTGTTACTGATGATTAAGCCGTCCCTACCGAAAAAAGGGGACTGGCAAATTTTATTCAGCCTTGGATTGATCAACATTGCGACCTTCTTTGGCTTAATATTTGTGATGGCATTGACTCTGCCTTCAGCAATTTCGGGTGTCGGTATGGTATCGGTACCTGTGTTTGCCATGGTGTATCATTGGGTGGTGAATAAACACCGTCCTAACTACATACAAGCCGTCTGTGGCGCCGCACTGATTGGCCTTGCATGGATGCTGTTCTCTCCGGGCTCTATCAGCCTCAATCCGATTGGGATGGGGGCTATGCTGGCTGCCATCATGTGTATTGTTGCGGGTAGCTCTCTGACGAAATCACTAGGTAATCGCATGCACTGGTGGACTGTATTGACGTGGCAACTGATTCTCGGTGGCACGATTTTGTCAGTCGCGGCAGGATTCCAAGCCTTCATCGATCCGGTTCAATACAGCAACGCACTAGAGAACTTCTCACTGCGCAATAGCTTAGGTTTATTGTGGGTGGTCGGTCTCAACACAGCGTTGGGATATGGCATGTATGTATGGCTTCTGCAGCGCATGACAGTGGTGGATTTTACCTTTGGTGGCATCGCCAACCCAATCGCAGGCATCGTAACCGGCCTGATATTGCTTGGTGAGTCATTCACGCCCTTCCAATACAGTTTAATGATTGGCATGATTGTGATGTCTCTTCTTCCTCAAGCGATCTTGGCACTACGGCAGAACAAGCCGTCACCCACCCAATGTAAATCGAGTTGAGTGGTAAAAAACAAACGCCATGACATCAACATGGCGTTTCACTTTACAATGTCAACACCAACGTGGATCAACAAGGCTCTCCTACTTTCCACCCGCTATATCGATAAACGAACCAGTCACAAACGATGCTTCTTCGGACAATAGCCAGGCTATCGATTGAGCCACCTCTAATGCCGTTCCTCCTCTTCCAAGCGGAATTTGCGAAGCGAGTCGGTCTACACGTCCAGGTTCGCCGCCATCCGCATGCATTTCAGTATAAATGCAACCAGGTCGAACCCCATTCACTCGAATATTGCGCTCTGCTAGCTCAAGAGACAACCCTTTAGTTAATGAGTCCATCGCTCCTTTTGACGCTGCATAGTCTACATATTCAAACGGAGCTCCGGTTCTTGAAGCCGCAGATGAAACATTAACGATAGCCCCATCAATATCAAGCTGATTGATAAACGCCTTACAGCACAAAAAACAGCTTATGACATTGGCATCCATTACCTTCTTGAATCGCTCTAAGTCAATCTCGCTCAAGGTTGATTGAGTAAACAGAATACCTGCATTGTTCACCAAATGAGTGACCGTGCCATAGCGCAGGGTAACTTGGGCAAACATAGCTTCAACTTGCTCTTGGTCTGAAACATCAGCCTGAATAGCGAACGCATTTCCGCCTGTGGAAGTAATCTGCTCAACCACTTCATAAGCGCGCTGGTGGTTTCTAAGGTAATTGACAGCGACGGCATAGCCTTGGCTCGCAAGTAGCTTGGCGGTTTCTGCTCCAATCCCTCTTCCCGCTCCTGTAACGATGACTACTTTATCCATTTGATTTCCTTTACTCTTCAATTTCAATTGAGGTGACTTTACAGTGTAAAATCCGTTGGCTCTTGCATCTTCTCTACGCCAGCCATTAAACGCTCTACCAACAAACTCAGCGCTTTAGGCTGATAGCGCCTTTGCTTATAAACCAAGTAGGCTTGTCTAACACTGCGTTGATACTGAGGCAGAACCCGTACAATATTCATTTCTTTATGAACATGCCTGAACGGCAAAGAAGCTACTCCAAGTCCTTTTTCAACCGCACCGCAAACCGCCAGAATATCGTTAACAATCAACTTAGGTTTCACGCTCATCACATCGATTAAGCGGTCTTGGTCGTAAACCGAGATATCCAATGCGTGATCCACACTGATCCAGTCCAGTTTGCTGAGTTGTTGTAAATCTTCCACATTACCCACTTTTTCTATGTATTCGGGGCTAGCAAAGAAAGCATGTCGTGCTTTAAACAAAGGTCTGGCAATCATGTCGTTCATATCTGCCAAATCGAAGGTAATCAGTAAATCTCTATCTGTTTGTGGTACCGCTTGCTCTTGACTAAGGACTAAATCGAGCGAAACCAGTGGATAATCAACCAAAAACTGTTCAACGACATCACCGACAAAAGCACGATAAAAGTTATGTGGTATCGCGAGTTTTATCTTACCTGAGACTTGTTGAGTATCAGAGACAATTTGTCCAAAGCCAGACTCAATAGACTCCATACCACTCTGCAACAACTCAAACGCCTGTAAGCCACTTTGCGTAGCAACTAGCTCCCTGCCTTTCTTCTCAAGCAATCGAATATTCAGACGTTGCTCTAAGGCTGAAAGCCGGCGGGACATGGTGGAAACCGGCAGCTGAAGCTTCCTAGAAGCAGCAAGCAAAGAGCCTTCTTCGACAACACAACAAAACAGATAGAGATCATCAACATTTCCAAATATGGAATCCATACTTCTAAACCTGCTTATTTTTTTCACTTATGGATAGTTATATCCTTTAAAGCATCAAAACAACAACAACAAGAGGAGAATTTATGAGCCGCAAACATTTTTGGATTTCCACCCTACTTTCGTCTTTGACCATGGCCATCATTATGTCGGGATTAATTTCTGGCTATAAACTGGGGTTTAGTAACGAGTGGCCAGCAATTTGGCTAGATAGCTTTCTTCTGGCATGGCCAGCAGCGCTAACACTTAACTTGACGGTCTTACCGCAAATTAGAAAGTTGTCTAACTGGTTAGCTGGCGCAAACGCTGTCTCGCAGGCTTAAAGCGTTTTAAAAAACAAAAAGGGGACCTCACGTCCCCTTTCATTTTTATTGGTGCCATTATGGCGTGATAATACCTTGCAACTCTTGCTCTCTTTTAGCCGTTATCCAGTTGAGGCATTGCTCTTTTAACCTTGGCTCGACTGACGCAATCAGGCGACATGTCGCATCGCGATGTTTAATCCACTGCCTTTGCACTTCTCTTACATCATCAGCTTCTGGTTTTAGCATCGCATAGTCTTCAGCTGGCAGTTTAAGCGCACTCATTAGCTTTTTGTATGACGCATTTAATTGGCTGTCTGTTTCACTGAGCGGCGTGGAAACTGCCTCTATATCGCCTTGAATGGCTTTATCTAGCATTGAAAGGTAAAGATCCTTCTGCGATTGAATCGAGTCTATAATCCAAGCAGTACGCCCCGTACCACCATGCATTTCCTCTTGCTGCGCTTTGAGCGTGACAAAATCTTCCATCTCTTTATAGGCCAGATTCAACAGAGCTAGGCTCTCCCCAGGCAGTTTTTCAGTTAACGCTGAAAGCTCACTTTGGCGACGTTTCTCCTGCTCTACGGCATTCCTATCAGCGCAATACCCTGCCCCCGCGCCACTGGTCACGTAATGACAAAGGTTAAAAGGCACCACTTGATCATTTTTCCAATGTTTATAGTAATCGGTCACCGCGAATGAGAGCTCTGCAGGCACATCACCACCACGCGTGATCAACCAAAACACAAGCTCTGGATCGGGCTTACCAAACTTTCCTCCCTCTTTTGAAGCTTGCTCAGCTAACTCCCATACATCGTAGAAGGGCCAATCTCCGTCTTCATCCTCTACCTGAAAAGTTTTAAAGAACGTATCAGGGTCACGCTCAGGGACTTCAGCAGCGTAAGTCAGTACTTGCACCTTTTCTTGTTCGCCATAGAGGGACAAACGAGGATTTTTATGTTTGGCTTTATAGTAAGTCTCTAATGCGCTTTTAGGGTCAGACATTCTAATACTACCAGCGCGGAAAAAGACCTTATCTAGATAGTATTTTAGTGCCTCTTGGTGACCATGCGCCGCGGCTTGCTGCAAATGATAGACACTCTCTTCATCTGGTAAAACGTATTGGTAAGCAAGTCTAAAGTGCGCTTCTGCACTGCCCTGCTCAGCCGCCTGAATAAACAAAGTCTGCGCTTGTTTTTTATCGCCTGCTTCATAGAGCTTCTGCGCTTTCGTCACGAGCTCCTGCTCGGTTGAAGCAGCGGAAAAAGCCAAGCTACAACCTAATACAATCGGAATAAATTTGGTCATTATTGATCCATCAATAACAAAGTGAGCAGAATGAATGCTCTTTCGAGTTTGGTATCAACCATATTTAGGACGATACACGAAAACAAAAAAAGGGATCGAATCGATCCCTTTTTGATTTATCTAATTTTCAGCGCTGCGATTACAACTCAGCGTTGTGGTAAACCTGCTGAACGTCATCACAATCATCAAGAAGGTCTAAGAACTTCTGGAATTTCTCTGCATCTTCACCCGCAACAGGCGTGTGAGTTTGAGGTACGAAAGTGATCTCTTCTACATCAAGAGTCAGGTCTGGGAAGGCACCGTTTAGCGCAGTCTTAGTTTTGAAGAACTCAGTGTGAGGAGCGAAAACCGTAATCACGCCATCTTCAAGTTCAACGTCAGTCACGTCTACGTCTTCCATCATCAGCGTTTCTAGAATGATTTCATCATCGTCGCCTTTGAACTGGAATACTGCTTGGTGATCAAACATGTGTGAAACAGAACCTTCAACACCAATTTTCGCCCCTGTTTTAACGAAGCACTGGCGCACATCTTGGAAAGTACGGTTACCGTTGTCAGTTAGACAATCAACGATGACGCTTGTGCCACCAGGACCAAAGCCTTCGTAGCGCGCAGGAACGTAGTCTTCACCGCCACCACCATTTGCTTTATCGATCGCTTTGTCGATAACGTGTGCAGGAACTTGGTCTTTTTTCGCTTTTGCGATCAGGTGCTTAAGAGACAAGTTCATGTCTGGGTCTGCACCACCATTTTTCGCGCACATGTAAATTTCTTTACCGTATTTGGAATAAACTTTAATTTTTGCGCCCGCTGTTTTCGCCATAGAGGCTTTGCGCACTTCAAAACTTCTTCCCATCGGGATGTTCTCTCTAATTCAATTAAACGCGAAGGATTTTAGCAAAAAACGAGACCATTTCAATTTCTCGCTTTGCTGAGAAAAAGGGTCAGGCGACGCCCATTACTCGTTTGTATTTGGCTACAGATTCAAGAAATGCAGTTCGCTCTTCTTCATTTTGGATCTTGTTTGCCTGCTGATCTATCTCATCAGGACCTGCTTTTGCTTCACGCATTTTCCAAACTAAGAAAGACGCTTGCTTATCAAGCTCAATTTTATTTTTCTCATTGGCAGGGAGTGTCGATAGGTTAATAGACATACAAGGGTTCTGTATCTGTAAAAATATGGGGAGAAAATATAACACACTCGTAAGTTAAATGGGCACTCAAAGCACACACAGTGACTTAATTGAGATCAAAAAAAGAAAAATTAAGGGTGGCTATTTGAGCCACCCTTAAGTCAATTATTACTGTTATCACGACTAGTGTAATATGCCTAGATCCTTCGCTTCCTCAATAGTTAAGCCACTTTCGCGAATCTCTCTTAATGCTTCAATACGACGACGAGCTTCCGCTGACTTAACGCTTTTGGTTGGCTTTTGTGACTCAACTTCTTCCGTGAAATCCCACTTGTCTGTGATTTTAGTCATTTCATCATGGTCAATAGAATTAATGGACATTGTAACCTCCGAACAAACCATGCTAGGGACAGCTAATCTGTAGCAAAAGCTGACTGCCTTTGTTAAGAATTTTAGCTTCATAATGTGATTACGCTAATAGTTCGTACACAGTTAGTGTTTTTTGTATAAATAAGCTTTGCGCATAGCTAACTGGCGAAGTACATTTAAGGGATTACCCCTAAGAATTTTAAGGCGATCAAGCTCTCATTTTTACTGGGTAAACAATCGCTCTATCTTGATACTCATTAACTACAATTACTCCTCAAACATGTTTATCAAGCCACGACTTCAGCCCACCCAATAACACATTCTTCTGCCCTGCTACTTGGTTAATAACTCAACCATGAACCACACTATTGTCTAGAGGTTGATCTGCTCTGCGAGAAAATTGCAATCGAAAAGGTAGATCAAATAAGTTGAAGCACTTGAGCGAGGGCGACATGAATCAATTAGATACGTGGGTGAAGCAAATGGGACTCTGGTATCAATCTCGAAAGCATGATCAAGGAGAGCTTCTCGAGTCATTGATCCTATCACCACCAGAGCAAATTTGGGGACCACGCATCACACAACAACAAAGTAAAGCTATTGCGTGCTGGTTTGATGGTTGCTTGCGTATCTTTGAGCGCGAGCGATACACCTCTCCTAACAAGGCCTACCAATTCTTACAACTTGCCTACAGTAAGCTACAAAAAGTGGTTACTAACTCGGCCAGTGAACTGGCATTGAAACATTGGTGCATGATGCAAATGCAACACCTAACAGTAATAGGCTTGGAGTTTTGTCGCCAACAGACTCATAGCCGTTGGCTAGAGACATCACATCAATGGGTAGATGCTCATGTGCGGTTTATGGCGGCACAAAGTTGGAATGAGTCACGGAACAATGATCAAGGTTCATCCACACTATGCCATTGAACGCTCATAATATGGCAGCGAGTAACGCTGCCATAATCTCCCTACTACGTCATTTTTACTAATCCATCGGCTGCCAATCAGGATGATCTAGCCAATTCAACCCCGGCATATCTGGGTGTGGATCATTAACCAATAACCAATCATGAAGGGTCTGCAATAGGTCAGTGTTGATGTAGTCCACATTAGCTTTGGTTAGTTCACCCCATATTGTGTCGCGTGTTTCGGCATCGTCCTCAGGTGTCGCCCAGAAGCGAATCTTCTGCTTATTTGCATGAGCTGTTGTGATGATTCTCTCCAGCTCCTCAAGGGCCTCTTCTGGCCATTCCCCTGTCCCATCAAAATTACCAAATTGTTCTTGATCAAAATGATCAAAATTATTACTAATCAGCGGCATAAGAGTCGGAGAATACCCTTTATCAAGATCGCTTAAACGCCCATCGACAAACGAGTAACGAGTTTGCTGCTGCTGCATCAACTCTATTGGGCGGTTACCAGAAATGATCGCAGTAACAGGGCCTTGATATACTTTACCGTTTTCGTAGCGACTAAACACATCAGGATATTGCTTAAGGACCTTTTCTACCGCCTGCCAAGTGAAAGCAGCTTGTGTTTTGATGTCGATCAGAAGAACAGCCGTATAGTCCCAGCCATCATACATTTGCTGTTGGTTATTTCTGACATGGTTAACAATCGGTTGGACATAAAGCTCATCAAATTTCCATTCATTGACCAAATCGTCTTCATCATGAGCAATGAGAACCTCCTCATAACCAGCCTTATAGTAAACATCCGCCTCAAAACTACCAAAGCCCAACTCGGCTGCACCATGAAAAGGCTCTTCTCGATAGTAGTCATTATGAGAATGGGAGCGAACGGTCTCAGTAATTTCTGTCTCTATTTCACTGTCTGTTTCATCACATGCACTCAATACTAAACAACTGAGTGCAATAAGTACTATGCGTACCAATCTGGCAAAATCCATCATATTTTTTCTTAATATCCAATAAGTAAATTGAAACACTGCACACGTAGTGCGGGGATATCATTGAAGTAAGAAATGACATTTCCATTAACAAAAAATGAACGAGAGCTAATTAATATTTATGAGGAAATAGATGGAATAAGGATCTGATTTAAATAATAAAGTTACATTTACAATACGAATCTTTTAGGGAGAGAAACCGTTGTTTTTTGTCATTAGAACTACAGAAATGAAAGATCCTTGATTGACGGAACAATGATCAAGTCCCCCTTGATCATGCTTTCAATACTTGAAGAAATTTAGACAAAAAAAAGCGAGTTCAAAAGAACTCGCAAACAATTCAGAATGAATGTAACAATATGAGCCAATCTATCAGGGATAATCCAAATCCCTTATTCATCAGAAAGGACAAAAGGTTGTCTATTCGGGATAAATAATATCCAACTCCCCGGTGAGCAATGTCAGTTCACTGTCAGGGGAATGTAGTAGGTTTGTCTATTCACACTAGGTATGTAACACAGAGAAATAATATCAAAAAGCCAGCAAGCACATGCTGGCAATTCACTATGTGTACGAGTATCTAGGGTTATACCGCCACTTCATCAAGTACTCTAAACACACCTTCATCAAGGTGCCCTTCATGAACTTGTTTACACACTTTGCGTCTCACTGCGAGACCAGCAATTAGACGTTCAATGGATAAGTGTTTATTTTCACTCTGCCCGTTGTAAAGTTCAATCAACTTGCTTAGTGTCTCGTACGGAATGATTTCGTCTCCTACACGAAGGAAATCAAGCTTCTCTATGAGCTCCTGACACTCTTCCTGAATCGAGTTGTGTGAATGCCCTGTCATCGCAGCCAAAGCCATTATAGAGCGTTCTAGGGCCTCTGGAGAGGTATACTTGGATAAGGTAATGGTAATTTCGTCTGCATTGATCTCGACTAAATGCTTACGGATTTTAACTCTACGTCCCAATTTTCCTTTTGGAGAACGTTCTTTGCGCTGGATGGGTTCAAACTCGCCATCAATAATCTGCGACATTTCATCTAACTGCTGCTTAGTGACCATTTCATTACGCAGTGGGTTAGGCAACGTAGGGGCCATATTACGTTTACCTGCGTTGGTCGTGCGAGCACGCGAGTAACGAAGCACTTCTTCAGCATCACACTTGATGTCAAACTGGTAGTCTTTGATCTTACCGCCTTCTACGATCGTGGAGATCGTTAGGTGATAACCCCATAGATTGACCTTAAACAGATCGTCCGTGCCCTCCCCTTCCGATAACTTTTTCAATTCGCGGATCAAATCCATCGAGAATCGGCGCCATTCAATATTACGCGCTAACTTCTGATTGAGTGTGCTAAGCAACATCACGTCGGTATGACGACGAGACATGCGGCTTCGGAAATAGCTATAGAGCTGGAAAACTAAAGTGTGCTGTTTCAAGATCTCTGGAGGGAAAAGGAAGAAATAGTCACGAGTCAACAACTCTTCGTAGAAAGAAGGTTCCCATACCAATATATATAAGTTGGGTTTAATACGAATTTCGCCGTCAGCCCCCTCTGTCGGTGCTTCTTCCGATGCTGTGATAGTGCGGGCCAAAAAGCGAAAACGATCACTCTTGAAACCCTCAGGCATATTTTCACTCAACCAACGGCCTGTCAACTCATGTAATTGAAAGTCGGTAAATTCGATTCGATCAATGCTGTCACGGATCGAATCACGAGCCGGTCCACTGTCTTTCTTACCCCGTAAAGACAAGATATCAGTAATGTATAGTGGGGTTTTATTAGGGGTTTGTTTTGCGTCCAGCTGGTACTGATGTTGGTGATGATCATGATATTGAACTGTCAAAGTGAATAGCGCAAACAGCGTCATAAGATCATCGACGGTCATGATGTTCTTCGAAGAACGTGTTTCGATCACAGCTTTGGTGCCAGAGATCAAAACCATACTCTTTTGATATTGTTTACGAGTACGTGGAGGCGCTAAAGCTTGATCAATAATACCCGCCCAGTTAGTTGGTGAAACCACAAACTGGTCTGCTTCATCTTTCATCGCTGGTGGTGTATTTAGGCCATGCTCATTCAATAACCGTTTATTGACGTGTGTCTGTGCCAGAGCTTTAGATCGTTTTTGTTTCTCGCTTTGCTTTACCGACTCTGTCATCAAGCTGGTGGCTCCAAGAACAGAGATCAACTGATTTGGGTTTACAAAGCGGTGCAACATGGTTTTCCCGGCGAGGCCTTCTTCAAAACGGACCGGAATTTGCTGAAAGAGGCCAATATTTACAGCTGCACGCAAACGCTGTTGAATGGCGGCTCGAGTCAGTTGACCATCTGTCGCCTCAATCAGTTCTGTAGTAGATACTAAACCATCTTTACTACTAAAACCTTGTAATGAAATTAGATTCAAAAGCTCAACGATGCTTTTAGTCACGCCTTTGAAATGCTGATATTGCTCGATCCAATTTACGGCGGCTTCGGACACTTCAAACATATGTCCATCTTTATGACTCCTAGGAGCTTTGATCAATACTTTTTCTTCTGAGCTCATTTATTATGATCCATGTCACGTTAGCCGTAATATTGCTATGGTTCCGAAAGGATAAAGAAAAAAGCCTTATAAATAAAGAGAAAACTTGTTGTTTTGAATAACTGATCTTTCTGATTTAAATGATCTTTATTGATTATATGATCTAATGATCTGAACCAAGTTATTATTGCAAGCTCATGTTATTAATGAACTTTTTTTATCCACATCTGAAAGCATGATCATGATATGTACGAAAGCATGATCATAAAAAAGAGGAAAGCATGATCAGATACTTACAGAACCATGATCATTAGTCTAGCGAATGCATGATCATTACTACGTCTGAAGCATGATCATCATAGACCCACACTTTATCCACAGTGAAAAGCGATTTGCTGAAAGTAATGAGCCCTATTTAGTGTGTATTTTTGGTTTTAACAACGAAACGATGATCAAGGTGTAGGAAAAAAATGACCGAATACGATTAAATTTGTTGGTTTATTCATCAATTTGAAATCCATCTGACATCTTTCCTTTCCACGAGCATTACTTTGATTGATTAGCCTATCGAGCGAAAGCATGATCATGTAGGAACACCAGCTTAGAATATTATGACTTTTGTCCCTCGATTTGTACTCTTGATTTGCTTTATTGACTCAATGCCTTAGTTCGTCTGCATTCTTCCGTAATTTCTCTCCTTTTTTACATGCTTCCGAAGCATAGAATCACTTGATCATTGATCCGAGTAAGGATCTTTTGAAAGTGAGAGCTTTAAACTTTTAACGAAGCACTATTTTTCCTTGATCATGCTTCTTTGAAGATGATTTCCCCCTGAAAGCATGATCAAAGTAAACGCCTTGATCATCGTTTCGATTCCTAGCGTATTTCTTAGCAAAAGTTACTTCCAAGCTTTCCGATTAAGGTCAGTCCTATTGTATGTAAGATAGGCGCTGAACTAAGGGCTCACAAATTGAAATGACACAGACCGTAAATTATGGGCAGATATCAATCGTTCCGAGTCAATTTCTTATTTCTTGGAGACATCTCCTTTACATTGTAAATAAGTGATGTTGTAACACTTTAAATCTAACTTATT